>CAIMSP010000011.1 GCA_903844215.1 uncultured beta proteobacterium | reverse complement strand
GTTTGGGCGGCTTGCTGTTGCAGTATGCCGTGGGTTGGCTCGCAGACCACCGTGGCGTTGATCTGACCGCACTGCTTTGCGCCGTTGGCACTGCGCTGGTTTGCGCCGCCCTCTCACTGCCGCTGACGCACGCGCAACTGATCTTCTGCGTCTTCATGTTGGGCGGCTTCATCACCGCCTTTTTGACCCTCGCCCTGATTGCCAGCACCATGACCGTTCGCGGCAACATGGCCAGCAATGTCAGCATGATTTCCATGCTGTACACGCTCAGCGCGGTGGCCGGGCCACTGATTGCCGGGACGGCGATGAAGGCCAGCCACGCCGATGCGCTGATGTGGTTCACGGCCGCCGCGGCCGTGATCATGGTGTTGGTGTTGGCAATGGGCCTCGGCACAAAGGGCGAGGTGATCCGCTAGCTGAATTCTGGCCGCTGCGCAAGCGAGGCCTGGGTTCAGAGGGTGGTATCCATCCAATTGGAGAAGAGCGATTTCAGATCGTTTGAGGTGATGCGCATTTTGTCGCGGCCATGTCCGCTGGCAGCCGCAACCTCGACCAGGCGCCGGACGATTCGATCAAAGGAGGCCAGTGTGACCTCGGTATCGAAACTGTGCCCCGCCGCTTTGGCCCACCCTGAGTAGTCGCAATGACCGTCGCCCGTCAAGGGCATATCTTCAAAGATGGCCGTCTTGAAATTGAGTCGATCAGTCACGAAAAGACTGGCCCGCTGCGTTGGCTTGGGCGCAAGCACCCTGTCCCGCAGGAAATTCTGGATTTCCTCTTCGGTGTTGCTAGGGCTCGATTGTCCCGATTCAAACTCCAGCAAGAGTCGATCAAGTTGATTCAATTTGATGTGCATATCTTTGGCAAGAGAAGAGCAACATTTTTCAAATTAATAACATCATTCGTGAATGCTACTGCACTTTAGCATCCCGGCGCAGACCGTGGCAAATGCTGGTGCTGACAGCCAGCGGCCATCAGCGCCAAAAGACAAAAGGGTCAGCAGACGCTAATCTGCTGACCCTTGTCAATTTTGGTCGTGTGAAACCTCTCGAAAGATAGCCTGCAACCCGCATGGATGCTAGCGCTATCATTTTTGAAAAGCGATTTGTTCCCCTTTTTGTTCCCCGCCTTTGCCTTTGATACCCCCCATTCGATCACACCGCCGAAGGCCAAGATTTGCCCCACGCCAGCGCAACGAAAATTGTGATTCCGTTGTGATAAGGGGACACTAACCGCCTCGCGTTAGGCCACGTTCAAGCGCGTAGCGTGCAGCTATTCCATGTACTGGACAACGAAGGCGGCGTATTCGCTCGCGGATACACAGGTTTTCGCGCTCGCACCTAACGGTGTCAGGCTGCAAACCGGTGGCGTCTTTGCGGTTCCAAAAAACTCAAGGTATTCTGCATAACCCCTCTGTTCAAACGCATCTATCAAGTATTTCGAAAGTGACCCGCCAGCGGAGAGCACGCTAAAACTCATGAAACACTTGTTCAATTTGACATTGAAATGACTCTGGATAGTTGAAAGGTCTTTGCTCAAACTGTAGCCCAACTGCCGAAAAACCTTGTCTGCCTGCGCGGCGCATTTTTCCTGCAATTCAAGGTTTCCACGAGCCGATTTATCAGCAATCTTTGCGGTCAGTTCGGCGATTTCGCTTCGCTGCTGAACGGTGGTCGCCCGTTCATCGCGAAGGAGCCAACCCAGCGCCGCCACGATAAGGACCAAGATTCCCATTGCAATTTTCATCGGCCCGATATTACCCCGACGCGCAGGCCCGTCAGTAGCGCGCATCAAGCGCGCCGCATCACCGGTTTTTCCAAGTTTGCCGATGGCCAGCGTATTGGGAACGGATGTCCGGCACCTTGGATGCGTGACGGCCTTCACAATCTTTGCCGACAGTTGCCCTGGTGGTCATCCTCGCAACTTTCAACCAGCGCCGACGGGATATCGCCCCAGTAAGCCGCTGGCGTCGGTGGCAGTGCTGCGGCCTTTGGCGTCGCAGTGCGCGGCTTTCTTGGTCGGGGTCGTGGCGTGGGTTTGAGTGCGTGGCCTTTGATGTGCAGACCCAGCCAATACCGATTTCCGTACCGCGTCGCTCGGCCCAGCCCGAAGCTTGCGAGATAAATCAGGAATGCTCGCTCAGTGCATACAGGCGCTCCCCGTTCTTTGGACCACAGCACATAGGACGCATACAACTCAGCGCCCGATGTTGCGGCGTCTGCTGCAATCTCGCAGCAAGCATCAGCCCATTGACCGATGCCCGCATGGGCTGTTTTGGGGCTGCAATAAAGGGCCGCGCAGGTATCAAGGACGTTCATAAAGTGTTGTTACCGTGAGTACCGATGAATGGGCAAGATAACAACCGAAGTCGCCGTGGGCTTCCCCACTTTTCCCGGCCCTTGCCTTTGGGTTTGCCGTTGGGTCTGCTGGCGCTCCAGGCATGCGCGCCCAACGGTTCCCACCCCATAAAAAAACGTAAATTCCGCTCATGTAATCGCCGTCGGTTCTCCGGTCGGTTGCGTGCCCCCGGATCAGTTGGGGTGTGCGTTTTTTCGTCGCCATGTTGATCTTTCAAAGTGTTGAAGTGAAACCGTCGCACCGCCGAAGCATCGTTACTTCGTCGCTGGCAAGCCGCGCGTCCCCGGCCAACGAGGCCAGCCCGGCCCGCTGCCAGGCCCCACAGCGCCACGATACCGGCGTGTAGCCGCCAAGGTGCTGGCACTCCAGGCAAAGCGCCCTATCGTCGTTTTCACGGTCCCGCGCCACCAGCTTGTCCGCCAGCGATTCAGCAAAGGCCACGATCAGCCCCTTGTCGGTGAAGCGGGAAAGCCGCGCCGTGAAGGTGTCAATCTCTGCCGTGTTCAATGCAGTACTTTCTGGCCAGCACCAGCGGTCCGGGTCAGCCGCCATGCCTGACGCCAGAATCACCGCGTCAAGCGCCAGCGATGCGGCCCGCAGTCTGTCCGGTGCTGCCGATGGCGTGCCCGCCGGTGCGTCGTTCGCGGCCTCACTATCACCCCCTGTTTTTTGGATATGTGCCGGAATGGGGGCTACAAAACCTACGAAACCGGGTTTTGTAGGTTCTGTAGCGTCGGTTTCAGGGGCTACCGCTGATTTTTTCAACCGTGCCAGCCAATTCATGCCGCACCTCGCAACACTGCCGGATTGATGGTGTAGCGGTCGCTGGGTCTGCCACCTGTCGCGCCGGTCGGCACCAGGTCGCGCCTCAAGTAGTCGAAGTCTGCCAGCACGTCCGCCGCCTTGCGCACCGCATCCGTAGTGCCTAGCCCGGTCCAATTTTTCTGCACCACCTGCCGAGGGGTGAAGCTGGACAGTTTCACGCCGTCACTATCCACCAGCCTGCCGCGTTTGATTTTGGATAGCAGCGTAAACGCGCCCGTGGTTTCAGGGATCACCGCCGCCGCATACAGCCGGTGTGCATGGGTGCGCAGATATTCGCCCCAGGCCAGCGCCCGGATCAGTTCACCCTCATGGATCACGCCGCCGCTGTCAGGGGTGTCGATCAAGGCAAACACCAGCGCCAGCGCCGGGATCAGCTTTCGATACTTGGATAAATGGGACACCATCGCCGGGTGCAGGTCGTCGCCGCGTATCTCGTTTTCAAACGGCACCAGCCATTCCACAAACAAGGCCTGCGCAACATCATCAAAGCGCCATACCTTCGGCTCCGTGTCGCTTGCCGCCTCAAGCTGTGCCAGGCGATCAAACACGGCCCATGCGGTGTTCCTTGCCGGTGTGTCTGGCCATTGGTCAACGTGGACAAAATCCCCGGTCGTGTCGGGCCACACCAGCAGGCCAAACCGCTGCAATAGGCCATCGTCGGCGCTGCCACCTGCCACCGCGCCGCGCACGTATTCTTGAATGCGCCCCGGTTGAATGCCGCCGATCATGGCCAGGCAGAGACGCGGGATATGCACCGTGCCGCGCATGATGCGGTCGAACGTGTAGCCCTGATTCCCGTCATAGCTTTGCAGGTAGAAGGCTCTCGATCCTTCCTCCCCTTGCTTGTCCAGGCCGGTCAGCAGTCCATAGAGTTCGTCTCGATAGGACAAGATGCCCCATTCGTTTTGCTGCATGAGTTCGCCCAGCTTTGCCACCGTGGCGTCATTCACGATAAAGCGCCGTGCCGTTGGCTCTGCCGGGGTGTCTGTCGGCTCCAATAAGGCACGCGCCGCCGCTGGGTTTTTGTTGGCAATGCCTTTGGCTTTTTTCTCGTTCTCGCTGCCCTGAAATTCCGCTACCTTGCAATCAAGCTCCCATGCGTCATGCGCGGCCTGCCACAGTTCAAACTCTGCTGCCTGTAGCCGGTTGAGTGGCTTCAAGGCTTCACTGAGTGCCGGGGACTTTTTCACGCCCGGCCTGCCCACTACCGCGCCCCACAGATTCGGCACTACCTGCCAGTCATCCCGCGCCTTCGGCTGAATTACGGCCCGCGCACCGATCAGGCCGGACAAGGCCACCAGCGCCGCCACCGCAGGGAAATCAGCAGGGCATTGCATCCTGTGGGCAATGTCCATCACCCAGGCCCGCAAGGCCACCGGCAATAGATCAGCGTCAAACGGATCAACCGGGGGCAAGGCGTTGGGCAAGGGTGTCGGCTCTGGCCACTCAGCAGCGCCAGCCGGTGCCGTCAGTTCCCGCGCCGCATCAATGCACGCCTTCACTGCGTCCGCGCCGCTGTGCTGGTGCAGGTCGTTGAAATCGGTGTGCTTGTCGCCGCGATCTGGTGGGAACACTGGCACTGCCAGGGAACCGCGCACAGCCTGTGCCGCTGCCGTCGCCTTTGTCAGTCCGGGATTGTCTGCGGTCAGATGGTCGTCGTCGGCGGCAACGATGATCCGCATCGCCGTGTACTTGGCCCGCAAAGCCGCTGCGACTTCACCCATGTTGCCCGCATTGAAGGCCACCGCCACAGCGTGCCCGGTTGCCTCATGGATGCTCGCGCCGGTCGCGTAGCCTTCGCAGACGATCAGCAGGCCAGCCGGTTTGCCGACGCCGAAGTAACAGCCCTTCACCCGTCCGCCGGGGTGAAACAGCTTGGCACCGTCCGCCCCGATAGTTTGCAGACTGTGCAGCTTTCCTGCCGTGTCGCGCATGGGGATCAGCAGCTTGTCGCCAAACACTTTCACGCCGTGGCCCTTGATGCCCTTCGCCGTCAGGTAGGCGTGATCTGTCGCGGGGTCCGCCTGCGCCCACAGGGTCGCCGCTGATTCGCTGGCCTGTTGCTGGCGATGTGCCGTGTCGGCTTCACGCTGCACCTGCATGGCCTTGATGCGCTGCCGGTGGGCTTCGCGCTCTGCCTGCGTCATTTCCTTGTCGGACTTCGCGCACCAGGTCGATTGCAGGCCCTCGCGCCAGCATCCAAACACGCCAGCCGGGATGCCGTCAAGGTGCAGGCAATACCACCCCGAATCGTCGCCGCGATTGCCATTGGTGCTGAATCGGTGAAGGCTGCCGTCCGCGTTGATAGTGTCCGGTGGTGTCAGTCCCGCCGCTTCAATAGCCAGCCGGAAAAGCTCGATAGGGTCGCTCATACCACCCCCCGGAACATCATCGCCAGCCATGACGCAAAGCGGATCAGCGCGGACTTGATGGTGCCTGCCGTGTTCGGTATAGTTGCGTGGTCTGTGTAGCCTGCCGGGTTGTTTGCGCTCCCGGTGGGCTTTCTTTTTTGCTGGGTGTCTGTGTGCATGGCGTACCCCTTACGCCGTGGCCAGGCCGGTGCGCTTATTGCGCTTCGCCGCTTGCTTTTTTACCTGTGCGCTGCGATCAAGCCAGGTCGGCTTGAATGGTTCGCCGGTTGCTGCGCATCGTGCCGTGTGCAGCGTGTTCACCAGTTCGCGGATTTGTTCATCCGTCTGCCCAGCGATCCGCGCCGCATTGATGGCCTGCACTTCCTCCGACGGCCAGCCTACCGATCTTTCACCGATGCGCACCGGCATGGTGAACAGGCCTGCATGGATTGCGTTGTAAATTGAAGCGTGGGAACTGTGCCCGGTTTCGGCCTTGACCGACTGCATCCTGAGAATCGACATTCTGATAACCCCTTATCGCCCTATGGCGGTTATTGCCACGGTGTGCAGCAAGTGGGGTTAATGTCTGGTCGGTGGTACTGAATGAACTAGCTTCAATCGCGCTTAAATCCCGTGGTGCAGTGGGTTCACTCGCGTTTCAATTGCTTGCGAACATGGTCCGGCGTGCAGTCGTCGTAGTTTTTGGCCAGGATGGCTGCTATTGCTCTTTGTGGTTTGCCTGCGTCAATTAGCCTTTGCCGTTCTTCGCGCAACTTGTCGGGCCTTGGTAACTTGGCCGTCTTTCGTCGCGTTTCGCCGCTTTTCTTCCCGCCTTTGGATGCGCCTTCCAATGCACTTTGAAATGACCCGATGCGGTCATATACGCCTTCGTCGAACAACTCCAATATCATTGACAAGCGACCCAATTGGACAGTTGCTAGAGCTAGATTCTCAGCGAACTCTGCCTTCTCTGCGTTCTTCAAAGCCAGGTACGCCTCATCAATTTTTTGATGCCCAAGAATGATTTGCGCGAGAAAATGACCGCGTGATTTTTCAAACCACAGATCTTTTTTATAGTTCGCTCGGGTACTGTCGATTTGCGCATGCCTACGTCGTGCTTCGTCGAAGTCATTGATTACCTGTTTTCGAAGAAACTTTGTGTAGGTCCCTTCAGGTTTATCAAGACCAAACAAGTCTAGGAGTTCACCAAAGAAACCTTCAAAGCCTCTATACGCGTCACCTATCTTTTTACCTTCAGCGCGCAATTCGCTTGGAAGTTTCGCTATCAAAGCGGGCGTGAATATCAGCTTCCACGCGCGAGTTTTCTTGTCGAACATTCGGCCCCCTGCATCGCACCTGATAAGGAGCCAACGCCGCCGGGTCAGGGAGCCCCGGTTTTCACCATCGGTGATCAGCCGATAGCTAGGCGTGGCTGAAACTGTCTTACCGCGTGCCGGTGCGCAGCGGAATCACGTCTGCGCCTGCGGCCAGCTTGTCCAGATAGTCCGCCCATTGCTGCATCATCGTGGCGCGGTGTTTCAGGTACTGCGTGCGGTTGTAGGCCCGCCCGTTGGCATCCTTCACCGCGTGGGCTAGTTGCGCTTCGATCACCAGCGGGTCAGCGTTCAATT
The DNA here is from genome assembly GCA_903844215.1 of uncultured beta proteobacterium. Taxonomy (GTDB): domain Bacteria; phylum Pseudomonadota; class Gammaproteobacteria; order Burkholderiales; family Burkholderiaceae_C; genus CAIKVZ01. The sequence continues at coordinate 51,874 of CAIMSP010000011.1, read as the reverse complement.
CTTCGGCCAACAGCGTGCGCGCCGTGGCCCGGAAACCGTGAACGCTCTGCACGTCCGGTCCGTAGCCCAGCGTCAGCAGCGCCGCCCGTAGCGTGTTGTCACTGATAGGCCGGTCGTGACTGCGTTCACCATGAAACACCAAAGCCCCGTGTCCGGTCAGTGGGTGCAGCTTGCGCAGTATTTCCACCGCCTGCGTGGGCAATGGCACCAGGTGCGGGTCGCCGTTTCGTTTGCCGTCAACGCTGCGCTTCATGCGTGCCGCCGGAATCGTCCACAGCGCCCCGTCAAGATCAAGCTCTGCCCAGGCCATACCGCGCAGTTCACCGGGTCGCTGAAACAGCATGGGGGCCAGCGCCAGCGCTGTGCGGACAATCGGCCCGCCTTGATAGCCGCGAATCACCCGGATCAGTTCGCCCACCTTCACCGGCTCTGTGATCGCTGCAAAGTGTTTGCCGTGGTGGGGCTTCAAGGCGCCGCGAATATCCGCGCTCACGTCCCGCGCCGCCCGGCCCGTGGCCACCGCGTAGCGCCACACCTGCCCCGCCGTGGTCAGCACCCGATGCGCCACGTCCAGCGCGCCGCGTTCTTCCACCCTGCGCACCGTGGCCAGTAGCTCTATCGCCTCGATTTCCCCGATGTGGCGCGATCCCAAGAATGGGAACAGGTCTTTTTCAAGGTTGCGCTTTTCCCGGATGGCGTAGTGACTGCTCCAACTATCCAGCTTCATTGCGTACCATTCCAGCGCCGTCACCTTGAAAGTGTTCCCCGCCGGGGTAGAGGCTTTCAGTTTCTCGATCTTCCGCACCTGCACCGGGTCGCGGCCTTCGGACTTTTGCAGCTTTACCGCGTCTCTGGCCTTGCGCGCATCTTTTGGCCCCACGTCGGGATAACCTCCCAGCGCCATGCGGCCTTCTTTGCCGTCCTTGCGATATTTCCAAAACCAGCGTTTCGATCCTGCCGGGCTTATTTCAAGGTACAGCCCGCCGGAACAGGCAAGCCGGGCACGGGCCTTGCCAGGTGGGCACGTCGCGTTTCTGCATTCGGCATCTGTAAGCATGGGGGAACACTCCAAAAGTGGGGGAACAGCAGGGGGATCACTGGCAAACGGGGGAACATTTACCCCCAAAAGCTGATTTACCCCCACCTGTTCCCCTATATGTTCCCCCGCTTTGGTCTGGCAGTCAATAGCGGCCTTTGTAGGCTATTGCACTGTAAGTCATTGATTTATCAATGAAAAAGGCCTTCAAGAATCGCTCCTTGAAGGCCTTTATACTGTCTAATGGTCGGTGTGAAAGGATTCGAACCTTCGACCCCTTGCACCCCATGCAAGTGCGCTACCAGGCTGCGCCACACACCGTCGAGTCGCGAATTATAACCCGCACTCAGGCTGCGACCGAGAGCAGGTCGCGAATTTCAAACAGTTCCATGCGAACCTGGTGCAGGCGGGTCGAGAGCAAGGGATCATCGTCATCCAAACTTTCTTCGCCGAAGTCATCCAGTTGCTCACCGCTGGCGTCCAAGACGCCCACTCCGTCGAGCCGGACCTCTCCTGCCAGTTGCTTGTCGCGCTCGCCCTGGAGCAGTTCCTGCATCTTGTTGCGCGCGCCGCTGATGGTGAAACCCTGATCGTAAAGAAGGTCCCGGATGCGCCGGATCATCAGCACTTCGTGGTGCTGGTAGTAGCGGCGATTGCCACGGCGCTTCATCGGACGCAGCTGCGTGAACTCCTGCTCCCAATAGCGCAGCACGTGCGGCTTGACACCGCAAAGATCGCCCACTTCACCGATCGTGAAGTAGCGTTTTGCGGGAATTGGCGGGAGTGAATTCTCCATTGAAATCAATGCACTACGAATCAAAGCTGCGAGGTTACTCTAAGTCAACCCGCGATGCAAAGCCTGTTCGAGGTCGGCCCGATAATTCCGTCAAAGTGTTGCTGCAGATCACCTTGTAACGAAGTGTTATCACGCGCGCTGACTAGCTCTGAATTTGCTCTTTGAGCTTGTGGCTGGCGTGAAAGGTGACTACGCGCCGCGCCTGGATCGGGATCGCCTCGCCGGTGCGCGGGTTGCGCCCCGGGCGCGGCGCCTTGGTGCGGATCTGAAAGTTGCCAAAGCCTGAAATCTTCACATCCACGCCATCGATCAGACTGTTCGCAACCAGCACAAAGAAGGCATCGATCATGTCCTTGGATTCGCGCTTGTTCAAGCCAATCCGCTCGAACAGCAGTTCGGCCAGCTGGGCTTTGGTCAGCGCCGGAGTCTCCAGGCTTTCAACAGACAATTCCATGATGTTCCTATGCGTATTCGCGAAGCTTAACGGATCAGCGCTCAGGCGCGCAGGCGTGCGCCCAAATGGCTCACCAGTTGTGCCAGCACCGCCTGCACCGAGGCTTCGATCTGCGCCTCGGTCAGCGAGGCCTCGGCGCTGTTCAGGGTGAGGCGCACGGCCAGGCTCTTTTCCCCCGCAGCCAGGCCCGTGCTAGCTTCAGCGTCGCCTTTTTGCGGCTTGGGACGATACACGTCAAACAGCAGGGCATTGCGCAGCAGGCCACCGGTGTCGGCGCCCCAGACCCGCGCCATCAGATCGGCGTGGGTCACGGATTCGCTCACCACCACCGCGATGTCGCGCTCGACGGCTTGCTGTTTGGGCACGGCACTGAAGCGCGGCACCGGGCGCTCGAGCACCGCCGCCAGATCGAGTTCAAACAGCACCGGCGCCAATGCCAGGTCGTAAGCCTGGCGCCACTTGGGGTGCAGTTCGCCCACATGGCCGATGAGCTTGCCGGCGACGGTGACGCTGGCACAGCGCCCCGGGTGCATCGCCGGATGGCTTGCCGCTTCAAACACCGGGTGCAGCGGCGCCAGCAGCGACTGCACGTCGCCCTTGACGTCGAAGAAGTCCACGTTCTGCGCCGTGCGTCCCCACTGCAGCGTGTCGGATGGCCCATAGGCCAGGCCGGCCACGCGCATCGGCTGATGCATGCCGGGCACGGTGGTGTCGGAGTCGGCCACGCTGGCGTCGCGCAGGAAGATGCGGCCCAACTCGAACACGCGCACGCGCTCGGCCTTGCGGTCACAGTTGAATTTCAGCACCTGAATCAGCGAGCCCAGCAAGGACGAGCGCATCACGCTCATCTGGCTGGCGATCGGATTGAGCAGGCGAATCGGCGCGGCGTTGCCGGCCAACTCGTGCTCCCAGCGCTCCTCGACGAAGGCGAAGTTGATGGTCTCCTGATAGCCCAGGCCGGCGAGCGCGCGGCGCACGGCAAACGGGCTGCGCTGCGCTTCGTCGCGCACGCGCGCGCTGATGGGCGCCAGCGGTGCCGAGGTGGGCAGGTTGTTGTAGCCCACCATGCGTGCCACTTCCTCGATCAGGTCTTCCTCGATCTCCAGGTCGAAACGGTAGGCCGGCGGCGTGACGCTGATGACGCCATCCTGCTCGGTCAGCGGCAGGCCCAGACGACGCAGCGCGTCGGCGCACTGCGCCTGCGTCAGCGGCATGCCGATCACCTTGGCGGCGCGCGCCACGCGCAGCGCCACGGGTTTTGCGACGGGCAGGCTCACCTTGATGTCGTCCACCGGCCCGCATTCGCCGCCGCAGATGTCAAGGATGAGTTGAGTGATGCGTTCGATGTGCTCCACCGTCAGGTCGGGATCGACGCCACGCTCAAAGCGATGGCCTGCGTCGGTGGAAAAGTTGAAGCGGCGCGAGCGCCCGGCGATGGCCTTGGGCCACCAGAAGGCGGCCTCGACATAGACGTTGCGCGTGTCGTCGGACACGGCCGTAGCGTCGCCGCCCATGATGCCCGCCAGCGACTCCACCTGCACGTCATCGGCGATCACACCGACCTTGTCGTCCACGGTGACGGTGTTGCCGTTGAGCAGCTTGAGCGGTTCGCCCGCCCTGCCCCAGCGCACCACCAGGCCACCGTGGATCTTGTCCAGATCGAAGATGTGCGTTGGCCGACCGAACTCGAACATGACGTAGTTGGAGATGTCCACCAGCGCCGTCACGCTGCGTTGCCCGCAGCGCGCGAGCCGGTCCACCATCCACTGCGGCGTGGCGGCCTTGGGGTTCACGTTGCGCACGATGCGCCCGGAGAAGCGCCCGCACAGATCACTCGCGCACACCGTCACCGGCAAGCGTTCTTGGTGGCTCACGGCCACGGCAGGAAACTGCGGCTGCAGCAGCGGCGCACCGGTCAGCGCCGAAACTTCACGCGCCACGCCATAGACGCTCAGGCAGTGCGCCAGGTTGGGCGTGAGCTTCAAGGTGAACAACTGGTCGTCCAGGTTCAGATGGGCGCGGATGTCCTGCCCCACAAGCGCATCGGCGGCCAGCTCAAGCAGGCCACCATGCTCCTCGGAGATCTTCAACTCGCGCGCCGAGCACAGCATGCCCTGGCTCTCGACGCCGCGCAGTTGCCCCAGCTTGATGAGAAAGGGCTTGCCGTCTTCGCCCGGCGGCAGTTCAGCGCCGACCAACGCAACCGGCACCTTGATGCCGATGCGCGCATTGGGCGCACCGCAGACGATGTTGAGCAGGCCGCCCTGTCCCACATCCACCTGGCACACGCGCAGGCGGTCGGCGTTGGGGTGCTGCGCCGCTTCCTTGATCTCGCCCACCACGATCTTCGTGAACGGTGGCGCCACAGGGTGCTGCTCTTCCACCTCGAGCCCGGCCATGGTGAGGGTGTCGGCCAGTTGGGCCGAGGACAGCGGTGGGTTGCAGAATTCGCGCAGCCAGGATTCGGGGAATTGCATGATGGTCTCTATTGTTTTCTTGACTCGGTGCACGATGCACCCTCACCCCTGCCCTCTCCCGCGAGCGGGCGAGGGTGAAATACCGCCACTTGCTCCCTCGCCCCGGAGGGGGAGAGGGCTGGGGTAAGGGGCGAATTGATTGCGTTCACTGGAATTGCGAAAGGAAGCGGATATCGCCGTCAAAGAACAGCCGCAGGTCGTTCACACCGTAGCGCAGCATGGTCAGGCGGTCCGCGCCCATGCCGAAGGCAAAACCAATGTATTGCTCGGGGTCGAGGCCGAAATTTTCCACCACGCGCGGATGCACCTGGCCGCTGCCCGCGACCTCCAGCCAGCGCCCCGCGAGCGGGCCGGACTGGAACTGGATGTCGATCTCGGCGCTGGGCTCGGTGAACGGAAAGTAGCTGGGGCGAAAGCGCAGTTCCAGATCTTTGGTTTCAAAAAATGTATGGCAAAAATCGGTGAACACGACCTTCAAATCCTTGAAGCTCACGTTCTGTCCGATCCACAGGCCTTCGACCTGATGGAACATGGGCGAATGGGTGGCGTCACTGTCCACGCGGTAGGTGCGCCCTGGCGCGATCACGCGAATCTCGGGCATCACGGCGCCGGCGCTCATCGCCGCCTTGTGCTTTTTGACGTGCTGCACGGCGTAGCGGTTCTGCATCGGGCTGGTGTGCGTGCGCAGCAGCTTGCCGCCCTCGACATAGAAGGTGTCGTGCATGGCGCGCGCCGGATGGTCTTCGGGGAAATTCAGCGCGCCAAAGTTGTACCAGTCGTTCTCGATTTCGGGGCCGTCGGCCACGTCAAAACCCATCGAACCAAAGATTTGTTCGATCCGTTCCATCGACAGCGACACCGGATGCAGGCTGCCCATGCCGCGCTTGCGACCGGCCAGCGTGACGTCCAACGCCTCGGCCTTGAGTTGCACCTCGAGTTCGGCAAGAGCGAGTGCCGCGCGACGCTCTGTCAACGCCGCTTCAATCGCCTGCTTGGACAGGTTGATGGCGGCGCCGCGCGACTTCTTTTCATCCACGCTCAAGGCGCCCAGGCCCTTCATCAACTCGGTCATGCGGCCGGTCTTGCCCAAAAACTGCGCTTTGGCATTTTCCAGATCCGCCGGCGTGACGGCCAGGCTAAATGCGGCTCTTGCGCTCTCGACGATGGCGTTCAACTCAGTCATATCAATCTCTCTAAATGAACCATTGCGACGCCAAAATTGGAAAGGGGCCAAGGGCCTTGCAAGCCCTTAGCCCCTTCGTTGTTCGGCAAACCAAAACGCGTGGCCAAGCCACACGGTGTGGATTTAGGCCGCCAGCTTGGCTTTGACCTGCTCCACGATGGCAGCAAAACCAGCTGCGTCATGCACAGCCATATCGGCCAGCACCTTGCGGTCGATCTCGATGCAGGCCTTCTTCAGACCATTGGCGAACTGGCTGTAGGTCATGCCGCACGAACGCGAAGCGGCGTTGATACGGGCAATCCACAACTGACGGAAAACCCGCTTGCGGGTACGACGGTCACGGTAGGCATATTGCCCGGCCTTCATCACCGCTTCTTTAGCGACGCGATAGACATTACCGCGGCGACCGCGGAAACCTTTGGCAAGGGCGAGAACTTTTTTGTGGCGGGCGCGAGCCGTTACACCACGTTTGACGCGAGGCATGTGAGTACTCCTTGTTCGTCGTTAATCAAATACCTTGGCCTGGCAACATCTGCGACATATGACCCATATTGGTCTCATGCACAGCTGTCGATCCACGCAAATGGCGTTTATTTTTGGTGGTCTTCTTCGTCAGAATGTGACGCTTGAAGGCTTGGCCGCGCTTGACGGTACCACCTGGACGAACGCGAAAACGCTTTTTCGCACCGCTCTTGGTCTTCATTTTGGGCATTTAAATGCTCCTTTTCTATTGTGCTCGTGAGGCGTCCGAAAAACCGATTCCGAACTTGTAGGCCCCGAGCCACTTGTTTGTGGCGAGCGTGAACTCACCACTTGTAGTGGCGAGCGTGAACTCACCACTTGTCAGTGGCGAGTGTTTAGCTCACCACTTGTTTGTGGCGAGTCAAGCTCGCCACACCGGAAAGCACCAGGCTCTCCGGCCATTCCCAGCCGGTTCTTCAACCTACCGGGAAAGATTTTCTATTACGCCGCAGGGGCGTTAACCGCTTCAGCCACCGGCTTGGGCGCACCGCCACCGGCTTTCTTGCGGCCCGGCGCGATCATCATGATCATCTGCCGACCCTCAAGGCGGGGAAACTGTTCCACCACGATCAAATCTGCCAACTCATCGCGAATGCGATTGAGCAAGGCCATGCCCAACTCCTGGTGCGTGATCTCACGACCCCGAAAGCGCAGCGTGATCTTGCACTTGTCGCCTTCGGCCAAGAAGCGCTTGATGTTGCGCATCTTGATGTTGTAGTCACCGTCGTCCGTACCCGGGCGAAACTTGACTTCCTTGATCTCGATCACCGTCTGCTTGGCTTTCGCCTCGGCCGCCTTCTTCTGCTCAAGGTACTTGAACTTTCCGTAGTCCATCAGACGACAGACCGGAGGAATGGCGGTGGCAACCGTTTCGACCAAGTCCACGTCCAGCTCGCCCGCCATACGCAGGGCTTCAGTGATACTCACCACACCCAGTGGCTCGTTCTCAGGACCGGAGAGGCGGACTTCCGGGGCCATGATTTCCCGGTTCAGGCGGTGTTTACGTTCTTCGCGGTGGCGACGATCACGGAATTCAGTAGCGATGGCTTCAATCCTTAAAAAAAACTATTTGCTTGCAATGTCGGCCGAGATTTTTTGCGCGAACGCTTCGAGTGACATCACACCAAGGTCCAAATTGCCTCGGGCGCGCACCGCAACAGCGCCAGCGGCCTTTTCCTTGTCGCCTACGACCAGGATATAAGGGAGCTTCTGCATTGAATGCTCGCGTATTTTATACGTGATTTTCTCGTTGCGCAGATCCAGATCGACTCTAAGCCCTTGATTTTGCAGAGTTTTGGCTATTTCACGACAGTATTCCGCCTGGGAATCGGTGATATTGAGCACCGCCACCTGCACCGGCGCCAGCCAGGTGGGCAAGGCGCCGGCATGCTCTTCGATCAGGATTCCGATAAAGCGCTCCAGGCTGCCGACGATCGCGCGGTGCAGCATCACGGGGCGATGACGCGCGCTGTCTTCACCCACATATTCAGCGTCCAGACGTTCGGTCATGAAGAAGTCCACCTGCATCGTGCCGCACTGCCACTGGCGGCCGATCGCGTCTTTCAGCGTGTATTCGATTTTGGGTCCGTAGAAGGCGCCGTCGCCGACCGACACCTCGAACTCGCACCCGGAGCGGCGCAGCGCTTCCATCACCGCGAACTCGGCCTTGTCCCAACTCTCGTCGCTGCCGATGCGCTTCTCGGGGCGCGTGGCCACTTTGTAGATGATGTTCTTGAAGCCGAAGTCGGCGTAAACCTTTTGCAGCAGCGCGGTGTAGTTGACGCACTCGTCGAGGATCTGCTCTTCGGTGCAAAAGATGTGGCCGTCGTCCTGCGTGAAGCCGCGCACGCGCATGATGCCGTGCAGCCCGCCCGTGGCCTCGTTGCGGTGGCACTGGCCGAACTCGCCGTAGCGCAAAGGGAGGTCGCGGTAGCTCTTGATGCCCTGCTTGAAGATCAGGATATGGCCTGGGCAATTCATCGGCTTGAGCGCGTAGTCGCGCTTCTCCGACTCGGTAGTGAACATGTTCTCGCGGTACTTGTCCCAGTGTCCCGTCTTCTCCCACAGCGACTTGTCCAGCAACTGCGGGGCCTTGACTTCGAGGTAGCCGTTGTCCCGGTAGACCTGGCGCATGTACTGCTCCACGCCCTGCCACACGGTCCAGCCCTTGGGATGCCAGAACACCAGACCGGGCGCGTGGTCGTCGATATGGAACAGGTCGAGTTCGCGCCCGAGCTTGCGGTGGTCGCGCTTCTCGGCCTCTTCCAGCATCGTCAAATGTTGTTGCAGCTCGTCCTTCGTGGCCCAGGCCGTGCCGTAGATGCGTTGCAGCATCTCGTTCTTGTGGTCGCCGCGCCAGTAGGCGCCGGCCAATTTCATCAACTTGAAGTGTTTGAGCTTGCCGGTGCTGGGCACATGCGGGCCGCGGCACAGGTCTTCAAACTTGCCTTCGCGGTACAGCGACACATCCTCGCCTGCGGGAATGCTGCCGATGATCTCGGCCTTGTAGTGCTCGCCCAGACTCTTGAAGTGTTCGATCGCCTGGTCGCGCGGCAGCACGCGGCGCGTCACCGGCTCGTCCTTGTCGGCCAGATTGGCCATCTTGCGCTCGATCGCCGTCAGGTCTTCAGGCGTGAACGGGCGCTTGTAGGAAAAGTCGTAGAAGAAACCGTTCTCGATCACGGGCCCGATCGTCACCTGCGCATCGGGAAACAACTCCTTCACTGCGTAGGCCAGCAAGTGCGCGGTTGAGTGGCGAATCAGCTCGAGCCCGTCGGCGTCCTTGGCTGTGACGATGGCGAGCGTGGCATCGGTGCCGATGGCATGGCTGGTGTCCACCAGCTTGCCGTCAAGCTTGCCGCCCAGCGCCGCCTTGGCCAGCCCGGCGCCAATCGAGGCCGCCACTTCAGCCACTGTGACCGGTCCTGGAAATTCGCGTTTGGAGCCGTCGGGAAGAGTGATGTAGATCATGATGAAAAAAGGAAAAGCGCGGCTCGTACCGCGCCTTGCTGACAAAGGAATGATTTTAGCCGCCGTCAGCGCGTCGGCGCCGCCCCTCACTCGGGTCTCGCACCCGTCTTCAAAAAAGCAGCTTGGGGTCCAAGGCTTGGAGCTTATGACTGCGGTCTTACCCTCAGTTTCACGCAGCCCGGCCCGCCTTGGATCCACCCATGACCGAACCCAGATACGCACGGTCGTCTTGACGCCGGGTGAGATATCGCCTGCCGTGGGTGTGCCGCTCGGTCCTGTGCTGCAGGTTGGGCAGGCCTTGGCGCCGCTTCAGCGCGTGCGCTCTCCTTCGTTGGGCATGGCGTCTGGATCGATTGAAAACGGCCCGCGACACCCAACTCAATGCATTGCGGATCGCCTGCACCGTGTTGGCCACGACGTGCCGGCGATGGCGGTGCGCCGCGCTGTGGTGCTGCGGTTGCGGATTGCCCATCGGTATGGTGTCTTCCCAAGGCGGTTCGGCAGCTTGCTCGTCCTGCTGCGGGTGTTGGCTTTCGGTCATGACGGTCTCCTTAGACTAGGTTCGTCCCACGCTGGCATGGCGTTGCAGCCTGGCACTGCGGCGTCCATGCATTGGCCACATGGACTGGGCCGGCAACCAGGGTCGTCAACGCGTCTTTGCGCATCAACGCAAGACCCCAACGCTTGCGTGCTGGTGTATTTTCCCGCCATGTGCCTCCCTGTGACAAGTGTTTCGAATGAGCATTTGATGTTCAAATTTATCACACTTTGTGACAACTGGATACATTTTCGAAAGCCCTTGCCATGGCGCAGGGCGGCGCTTCACCAACGCGCTTTGTGCTGGCCTGCAGCAAGGCGAAAAAAAGCCCCGACTCGCCATCTACAGCGGGTCGGGGCCGGATCTCTCCTGCCACCATCCGATCAGCTCGGATGATTTGGCTAGCGCAGCCTAGTGGAACTGCTCTTCTTCGGTGGAACCCGTGAGCGCGGTCACGTTGGACTTACCGCCCTGGATCGCCGTGGTGACGTCGTCGAAGTAGCCCGTGCCCACTTCCTGCTGGTGCGACACAAAGGTGTAGCCACGTTCCCGCGCTTCAAACTCGGGCTGCTGCAGTTTTTCCACGTAGGCGGTCATGCCGCGCTTGGCGTAGTCTTGCGCCAGGTCGAACATGTGGAACCACATCGAGTGGATGCCAGCCAGCGTGATGAACTGGTACTTGTAGCCCATGGCGCCAAGTTCACGCTGGAACTTGGCGATGGTCGCATCGTCCAGGTTCTTCTTCCAGTTGAAGGAAGGCGAGCAGTTGTAGGCCAGCATCTTGCCGGGGTGCACCTTGTGCACGGCGTCGGCAAACTTCTTCGCGAATTCCAGATCGGGCGTGCCGGTTTCGCACCACACCAGATCGGCGTAGTCGGCGTAGGCCACGGCGCGGGCCACGGCCTGATCCATGCCCTTGCGCGTCTTGTAGAAGCCTTCGGCTGTGCGTTCGCCGGTGAGGAAGGGTTTGTCGCGCTCGTCGTAGTCGCTGGTCAGCAGGTCGGCGGCTTCAGCGTCGGTGCGCGCGATCACGATCGTGGGCACGCCGCAAACGTCGGCAGCCATGCGCGCCGCGATGAGCTTTTGGCAGCCTTCGTTCGTGGGCACCAGCACCTTGCCGCCCATGTGGCCGCACTTCTTCACCGAGGCCAACTGGTCTTCCCAGTGCACCGCCGCCGCACCCGACTTGATCATGTTCTTCATCAGTTCGAAGGCATTGAGCACGCCGCCAAATCCGGCTTCAGCGTCGGCCACGATGGGCACGAAGTTGTCGATATAGCCAGCGTCGCCCACGTCGATGCCCTTGCTGTGCTGGATCTCGTCGGCACGGCGGAACGTGTTGTTGATGCGCTCGACCACCTGGGGCACGGAGTCCACGGCGTACAGCGATTGATCGGGGTACATGGAAGCCGAGGTGTTGGCGTCGGCCGCCACTTGCCAGCCCGACAGATAGATGGCCTTGATGCCGGCCTTGACCTGTTGCATTGCCTGGCCGCCGGTGAGCGCGCCCATGGTGGCGACGTAGGGCTCGGTGGCGAGCAAATCCCACAGCTTTTCGGCACCGCGACGCGCCAGCGTGTGTTCGATTGGGAACGAGCCGCGCAGGCGCACCACGTCGGCCGCCGTGTAGCCGCGCTTGATGCCCTTCCAGCGGGGGTTGGTAGCCCAGTCTTTTTCCAGGGCGGCGATTTGTTGCGCGCGGCTCAGTTGTTCAGTGAAGTTTGGCATGGGGTCACTCCGTACGTTGATTGAAAAATTCGCATCAGAAAGCGATGGCGACAGGCTAATTCTATGTCTTCTATAAGACTTGTGAAAATCTTATGTCTTATACAAGAGACAAATTTAATCTTTATTTTTCAACAACTTACGATTGCAATACCTCTATGTGAAATTCAATTTCCCGTATTGAGAAATTTTCTTGCGCTGCAGCATTTCATAATTTCTTATTGTGAAATTAGGATTTTGCAATAAGAAATTCAGAACGCGACCGCGTAGCGTTGCAGTTCCCAGTCGCTCACGTGGCTGGAATAAGACGCCCACTCGGCGTTCTTGAGCTGCAGGAACTCGTCGCAAAAGGCGACGCCCACTAACTCGCGCAGCACGCTGTCGGCCTGCAGCGCATCAAGCGCGGCACGCAGGTCACGCGGCAATGGGTCGGGCATGGAGCCCCCGGCGGCCCGGTGTTGGTACAGGTCGCCGTCGCAGGCTACGGGCGCCCTCAGGCCTTCGTCAACACCCCGCAGGCCCGCGGCCAGCGTGGCGGCGATCGCCGCATAGACGTTGCACGAAGGATCGGGCAGGCGCCACTCCAGGCGCTCGGCCACGGTGCGTACCAGACAGGTGCGGTTGTTGAACCCCAGGGATTTCCACACCGGCGACCAGGTGGTGCCGGAGATGCTGGCGCTGGCGGCGAGGCGCTTGTAGCTGTTGACGCTGGGCGCGCACAGTGCGCTCAAGGCGTCGGCGTGCTGCAACAGACCGGCGGCGAAGGCGTAGCCCTGGGGGCTCAGGCCCAAGGGGTCGCTGGCCTGCGCAAACACCGGTTGGCCCTGCGCGTCGGTGATGCTCAAGTGGAAATGCAGGCCGCTGCCGGGCGCGTGCGCCAGTGGCTTGGGCATGCAACTGAAGTGCTGACCATGCCTTTGCGCCACCGCGTGCGCCGCGAGCTTGAACAGCATGTAGCGGTCGGCCGCAGCCAGTGCGTCGTCAAAGCGGTAGTTGATCTCGTACTGGCCGTTGGCGTCTTCGTGGTCGATCTGCTGCAGCTCAAAGCCCAAGGCCTCCAGCGTCTGGCGCATGTCGTCCAGGAAGGCCTGGTTGCGGAGAATGGACTTGAGATCGTAGGACGGCTTGTCCAACTGGTCGGCCGCGTCGCCCACGCGCCAGTGGCCTTGCGCGTCCTGGCGCAACAGGAAGAACTCAGGCTCGATCCCGACCCAGAGTTTCCAGCCGCGCGCGCTCAAGCGCTCCACTTGCCGCCGCAGCACTTGGCGCGAACACGTGTCCAGCGGCGCGCCACCGGCAAAGCCGTCACACACGGCGTGCGCCACGCCGGGCATGAAGGGCAAGGGTCGCAGGCTCTCGACTTGCACTCGGCCGTAATATTCGCTGCGCGCGCCATAACGTGGCAGGCCCGTACCCCAGATGCTCGGCCCGGAAAAGCCGGCGCCCACTTCGACCCAGTCGCGCAAATTGCGCAGCGGCACGAGTTTGCCCTTGGCCACGCCGTGGATATCGCAAAACTGCGTCAGCACCAAGTGAATGCCCTGGGCGCTCAGGCGCTCGATGGTGGCTTGGATCATGGTCATGGTTTGGGCACTAAACGCTGGCCAAAGCGCATTCAATGATGAGCAGCGCCTCCTCGAACACGGCGTCCTCGATCGTCAGCGGAAACAGGAAGCGGATCACATTGCCATAGACGCCGCAGGTCAGCAGCAGCAGGCCCTGCTTCAGCGCCGCCTGCTGCACGCGCTTGGTGAAGTCGGGGTCGGGCTGGCCCGTGGCCGGATCGACCAGTTCGCAGGCCACCATGGCGCCGAGTCCGCGCACGTCGCTGATGCGCGGCTGCGTGGCGCGCACGGCATTCAGGCGCGCCAGCAGTTGATCGCCCAGGCGCTTGGCGCGCTGAGGCAATTGTTCCTCGTCCATCACCTTGAGCACCGCCAGCGACGCCGCCACGGCCAGCGGATTGCCGGCGTAGGTGCCGCCCAAGCCGCCGGGATGCGGCGCGTCCATGATCTGCGTCTTGCCCACCACGGCCGAGAGCGTCATGCCGCCGGCCAGGCTCTTGGCCAACACCATGATGTCGGGCGACACGCCGAAATGTTCCATGGCAAACATCTTGCCGGTACGGGCAAAGCCGGTCTGCACTTCGTCGGCGATCAGCATGATGCCGTGCTGGTCGCAGAGTTCGCGCAGCCACTGCACGGCCTCGGCCTGGATCACATTGAAACCGCCCTCGCCCTGCACCGGCTCAAAGATGATGGCAGCGACGCGACTGGGCTCGATGTCGCACTTGAAGAGCTGCTCCATCGCGTGTTTCGTTTGCGCCAGCGAAGCGCCTTGCGCCGGGTAAGGCACATGGTAGATCTCGGGCGGAAACGGGCCAAAACCGGCCTTGTAAGGCTGGACCTTGCCGGTGAGCGACACGGCAAACAGGCTGCGCCCGTGGAAGGCAGCACCAAAGGCAATGACGCCGCCGCGTCCGGTGCACGAGCGCGCGATCTTCACGGCGTTTTCCACGGCTTCGGCGCCGGTGGAGAAAAACGCCGTCTTGCAGGCTGCGGCAATGGGCACGATGGCATTGATGCGCTCGGCCAGTTCCACGTAGTCGGTGTAGGGCACTACCTGGTAGCAGCTGTGCGTGAAGCGCTGCAGTTGCGCGGCAATCGCGGCTTGCACTTTGGGGTGGACGTGGCCGGTGTTGAGCACTGCGATGCCGCCGGCAAAGTCGATGAAGCGGCGACCCTCGATGTCCCAGAACTCGGCGTTCTTGGCATGGTCGATGAAGAAGTCGCCCATGACGGCGACGCCGCGCGGCGTCGCGGCAAGTCGGCGCGCGTGCCATTCGGCGTTGGCCTGGGTGCCACTCAGTGTGGCCAAAGGGATCTCTGCGTTCATAAGTGACTCCTGGGATGAAATGGGGTTGACCCGCGGGCACACCACTGCGCCCTCATTGGCTGACGCGCCCCTGGCTGGTCATGACGTAGAGGCTACTCGGTGTTTGCAGTCCGCGATTGGCACTGCTGCGATAGTCAAACACCAGGCCGGAAATATCAAGTGGGCGCGCCATCAGCGCCTGCCTCAGGCCGCTGCGTGTGGGGTTGCCAGCGAGCTGGCGCAGGCCATCGGCAAACACGCGTACCGCCAGATAGCCTTCGAACGAGGCTTCGTCCGGCGGACTGCGCGCAGCGTCGGCCACATGCTCCATGGCGGCACGAAACTCGCGCGCCATCGGCAGCGCGCTGCTGTAGGGCGAGGGAATGCCACTGGCGACGCCCAGGCCACGCGACATGTCCTTGAGCGAGGCCATCAGCCTGAGGGTTCCCACATCGCTGTGCGTGGCAAACAAGCCCTTGTAGCCGGCGGCGCGCATTTGACGCACCAGGGCTTCGGTCATCTGGTACCAGCCCAGGGAGAGGATCACATCGGGATGCGCTGCGGTCAACTTGGCCACCTCGGCCCGGAGGTCGATGTTGGTGTCGCCCACATCCACCTGGGCCACCACGGTCACGCCGCGGGCCTTGGCCGCGTCGCGCAGCATCTTCATCTGACGCGTGGCATCGGGCGTGCGTGGATGCACGATCGCCAATTGCTTGACGGCCATGATGTCGAGCAGCTTGATCAAACCCAGAATCACTTCTTCGTCGGGGCGACGCACCGGGAAGATCAGGTCGCGCGCCTCGGACTGGTGCGCCACCAAGCCCGTGAGTGGGCCAATGAGGGCAATGCCTGATTTTTCCAATTCGGGCAATACCGCCTGCGCGCTAGGCAAACCAACGGTGCCCAGCAGGGCAAACACCTGCTCCTCTGACGCACTGGCGTGCAGCACGTCGCGCACTTGCTCCAGCGCATCGGCGGCGACATTCATGGTGTCCAGCGGCAGCAGTTGAATCTTGCGCCCGGCAACGCCACCCTGCCGATTGATTTCTTCCGCAGCGGCACGCGCACCCTGAACAAAAGCCGAGCCGACTTCCGCCAGGTCGCCGCTCAGCGGCATCATCACACCGACACGCACGCTGCGTGCGCCCAAGCCGGGTTCGGCATGAGTCATTGCGGCCAGGCCCAAGCCCAGCAAGCCGAACAGCAGGCGCCGCGCGTGAAGGGTGGCGAAGTGGGGCAGATCAAGCACAGTGGAACTCCATCAAAACGCCGGGTCCAGCCGAATCCAGGTGGTCTTGGTTTCGGTGTACTTGTCAAAGGCGTGCAGCGACTTGTCGCGCCCCACGCCGCTTTGCTTGAAGCCGCCGAACGGCACCGTGATGTCGTCCTCGTCGTACTGGTTCACGTGCACCGTGCCAACGCGCAAGGCACGCGCCACGCCGTGGGCCTTGTTGATGTCGCGCGTCCACACCGCCGCCTGCAATCCATAGACACTGGCATTCGCCTGGCGCACCACCTCGGCGGCATCGGTGAACGACAGCACCGACAACACCGGTCCGAAGATCTCCTCGCGCGCAATCGTCATGTCGTTCGTCACGCCGTCGAAGATGGTCGGCTGCACGTAACAGCCGCCCGTGTCCATCAGCGCCTGCTCGCCGCCGGCAATCAGCTTGGCGCCTTCGCTCTTGCCCAGCTCGATGTAGCGCAACACCGAATTCATCTGCGTCTGGTCCACGATCGCACCCATGACGCTGGCCGGGTCCAGCGGATTGGCCGGCGCGTAGCCCGGCACCAGCGCCAGCGCCTTTTCCAGAAACGCCTCCTTGATGCTGGCCTCCACGAACAGGCGCGAGGGTGCGTTGCAGCTTTCGCCCTGGTTGAAAAAGATGCTGCCGATAGCGGCCTCGACGGCGCGATCCAGATTCGGGCAATCGGCAAAAACGATGTTCGGCGACTTGCCGCCGAGTTCGGTCCAGGCGCGCTTCAAGTTGCTTTGCCCGGCCATCACGTGGATCTGCTTGCCCACGCGCGTGGAGCCGGTGAAGGCGATGCAGTCCACGTCCATGTGCAGCGCCAGCGGTGAGCCGGCCTCGGGGCCAAAGCCGGGAACGACATTGAACACGCCCGCCGGGATGCCCGCTTCGAGCGCGAGCTCGGCCAGGCGCAAGGCCGTGAGCGGCGACTTCTCGCTGGGCTTGAGCACCACCGAGTTGCCTGCGGCCAGGGCCGGCGCGATCTTCCAGGCGGCCATGATCATGGGGTAATTCCAGGGCACGATGACGCCCACCACGCCCACGGGTTCACGTTGAATCAGCGCCAGGCCGGTGCTGGGCGTGGGCGCAATTTCGTCATAGACCTTGTCCACGGCTTCGCCGTACCAGCGCAGGCAGTTGGCCGCGCTGTTCACGTCCACGGCGCGCGCGTACTTCACCGGCTTGCCCATGTCCAGGGTTTCGGTCAAGGCCAGTTCGTCCGCGTGCTTGAGCAGTTGATCGGCAAAGGCGATCATGATGCGCTTGCGCTGCGCCGGCGCCAGGCCGCGCCAGCGCCGGTCCTCAAAGGCCGCGCGCGCCGCAGCCACCGCGTCGTCCACGTCGGCCTGGTCGCAGCGCGCCACCTCGGTCAGGACGCGGCCATCAACCGGCGAGATGCAGTTGAAGACGGCGCCGCTCCTGGCCGCACGGCGCACCCCGTTGATGAGGGCGCGGCCGTCAAATTTGAGTTCGCTGTGCGCGGCAAAAGAATTCATGCAATGTTCCTGACTGGACTATTCCGGCTCGACCAAAGTGGCTTCCTGAGCGGCAAAAAATGCAAACGGGTGACATGGCTGCCACCCTGCGCACGCAAACGCTCGGCCGCGCAGCACTCAGGGCCGTGAACCAACGAATGCCGACCGCGCTAAGGGCGTCGGCTGACGCTGCGCTGGCCCAACCGACGCTGCGGCGGTTCGCCGCCGCAGCATGAAACTTAGAACGCCACGACCATGGAGGTGCCGAACAACATGTTGTTCTTCTTGAACGAAGCATCTTTCACGTCGTAGAACACCGCGCCGCTGGCGCCGTCGTAGCGGGCCTCGACCTTCCAGGTGGTCGTGGGGTTGATGAGGTAGTTGAAGCCCGTGGACAGGGCAAAGCGATTCACGCCGCGCAGGCTCGTGGTCACACCCGTGGCGAAGTCAACGGCGTCTTGGTAGCTGGGTCCAAAGCCGTTGCGGTAGTCACCCAGGGCGACCACGGCGTTGGCGCAACTGTTGGCGGAATCGTCCGCGCCGGTGGCATCCAGACAACCCGATGCAACCGCGCCTGGCACGCCGCCGCCGTTTTTGCGATTCGCGATGTAGTCAAAACGCGCCACCGCTTGCAGACGCGGCGTGAGCTTGTAGCCCGCCAGCGCCGACAGCCCGGCCCACTCGGCCGTGCCACCGTTGGCCGCGGCCAGGGGCTTGCGCCCGACGCCGACCTGGCCTTGCAGCGTCAAGTCGCCGCGCGTGAAATAGCCATCCACCTCAAATAGATCGTACCTGTTGCCACTGCTGAAGGAGTGTGTCCCGGCGAAACCAAAGCCAGAAAATTCGCCCTTGGCATAGTCCGCGCGGTAGGCCAGCCCCGGGGTCTTGTCGCCGGGTGACTTGCGCAGTTGGTTGAGGTTCCCGAGCATGAACTTGCTGATCCAGGAGCCACGCGTGATCTCCATGCCCACGCCACTGTAAAGCGTGGGAATGGTGAAGTCGAACAGCATGTTGTGGGTGATCAGCGGCTGCTGGTTGGGCATGATGTATTCATAGCCACTCCAGTCCGGAACCATGCCGGCGATCAGGCGCGTGGCCGGGTCGATCAGCGGAATCGAGACCGAGGCTTCGTGCACGATGGAGCCAATGCTGTAGCCCGACGCGGCCGACTTGCTCGGCGCCAACGTCAAGCGCCACTTGTTGCCGCCGTCGGTCTCCTTCTGGATATCGAGCACGGCCATGCCGAAGTAGGAGTTGTCAAAGGCGAACGAGTCGCCCACGCCGGAGTTGCCCATGCCGTCAAAGTTGTTCAAAAACACAAAGCCCGCATGGTTTTGGCGGTTGCTGTAGATGAAGGTCGGGTCGATCAGGCCACTGATCTTAAAACCCTTGAGGCCGGCGGCTTCGATGCTGTCTTCGGTCGATTCAGCCTTGACCTTGATGCGGTTGAAGTCCTGCACCTCGACCGCAGGCGCGGCGCTGCTGGCTTCGGACACGGCGTCAACCTTCTTCATGAGCACTTGCAACTGTTGCTTGAGCTGCTCAATCTCGGCCTTGAGTTCGGCGGCGGATTGCGCGTGCGCCGTCTGGCCCAGCGGGAAGATGGCGGCCAGCGCCAGGGTCAACACAGACAATTGATTCTTCATTGATTGCTCCATTAAAAAATTAAGACCTGACTCGAATTTCGCTATTGTCCGGCGCTGCGAAACGCCGCCGCCATCTCCTGTGCGCGACGCTTTTCGGCACGCGACATCATGATGCTGGCCAGCACCACGCCGACACTCACCACCAGCACGGTGAGTGTGGCCACGGTGTTCACGCTGGGGCTCAGCCCCAAGCGCGCGCGACTGAAGATGGTGATGGGCATGGTGGTCGAACCCGGCCCGGAAAGGAAGGCCGATAGCACCACATCGTCCAGCGACAGCGTGAAGGTGAGCAGCCAGGCCGAAGCGATGGCTTGCGAAATCAAGGGCAGCGTGACCAGAAAAAACACCTGCCAAGGGCGGCACCCCAGGTCTTGCGCGGCTTCTTCCATTTGCGGGCTGATCTCCTGCAGGCGCGACTGCACCACCACCGTGGCGTAGGCCATTCCGAGCAGGGTATGACCCATCCAGATGGTGAGCACACCGCGCTCGGGAAAGCCGAACATGCGCTGCACCGACACCAGCATCAGCAGCAGCGACAGGCCGATGATGACTTCGGGCATGACCAGGGGCGAACTCACCATGCCGGCAAACAGCGTACGTCCGGGAAAGCGCTTGAAGCGGCTCAGGGCGACCGCCGCCAGCGTACCAAACACCACCGAGGCGCAGGCCGTCATGAACGCCACCTTGAGCGACAGGATGAAGCCGTTGATGATTTCCGTATCCTTCATCAGGGCCGCATACCAGCGCAGCGAAAAACCGCCCCAGTTCGTCACCATCGGACTTGCATTGAAGCTGAACAGCATCAGCGTGAAGATCGGCAGGTACAGAAAGACAAAGACCGCGCCCATCCAACCCAGGCTGGTGGCGCGCCCCAGATTGAGCTTCATGCGCGGCCTCCCTGCGTGCTTTCGGCCTGGTACTTGTTGAACAACGCCAGTGGAACGATGATGAGCAAGATCATCACCACCGCAACGCTTGCGGCCATGGGCCAGTCGTTGTTGCTGAAAAACTCATCCCATAGCACGCGACCGATCATCAGCGTTTGCGGCCCGCCCAGCAACTCAGGAATGACGAACTCGCCGACGCAAGGAATGAACACGAGCATCGAGCCGGCCAGGATGCCGCTCCTGGACAGCGGCACGGTGATGCGCCAAAACGCCTGCCAGGGCGTGGCACCAAGGTCCAGCGCGGCCTCCAGCAGGCTCAGGTCCATCTTCACCAGATTCGCGTACAGCGGCAGGATCATGAAGGGAACATAGGTGTAGACCATGCCCAGCACCAGCGAAAAAGGCGTGTTCATCATCTTCAGCGGCTCGTCCATCAGGCCCAGCCAGAGCGCGGTATTGTTGAACACACCGTTGTCGGCGAGCAGCATCTTCCACGCGTACACGCGCAGCAAAAAAGACGTCCAAAAGGGCAGCATCACCAACATCAGCAGCGCCGGGCGCCGGTCGGCTGGGCTGCGCGCGAGGAAGTAGGCAAACGGGTAGGCAATGAACAAGCAAATCAGCGTGGTGACGGCGGCGAACTTGAGCGAACTCAAATAGGTCTTGAAGTACAGGTCGTCTTCGGCAATGAACAAATAGTTGGCAAACCTGAGCTTGAGTTGCAGCACGCCTTCGGTCCAGCTGATCAGCGGATTGAAATCCACGTTCACCATTTCAGACACGCTGATCTTGAGCACCACCAAAAACGGCAGCAAGAAGAACATCAGCAGGAACGCCAGCGGCACGCCAATGACGGCCCAACGCCCCCAGGCGCCGGACAGCTTGTGGCTGAGCAGCGAGGCAGAAAAGTTGCGGGGCTTCATGCGCATGCTAGGCGGTCAACACCACCACGTCGGAGCCACACCACCAGACGTAGACCCGGTCGCCCCAGGTCAGTGCCGTGGCGTCATGGCGCGCGGCGTTGGTGTGCGTCACCTTGACCACCATGCCGCTGTCGAGCTGTACGTGGTAGGTCGTGAGGCTGCCCAGATAGGCCAAGTCCTTGATCACCCCTTGCGCCTCGTTGAATCCCACCTGCTCGGGCGACTCGCGCTCGGCTTCGGCGGGGCGACCCTGCTGAATCGTCATCTTCTCGGGTCGCACAGCAACGTGCACGGTCATGCCCAAAGTGCCGGTGATGCCATGGCTCACGTAATGCTGGCATTCGGGCGAAGTGATCACCACGTGATCGGGTTCGTCCTGCGTGAGCGTTCCCTTGAACAGGTTCACGCTCCCAATGAAATCAGCAACAAAGCGGCAATTGGGCGTTTCGTAGATCTCGGCGGGCTTGCCGACCTGGAGGATCTTGCCTTCACTCATGACGCCAATGCGCGTGGCCATGGTCATGGCTTCTTCTTGGTCATGCGTCACCATGACGCAGGTCACGCCCACCTGCTCGATGATGCCCACGAGCTCCAACTGCGTGCGCTCGCGCAGCTTGGCATCGAGCGCGCCCAGCGGCTCGTCCAGCAGCAACAACTTGGGGCGCTTGGCCAGGCTGCGCGCCAGCGCCACGCGCTGCTGCTGCCCGCCCGAGAGCTGGTGCGGCTTGCGCTTGGCGTAGGCTTTGAGTTGCACCAACTCCAGCATCTGCGTCACGCGGGCGTTGACCTCGTCCTTGGGCAAGTGGTCGCGCCGCAAGCCGAAGGCCACGTTGTCCCAGACCGTGAGGTGCGGGAACAAAGCGTAACTCTGGAACATCATGTTCATGGGCCGCTCGTACGGCGCCAGGCCCACCACATCCTGGCCCTCGAGCAGGATCTGCCCCGAAGTGGGCCGTTCAAAACCCGCCAGCATGCGCAACAGCGTGGACTTGCCGCAGCCGGAAGAACCCAGCAGCGCAAAGATCTCGCCTTTGTGGATGTTCAGCGTCACATCGTCCACTGCAAACACATCGTCAAATTGCTTGATGATGTGACGGATTTGCAGGAACGGCGTCGCGCTGATCGGCGCGCTAACCGCTGCCATGGCAGGCGTTTCGGTGCTCACGTGATGGATCCTGATGTTGAAAAATCGAGGGCAAGCAGGATCACAGGCCGGTCTTGAAGGCCGTGTAAACACGGGTGATCTGGCGCCGGATGTCATTGTTCAAGGCCTTGGGCGCGACCATGGTGGCCAGTTCGGCCGAGGTCGGGAATACCGACGGATTCTTCGCCACCTCGGACTTGATGAAGGGGCGCGATGCCAAGGTGGGGTTGGCGTAGAACACCTTGTTCGTGAGCGACGCGTTGACCTCGGGGCGAAGGATGTAATTCATCCAGGCATAGGCGTTCTTCGGGTGCGGTGCGTCCGCCGGGATGGCCATCATGTCAAAGAACAGCAGACCACCATTTTTCGGAATGAGCGCCACAATCTCCTGCCCGGTCTTGCCTTCAATGGCGCGCTGGCGCGCGATATTGATGTCGCCGTTCCAGCCCAGGGACAAACAAATGGAGCCGCCCGCCAGATCGTTGATGTAACCCGACGAACTGAACAGCGTGATGTAGGGGCGAATCGACTTGAGCAGCGCGGCGGCTTCGGAGTAGTCAGCCGGATTCCGGCTGAAGGGATCTTTGCCCAAATAGTGCAATGCCGCAGGCAAGATCTCCGAACCCGCGTCCAGGAAAGAAACGCCGCAGCTCTTCAACTTGCCGATGTACTTCGGGTTGAACACCAGTTCCCAAACGTTGGCCGGAATGGGCTCACTGCCCAGTGCCGCTTTGACCTTGGCCACATTGATGCCGACCGTGGTGTAACCCCAGAGCCAGTTCACCAGATATTGATTGCCCGGGTCCAGGCTGGCAATCTGCTTTTGGATATCCGCATCCATGTTCTTCAGGTTCGGGATTTGCGCCTTGTCCAGTTTGCGCAGCAAGCCGCCGTCCATCTGCAGCTTGGCCCAGCCCGAAGAAGGCACGACGATGTCATAACCGGTCTTGCCCGCGACCAGTTTGGCGTGCAGGATTTCATTCGTATCAAAGGTGTCGTAGCGCACCTTGATGCCGGTTTCCTTCTCGAAGTTGGCGATCGTGTCCTCCGCGATGTAGTCCGACCAGTTGTAGATGTTGAGAATCTTCTCTTCCTGCGCGGCGACGGGAGTGGCGACGGCAGCCATCAGGCCCGCCACCGACAGACTTGCAAAAATGGCGCGTGCACCCAGCTTCTTGAAAATATTGCCCACATTGAACTCCTGAAATCAACCAAACATCACGTCGGCAGACCCAGATTCGTTCCAGGAAGGCCAACGCACCAAAATAACCACAAGATCATAGCGGGTCGAATCGACCCTTCGCATCCATGCAATCCCTATGCCAACCAGCCACTTTTGCGCGCATCGGCCAAGGTCAGGTCCAGGCATTTGAGGATCAGCGCCATCATTTCGTCGATTTGCGCGTGCGTCATCACCAGCGGCGGCGCAATGATCATGCGGTCGCCCACGGCGCGCATGATGAGTCCGTTGCCAAAACAGTGGCCCCGGCACAGCATGCCCACGCCGAGTTCCTCGGCAAAGCGCTCCTTGTTGGCCTTGTTCTTCACCAGCACCAGGCCGGCGACAAAGCCACAGGTCTGGGCGTCGCCGACCAGGGGATGAGCTTTGAGTTCGGCAAAGCGCTGCGCCAGGTAGGGTCCGATGTCGTCGTGCACGCGCTGCACCAACTGCTCGCGCTCCATCAACTCCAGGTTCGCCAGGGCCACGGCACAGGCCACGGGGTGGCCGGAGTAGGTGTAGCCGTGGTTGAAGTCACCGCCCAACTCGATCAACACCTTGGCCACGCGGTTGCCCACCATCACCCCGCCCAGCGGGATGTAGCCGCTGGTCACGCCCTTGGCGAAGGTCACCAGATCGGGCTTCATGCCAAACTTTTCGTAGGCGAACCAGTGGCCTAGACGGCCAAAGGCGCAGATCACCTCGTCGCTGATGAGCAAAATGCCGTACTTGTCAACGATGCGCTGGATCTCGGGCCAGTAAGTGGCGGGGGGAATGATGACGCCACCCGCGCCTTGCACCGGCTCGCCGATGAAGGCCGCCACCTTGTCGGCGCCGAGCTCCAAGATCTTTTGCTCCAGCCAGCCGGCCGCGCGCAGGCCGAATTCATCTTCGGTCTCGCCCGCCAAGCCGTCCTCGAAAAAGTAGGGCTGGCCGATGTGCGTGATGTTGGGCAGCGGCAGATCGCCCTGGGCGTGCATGCCGCTCATGCCGCCCAGCGACGCGGCCGCCATGGTGCTGCCGTGGTAGCCGTTGACGCGCCCGATGATGACCTTGCGCTGGGGCTGGCCCAGCAGGTCCCAATAGCGGCGCACCATGCGCACATTCGTGTCGTTGCTTTCGCTGCCGCTGCTGGAGTAGAAGACGTGCTCGAAGCTGCGCTCTCCCACCTTGGGCGCAAGCGCAGCCAGCTTGGCCGCGAGTTGCACCGCAGGCACATTGGTGGTCTGAAAGAAGGCGTTGTAGTAGGGCAGGGTCATCATCTGGTGATGCGCGGCGTCGGCCAGTTCCTTGCGCGCATAGCCGGCGTTCACGCACCACAGGCCGCTCATCGCGTCGAGCACCTTCTTGCCTTCGGAGTCCCAGACGTAGATGTTGTCCGCGTGCGTCATGATGCGCGAGCCACGCGCATTCATGTCCTTGAAGTCGGTGAAAGGATGGAGAAAGTGGGCGCTGTCCAGGGCCTGGATCGCCTGGGTGTCAACTTGGCCGGCGCGGCGCACCAGGGCGGCCGGGGCGATCACAGAGGTTGTATTCATATCGGTTCCTTTGAGTCTTGGTTCGGGGTGTCGGGTTACGCTGCGCTAACCCCTACTTCTATTCGGTTGAGGACAGAGCAAAGTTCGCTTCGCGTAACTCTTGGTCTGTCCCGCAAGTTCTCACACATGCAGCAGCAAGTGCTCCCGCTCCCAGGGCGAAATCACTTTCATGAACTCTTCGAATTCGAGTTCCTTGACCTCGGTGTAAACCGTGATGAATTCCTTGCCCAGGATGTCGTGCAGATCGGTCTCGTTGCGCAACAGATCGAGCGCTTCGCCCAGGCTGCGCGGCAGTGAATACGGCGCCAGATAGGCGTCGCCCTTCATTTCGGATTTGGGCTCGATCTTCTTCTTCATGCCCAGGTAGCCGCAGGCCAGCGTCATGGCCATGGCCACATAGGGGTTGGCATCGACGCCGATGACGCGGTTCTCGATGCGCCGCGCCTCGGGGCTGGAGATCGGCGAACGGATGCCCACGGTGCGATTGTCAAAGCCCCATTCGATGTTGATGGGCGCGGCGGTGTGGCGCGCCAGTCGGCGGTAGCTGTTCACGTACGGCGCCACCAGCGCCATGGCGGCGGGAATGTAGCGCTGCAAGCCGCCGATGTAATGGTAGAAGGCCTGCGACGGCGTGCCGTCTTCGTTGCTGAAGATGTTCTTGCCCGTGGCCTGGCTCACCAGACTCTGGTGCACGTGCATTGCGCTGCCGGGTTCGCCTTCGATCGGCTTGGCCATGAAGGTGGCGTACATGTCGTGGCGCAGCGCGACTTCGCGCACCGTGCGCTTGAACAGAAAGACCTCGTCCGCCAGGCCCAGCGGGTGCGCATGGAAGAAGTTGATCTCCATCTGCCCGGCGCCGGCCTCGTGGATCAGCGTGTCCACGTTGAGCTCCATTTTTTCGCAGAAGTCGTAGAGCTCCTCGAACAGCGGATCGAACTCGTTCACCGCGTCGATGCTGTACGACTGGCGCGAGGTTTCGGCCCGGCCGCTGCGCCCGATGGGCGGCTTGAGCACCGCATTCGGATCGGTGTTGCGCGACACCAGATAGAACTCGAGTTCGGGCGCCACCACCGGCTCGATGCCCTCGGCCGCGTACAGGTCGCAAACGCGGCGCAACACGCTGCGCGGCGCAAACGGAACGAGTTTGCCGTCGCGATCGAAGCAGTCGTGGATCACCTGCGCCGTCGGGTCCGTGGCCCAGGGAACGATGCGCACCGTGGAGGCGTCGGGCTGCAGATGCATGTCGCGATCGGTCGGCTTGATGACGTCGTAGTAGGGCCCGTTGACCGGAAACTCGCCGGTCACGCCCATGGCCACAATCGCTTCCGGAATGCGCATGCCGCGGTCTTCGGTGAACTTCTCGCGCGGCAAGATCTTGCCGCGTGCCACGCCGGTCAAGTCGGGGACCAGGCACTCGACCTCGGTCACGCGGCGCTCGTTGAGCCAGTTCTCCAGGTCGTTGAACGTCATTTTTTGATTGCTACTCATAGGGTTTCCTTTGTGACCTTGGACCTGAACGAATGGTCGTTCATGATGCTCTGCTGGCGCTGGCGACAGGCGTCGCCAAAGGCCGTGAAAATGGCGCTGCCCAAAGGGTTCTCCCAGAAGTGCCACTCCGGATGCCACTGCACGGCGCAGGCAAATGCGTGCGCACCCTCGACCTCGAACGCCTCGATCAAGCCATCGCTGGCGTGACCCACCGCACGCAAGGCGGATGCCAATTGCTTGATGCCCTGGCCATGCAGCGAGTTGACCATCGCGCTGGGGCCACCGGCCCATTGGGCAAACTGCGAGTCCGGCGCAAAGCGCACCGCGTGCCGGGGCGCGAATTGCTCGGCAAACGGCACGCCTGCCGGTTCGCGGTGGTCCATGAAGCCGGGCTGGGCGTGCACTTGTTGGTGCAGGCTGCCGCCCATGGCGACGTTGATTTCCTGAAAACCACGGCACACGCCCAGCAGTGGAATCCCACCCTGCACGCAGGCCTTGACCAGCGCGAGCGTGAGCTGATCGCGCTGCGCGTCCAGCGGCAGACTGGCGTCAGCCACGTCTTCGTCAAAGTGCGATGGGTGAATATTCGACGGCGAGCCGGTGAGCAGGACGCCGTGCACCAGCGCCAGCAGCGCCGGGATCTGCTGCGCATCGGCCAGCGGAAACAGCACGGGTTGCGCCAGCGCACCCCGCTTCACGGCGCGGGCGTATTTTTCGCCCAGCACCAGCGCGGGCAACTTCTCGTCGCCGTCGCCGAGCTGACGGTGGTCAGCGGGCAGCCAGATCATGCAAGGGGTGCTTGTGTTGGGCAAAATTTATCTCCTGCGCTCATTCTGGCTGGGTGATTGGCTGACTTCCGGGGCCATTTGAATAAAGCATATAGTGCCACTTCAATTAGTCCGGAAATATCCAAGGGTTTACACCAACCGTCTTCATCCGTTTGGCACAGAGCGCCGTCGTCGTAGGTCGGGTTAGGCTGCGCCAACCCGACCTACGTTCTGTCCCACCAAGTCGAACCATTTCATGCTGTCCGAATTTTTGCTCTCCGAAATGTCGCGCCTGAGCGCGAGCGACGCCTTGCCCTTGCATCGGCAGCTGTACGAGGCGCTGCGCCGCGCCATGCTCGGCGCCAAGTTGGTGGCGGGCGAGCGCCTGCCCTCGAGCCGCGAACTCGCGGCCGACCTGGGCCTGTCGCGCAACACGGTGGTTGCGGCGCTGAACCAGCTCGCGGTCGAGGGCTATCTGAGCAGCCACATCGGCAGCGGCACCTACGTCAACGACAACGTTCCCAAGGCGCCGGCGCAGACCGGGGCGGGCTTTGCCGGACAGGTGGCGCGGCTGTCGCAGCGCGGCGCCGCGCTGGCAACGCAATACTGCGCCCACCAGCTGGAGATCCAGCCCTTCACCGGCGGCATCGCCGACTTCAGCGCCTTTCCCACGGCGCTGTGGCAACGGCTGCAGAACAAGCATTGGCGCATGAGCTATCCCGACATGCTGGACTACAGCAGTTCCGGCGGCTACGCGCCGCTGCGGCGCGCCGTGGCCGACTACCTGCGCGTCTTTCGCAGCGTGCAACTCGACACCGAACAGGTCATCATCACCAGCGGCACGCAGCAGTCGCTGGAGCTGTGCTCTCAGATGCTGGCCGACCACGGCTCCAGCGTCTGGCTGGAAGATCCCGCTTACTGGGGCGCGGTCAAGGCCTTCATGGCCACCGGTCTGACGATGCGCGGCATCCGCGTGGACGAGGAAGGCATCGCCCCACAGGGCGCCGACGAGGAGACGCCGCCGCGGCTGATCTACGTCACGCCGTCGCATCAATACCCCACCGGCGCGGTGATGTCACTGGCGCGCAGGCACCAGTTACTGGCCATGGCGCGCAAGCACCAGGCCTGGATACTGGAGGACGACTACGACAGCGAATTTCGCTTCAGCGGCCCGCCGCTCTCGTCCCTGCAAGGCCTGGATCAGGACGCGCGCGTGCTCTACATGGGTTCGTTCTCCAAGGTGCTTTACCCGGGGCTCAAGCTGGGCTACCTGGTGGTTCCAACGCAGATGGTCGAGGCCTTCAAGGACGCGCATTACGACCTGAACCGACCGGGCCAGTTGCCGCTGCAGGCGGCGCTGGCGGAGTTCATCGAAATGGGGCATTTCTCCAGCGCCTTGCGCCGGGCGCGGCAGAGTTATGCGCAGCGCCGGCGCTGCCTGCTCGAAGCACTCAAACCCTGCCTGGGCAGCCGGGCCCAGATCACCGGCGCCGAGCAGGGGCTGCACCTTTGCCTGCGCCTGGCCGCCAACGTGGACGACGTGGCGCTGGCGCAGCGCATCGCCCAGCTCGGCATGGTGGTGCGCCCGCTCTCGGCCTACTGCATTGCGCGCGCCGACGTCAAGGGACTGGTGATCGGCTACGGCTACGCGTCGCTGGCGCAGATCGAGCGCCTGGGGCCGCGCCTGGCGGCGACCATCAAGAACGAGGCCGCGCGCCTGGGACTCTAGTCAGCGCCCATGGCGCGACCCATGGGCGGCTTGGGCTGTCGGCCTTGGGCGGGAGGAGGTTTCCACTTCCTCCAGGGCCGCCAGCGGGTGGCGCAGTTGCTCGAGCGTGACTTCAAGCCTGCCGCCCGGCGCATTTTAGATGCGGCCAATGGATGTCCATGACGGGTTCATAGGGCAGGCCCAAAAATGGTGTCCGACGCCGCACCGAGCCGCAAAGATAGCTGAAGCCGCCGAACGGAAATTCAGTCTCTTTGGCCGGCTTGGATGTACCAGGCCCAGGGAGCGCGGCTGTCGTAACGCGTGATCTGCTTGATCTCAAGGTAGTTCTCGAAACCCCAGCGTCCCAGCTCGCGCCCGATTCCCGACTGCTTGAATCCGCCCCAGGGCGCTTCGCAAAAAGTGGGCTGCGAGCAGTTGATCCACACGACGCCGGCCTGCAAGGCGGCGGCCACGCGATCGCAGCGTTCCAGGTCGCGCGACATCACGGCTGCGGCCAAGCCGAAGCGGCTGTCGTTGGCCAAGCGCAGTGCTTCTTCTTCGCTGTCAAACGCGGCCACGCACAGCACCGGGCCGAACACCTCTTCGGCCCAGATCCAGCTGTCCAGGCGCATGTCGGCAATGATGGTCGGCGCGACAAAGTAGCCCTTGTCGCCACAGCCGGGCGGGCGCTCGCTGCCACCGCTGACCAGGCTTGCCCCCTCTTGCACGGCGCGCGTGATAGCGGCGCGGACCTTGTCGAGTTGCGATTGCGATACCAAGGGCCCGAGCAGGACGCCCTCCTTCATGCCGCTGCCGATGGGGATGCGCGCCACTTCCTGGGCCAGTCGCTCCAGCAGTTTTGCATACAGCGGGCGCTCGATCAGCACCCGTGACGTGGCCGAACACACCTGGCCCTGATTCCAGAAGATGCCGAACATGATCCATTCCAGCGCCTGCTCGATCTCGGTGTCGGCAAACACGATCAGCGGCGACTTGCCGCCCAGTTCCAGGCTCACGCGCTTGATGTCGCGGGCCGCGGCCTGCATCACCTTGGAGCCGGTGGCCAGACTGCCGGTAAAGGCCAGCTTGTCCACGCTCTTGTGCTCGCTCAGCGCTTGACCCGCCGTTGCGCCCAGTCCCGTGACCAGGTTGAGCACGCCTGGCGGCAAGCCGGCCGCGTGGCCGATGCGCACCAACTCGAGCGCGCTCATGGGCGTGAGCTCCGAGGGTTTGAGCACCACCGTGCAGCCGGCGGCGAGCGCGGGCGCGAGCTTCCAGGCGGCCATCAGCAGCGGGTAGTTCCAGGGAATGATGGCGCCCACCACACCCACCGGTTGGCGCGTCACGCGCGAACTAAAACGCCCATCCGGCAAGTCCAGATGCTCCGCGCCGCGTTTGTCTTCCTGCTCCGCCAGGCCGGCGTAGTATTCAAAGCAGCCGGCGGCGTCGCCCACGTCCCAGCGCGCCTCGGGCAAGGGCTTGCCGTTGTCGCGCACTTCCAGTCGCGCCAGCGCTTCAAGTTGTTCGCGCAGGGCCACCGCCATGGCGCGCAACACCCGCGCGCGTTCGCACCCACTCAGGCGTGGCCAGGGTCCCGTGTCAAAGGCGCGGCGCGCGGCGCGCACCGCTGCATCGACATCTCTTGCCTGCGCCGAGGCCACCTGTGCGAACACCTGCTCGCTCGCTGGGTCGATGACGTCCATCAGGGCACCCGCGTGCGCGGCGCACCACGCGCCGTCGATGAAGAGTTGACCGCGCAGCATCGGTTCAGACCTCGACGCTGGTGCGCACGGCAAAGTGGCGCTTTTCGAGCTCGACGAAATAGCTGGGAATATCAAAGTAGGACTCGGGCGCGAACACGCCCGGGCGGCGCGGTTGGGACAGGATGAGTTGCGCCGCAATCGAGGCGTTCATCGAGGTGCAGGCGTCCACATAGCCCTGGTACATCGGATCGGGCTTGACGATCACCTCGCAGCGCACCACGGCGGGCTTGCCGCCCTTCAAGCCGTGGCCAATGGCGAGGTGGATTTCATGGCTGTCCTGGGCCGGAATGCGGTGCGCGTTGCGCTCCATGTTGCGCTGGATCAGTGCGCTCAGGAAATCGACCGGCTTGATCGTCACGCCGCCGACGCTGAGCGGATCCTCAAAATCGTTGAAGCCGGCCTTCACCAGCCCGACCCAGGCCTCGTGCTCGCGGCTGGGCAGATGCAGCTTCCAGGTGAATTCCTGGATGCCCTTCTCCTTGATGCCTTCGGCCAGTGGCACGGTGAGTTGCTCGGAATGCGGCGAGTACATGAAATCGCAACGACCCCATGGCTCGGGCAGGTCCAGGAATTCGTGACCCGCGAGCGGCTCGCACTGCACGTGCTTGCCACCCAGAAACTGCGTGCTCGGATGGGCGTATTCGGCCAACACGGTGGACACGCTGTAGGGCGGGCACAGCACCGGATTCTCCTCGCCGATCAGCGTCGCGGCCCAGTACAGATTGATGCGCTCGATCTGATCGAGTTCATCGGCCACGGCGCGGCAAATCACGTTCGACATGCCGGGGTCGGCGCCGACACCAATGACGGCCGTGACCCCCGCCTGTTGAAAGCGCTCGTGCTCGGCCAACTGTTTGACGGTATAGGTTCCCAGTCCACCCAGGTCCACATAGGGAACGCGCGCGGCCAGGGCCGCTTCGAAAATGGCCATTTGAAATCCGGCCAGGGTGGGCACCGAGTTGATGCACAGGTCCACGCCGTCCAGCGCCCGGGCCAGCGCGTCGGCGCGGGTGACGTCGAGCTCGAACAGCTCAACCCGCGGGTCGGCCAGTTCGCTTTGCAGCTTGTGCATGCGCGCCGGCGAGTTATCGCAGATACGCAGGCACGCAATGTCGATGATGGCGCGATCGGAAAGCAGATCACGGGCCACGCCCGCGCCCATCAGGCCGGCGCCGCCAAGGATGGCAATTTTCATGGTTTTGTTCCTAAGAAGAGATTAAAAATTCAGCTGTGCTTGCGGCCGCCGGTCTCATGAAACCAGGCGTCGGGGTAGGGGTACCACCATTCCTGCAACGCAGGCTTGTGGTCGATGATCACCATCTTCGAGCGGCGAAAGGCATCCATTCCCTGGCGCGAAAGCTCGCGCCCCATGCCCGAGGCTTTCCAGCCGCCAAAGGGCAAGGCGTCGTTGTCGATCATGGGGTTGTTCACCCACACCATGCCTGCCTCCAGTCGTTCGGCCGCTTCCATGGCCTCGTCCAAGCTGGTGGTGAAGATCGAAGCGCCCAGGCCGAACGGGCTGTCGTTGGCGCGGGCGATGGCTTCCTCGAAGTCGGCCACGCGGCAGATGCTGGCGACGGGGCCAAAGCACTCTTCGTGCAGGATGTCCATGGCATCTGTCACGCCGGTGAGCACCGTCGGCTCGTAAAACCAGCCGGCCTCCAGACCCGGCGGGATGCGCCCACCCGTGACCACGCTGGCGCCCTTGGCGCGCGCGTCCTCGACCAGACGGATGACCTTGGCACGCGCGGCTTCGCTCACCAACGGGCCAATCTCCGATTTCTTCAAGCCGTGGCCGATGCGCAGCGCCTGCGTGCGCGTCACCAGCGCCTGAACAAACGCGTCGTGCACCGAATCAACGACGTAAAAGCGCTCGGCTGAGGTGCAGACCTGGCCCGACAAATGAAAGGCAGCGGTCACGGCGCCAGCAGCGGCGATGTCGATCGGCGCATGCGCGGAAATGATCATCGGGTCGCTGCCACCGGCTTCAATCACCGCGGGCTTCATGCGCTGCGCGGCGGCCACGGCCACGGCCTTGGCCGCCGCAACCGATCCGGTAAAGGCCACAGCGTGCGTTTGTTCGGACTCCAACAAGGCCTGTGCCACCGCGACACCGCCGGGCAGGCAGGCCACCAAGCCTGCGGGCAAGGCGGCAAAGCAGCGCATGAACTCCAGCGTGCACAGCGTCGTCGCCGGCGCCGGTTTGATGATGCAAGCGTTGCCGCTGGCCAGCGAAGCGGCCACGGTCCAGCACATCAGCAGCACCGGGAAATTGAACGGCATGATGTGCACGCTCACGCCCAAAGGCTCGTAGCGGGCGTACTGAAACGAGCCGACCTGCGTCGTTCCGGCCACTTTTCCGGCGTCGTCGCGCGCCATCTCGGCGAAGTAGCGAAAGATCGGCGCGCAGTTGGCCAACTCGCCCATGGACTCGGGATAGGGCTTGCCCATTTCTCGCGTCATCAGTTCCGCGCACAGGCGCAGATCAGCGCTCTCGATGGCATTGGCCAGTTGGTGCAAGACCTTGGCACGGCTCTTGGCATCGACACGCTTCCAACTGCGCTGCGCCAGGTTGACCGCGTCCAGCACGCCCTGAATCTCGGCGCTGGTGCAGTCGGCATAGCAGCCTACGGGTTCCTGATTGGCCGGGTCCAGCACGCGCCGAACGGGCCCGGCGCCAGCGTGAAATACGGGGTTCAAAAAGTAGCAAGGGTGTTGCGCGTCAAACATGGTGGTGTGCCTTGGTTTCAATTCAGGCCGTGGCGCCAGCCGCTTCATAGCGACTCCAGCCCGGTAATTCGTGGTGCAAAAGATCAAGCAGCGGGTGCAGCCCGGCGCGCTCCAGCGCGCGCTCCAGAAGCCGCAACACGCGCCCTTGGTGGCGCAGATAGGAGTGCTTGCCGTCGCGTTGCGAGAGCCGCTCGAAAATGCCTGCCACCTTGGTGTGCCGATGCGCTGCGAGCAGCCAGTAGTCGCGCTCGAAGCGCGCGGCGTCCAGCTCGGGCATGGAGTCCGTGTAGAGCTCGACCAATCCCGCCTCCAGCCCGGGCGCGAGGTCGCGCCGCGCGTCCTGACACAGCGACACCAGGTCATAGGCAAAGGCGCCGATGACGGCATCCTGAAAGTCGAGCAAGCCGCAAGCGCCAAAGCCCTGGCGCGATTCAATCAGCATCAGGTTGTCCACGTGGTAGTCGCGCAGCACCAGCGCCTCGCGCCGCAGCGCGATTTCGCTCAGCGCCTCGCTCCACAGGGCCTTGAAGCGCGCGCCAAATCGCTCGCGGTCCAAGCCGGGACGCGCCCGCGGCGCATACCAGTGGGCGAACAGCTCAACCTCTTCCAGCAAGGCCGAGCTATCGAACGCCGGCAGCGCAATCGCCAGCGCCTGGGGCGCACGATGCAACGCCACCAGGGCCTGCACTGCGAGCCGATACAGGCCCGCCTCGTCGTCACCGCGCGCCAAGGCCGCAGAGTAGGTGAGCGTGCCGAAGTCTTCAATCAGCGCCAGTCCGCTTTCCAGGTCGGACTCAAGCACGCGCGGCGCGGACAGGCCCAGGCGGCACAGATGTTTTGAGATCGCGATAAAGGAAGTGAATTCGCCATCGCCTGCGGGCACGTCCATCAGCAACGCCTGGTGCGCGCCCTCGATGATGCGGAAATAGCGGCGTGTCGACGCGTCTGCGGGCAGCGCCTCGCAGCGTGCCGAGCCTAGCGCTGCCGCCGCCAGAAAGCGCTGGCGCTGCAACTCACGGGTATCTGTCATGCCAATGACTTCAGCGGATCATGTAGACTTTTGTCACGGTCTCGTGCACCGTGCACACGCCCTTCCAGTCCTGGGCAAAGAACGCCGCCGTGTCCGGCGTGATCTCGATCACCTCGCCGCTTTCGTGCACATAGGTGCAGCGACCGGCCAGAAAGTGGCAGAACTCGTCACGCGTGACGTGGCAGAACCACTTCCCAGGCGTGCAGCGCCAGATTCCGCATTCGGATTGGCCCTCGGGGCCCTTGTGCAGCAGCTTGCCCGAGGTGCGCGACGCGCCCTCCAGCATGGTCGTGATCAGGCCCCAGTCAACGAGATCGGTTTGTGCCAGGGGGTTCTTCAGGTAAGGTGTGTTCATGGTGGTTCGTTGATTGAATGATGCGGTGCCGAGCTCAGCTCAGCATGTAGGTGTTGCGCAGCGTCTCGTGCACCGTGCACTCACCGCTCCAGCCTGCAGGAAACAGCACCAGGGTGTCGGGCGCGACTTCAATGATTTCGCCGTCGTTGCACACATAGGTGGCGCGACCCGCAATGAAGAAGCACAGTTCATCGCGCGGGATGGTGAGCTTCCAGCGACCCGGCGTGCACACCCAAAGTCCGACCTCCGGCTGATTGTTCGGCCCCTTGTGCAGCAGTCGTCCGCTGGAATGCGAGGCCCCTTGCAGCGCGTCCGACTGCAAGCCCCAGTCCGCCAGATCGCTGTAACTCCTGGCGGGATGCAGATGCGGTGCGGTGGACTTCAGGCCGCTCATCCCTGGCCACCCGGTTGGAGCATGGCGTCCAACAGGCCTGCCGCCTTGTCGGGCCCGGCCTGCGACTGCATGGCCTGGCTCGTCAGGCGCAGCCTGTCGTGCATGGCGGCGCTTTCCAGACAGGCGCGCAAATCGGCGAACAGGGCTTCTTCGGTCCAGTCGGCGCGATTGAGTTTGAAGCCGTAGCCCGTTTCCTGCAGCCGCGTGGCGTTGTCGTGGCCGTCCCAAGCAAAGGGCATGATGATGGCCGGCTTGCCGAAATACAGGCACTCGGTGAAGGAGTTGTTGCCGCCATGATGGAGCACCACATCGACCAGCGGAATCACCGATGGCTGGGGGAACCAGCTGGCGATTTGCACGTTCGCCGGCAATTCGCCGTATTGGTCCAGATAGGCGCCCACATTCACCAGCGCGCGGCAAGGGAACTGTCCCAACGCCGCGATCAGACGCTTCAACAGCGGCACGTCGCCCGCGCCCAGGCTGCCAAAAGACAGGTACACCAGGGGCGCATCCTCGTTCGCGCGGAACGGCGTCAGCTCGTAGGGCTTTTCCTGGCGCACACAGCCCTCAAGGTACTGGAAGCGCCCGGGCGCCAGCGGGTGCAGGCGGCGGAACTTGACCGCGTCGGGGTAGAGCAGGAGATTCAAGAAGGGTGAGGCTTCGAAGAACTGCCCAAGCGGATAGGGGGCTTCACCGTGCTCGGCCAAAAAGGCATTGAACTGCGCGTGCAGCGGTGCGATCGTGGCGTTGAAGTGGTCACGGTAGCGTGCGTGCCCGGCCCAGTCGTCGGACGCGCAGCCCGACAGATGCGGCGGAATGGCGGGATCTTCGATTTCGTTTTCCGAGCATGAGACGATGCGCACCCAAGGCACGCCAAACTGTTTGATCGCGGGGAACAGGATCACGTTGTCAACGCAGATCAGATCCGGCTTCACCCGTGCCAGCACGTCGGGAAGGTCGGCCTGTGCGTAACCGGCGCTTTCAACGATGGCGCTCCAGCAGTCGAGCACGTAGTTGTCGATCTGGTCGTAAGCCGACTTGCGGAAATTGGGAATGTGGCCGTTGATGAAGTCCTCCCAGAACTTGGCCATCTGCTCGGGCGCCATCGGCGCCGACAGGTTGACCGGGTGCGCTTCAAAGCCGTAACCGCGATAGACGTCGAGAAAGCCCGGATCGGACAGAAACACCGCACGGTGGCCGAGTCGTTCGACGGCCTGTGCGATGCCCACCGAATTGAGCGCCGGGCCGTAGGCAGCTTCAGGAAAGAACGCAATCGTTTTTTTATGCATGATTTATAGGTTTTGAAATGGGCGCTGGGCGCTGGCGCCGGACGTCAGTCCTCGCGCCACATCAGCAGCACCACGCCGAGCAACACCGCCGCGATGGCGGCAAATTCAAGGCTTGACACCTTTTCGCCATCCAGCACGATGCCTAGAAACAGCGCCACCACCGGATTCACATAGGTATAGCTGGCCGCCAGGGTCGGCGTGGTTCGCTCAAGCAGCAGCATGTAGGCTGTATAGCCGACGAGCGAACCGGCCACCACAAGGTATGCCCAGGACCAGACCGCCACCGGCTCGGGCGGCCAGGCGGGCACTTCGCCCACCAGCCACGAGCCGATCAGCAGCATGGCGCCACCGGTGAGCATCTGACTGGCGTGGCCCATGAAGCCCGGTGCGCTGCTGAGCTTGACGCCGCCGGGCAGGCCATAGACCGACCAGACGCTGCCCCAGACCCAGGTGACGCAGGCGACGGTCATGGCCATCAGACCCATCGGCGACGAGCCAAAGCCCTGCCCTTGCGTGAGCAGCACGATGCCCAGCAAACCCACCGCCACACCCACGACCTGGATCGGCCGAGGACGCTTGCCGTAGGGCAATTCAGCCAAGGCCATCAGGCTCGGAACAATGGCGCCAAAGGCCACCACCAGACCGGAACTGATGCGCGTCTCGGCCAGCGCAGTGAAGCCATAACCCCCACCCAGGAGCAAGGCGCCCATGATGGCGGCACCAGCCCACTCGCGACCCGTCGGCCAAGCCGCACCGCGCCAGCGCGACACCACTGCGAGCAAGATTCCCGCAACGACAAACTGGCTGCCCATCTGATAGAAGGGCGGGAAGCTCACCAGCGCCCATTTGATGGCCAGGTACATCGAGCCCCAGATGACCCAGGTGGCGACCAGACAGGCGATCACGAGCGGCGTAAATTGGCTGCGTGGCGCAGCGACAGAGGTAGTAGTCATCTTGGATTGGATGTTGTGGTGTGCGGGAATTTTAGTGTTTTCTTTGCAATAAAAACACCGTGTTTACCATTAGCAAACAGGTCAACGCTTTCCAGAAACCATGTTTATCCTGGCTATTGCAATACAAAATTGGTGTTTACAAGTAGGCTATTTTTTTGTCTTGCGTATTTTTTAGAACTTAAATACCTGTCGATCGTCACGAGAATCCTATGGAATGAGTTTCAAGCTGAGTTCGCGGCTGCCCAGCCACAGCAGTTGACCGGCGCCCGTCTGCAGCACGGAATTCAAGGTCGAGCGATCCGCTCGCTGGTGGGACTCGAAGGACTGACCGAGGTCGGTGCTGCGCAACTCCACGCCATCCAGGGCGCTGGCCACGACGCTGCCATCGCTCAGTTGGAGCATCGAGGTAATCGAGCTGTGCGTCGCCACCTGCGCGGCCTTCCATGTCAGGCCCGCGTCCGTGCTGCGATACACGGAGCCGCGCAAGCCGGCCACCAGCAGCACGCCGCCGCGCAATACCAGACCGCTCCACAACGACCCGCTGTAGCCTGTGCGCACGCTGTCCCAGTGCTGTCCAGCGCCACTTGAGCGCAACACCACGCCCCGCTCGGAGGTGACGAACAGGGAACCGGCGCCGTCGCCGAAGATGGCATACAGATTGCGGTCTGCGGCACCCGGCGCCGCCTGCGTCGGAGTCAAGGTTTGCCAGGTCTTGCCGGCGTCTTGCGTGCCCAGCATCAAGCCCCAAAGTCCCACCGCCCAGCCGTGCAGCGGGTCTTGAAAATAGACGGAAAAGAGCGGCCGGTCGTGTGC
The DNA here is from genome assembly GCA_903844215.1 of uncultured beta proteobacterium. Lineage (GTDB taxonomy): Bacteria > Pseudomonadota > Gammaproteobacteria > Burkholderiales > Burkholderiaceae_C > CAIKVZ01. Next base: position 13,921 of record CAIMSP010000011.1, on the reverse strand, counting down.
CGTGTCACTGTGCCGCAGGGTCCAGGTTTCGCCGGCGTCCTGCGTGCCCAGAATCACACCCCAATGTCCGACAGCAAAACCCGTTTTGGCATCGACAAATTGCACCGCAGTGAGCGTGGCCTGTACCGGCACGCTCGCGGCCTGGCGAAAGCTGCGCCCACCGTCGTCGGACAAGGCAATGGCGCCGCGCTCGCCCACGGCCACGAGCCGCTCGCCCGCGCGCGCCGCGCCCAGATACTGCTGGTGCTGCGGATCGCGCACGCGTGCAGCGGCGCGCAACTGCACGAGTGCGACCTCATCGGCCGGCGCAGCCAGCGCGGCCACCGACCCCAGCAGCGCCAGAGCGAGCAGCAGCAGAGATCTCGAGCTCGGCTTCATGTACCTTCTCCTCAGTGCGACAAAATGGAAGGGGTATAGGCCTTGCGGCGACGCGGAAACAGACGTTCCAGCACCACCGCCAAGGCCGGCAATGCGGTAAAGGCCATGACCAGATTCACAAGGAACATGAACGCCAGCAACTGACCCATATCGGCCTGGAACTTCAGATCGGAAAAAGACCAGGTTGCCACACCGATGGCCAAGGTCAAGGCGGTGAAGATCGTCGCCATGCCCTCGAACTCCAGCGCATAACCCATGGCCTGCTCGATGGTGGCGCCGGCGGCCAGGTGCATTTGCAGCCGGTTGTAGATGTACAGCGCATAGTCCACGCCGATGCCCACGGCCAGCACCATCACGGGCAGCGTCGCCACGGTCAGGCCGATCTGGAATTCCTTCATGAACCAGTAGCCGATGAAGGTTGCCACCGTCAGCGGCAAGCAGCAGGCCACTGCGGCGCGCAGATCGCGGTACACCGCGAGCACCAGCAAGACGATGGCCGCGTAAACGTACAGCAGCATGGGCAACTCACTGCGTGCCACCTCCTCGTTCGTCGCCGCCATCACGCCGCCGTTGCCTGCCGCCAGCCTGAGCTTGACGCCTGGCGGTGGGGGGTGATCGTGTTCAAACGTGCGCGCGTCGCTCAGCAAGCGTGCCAGCGTCGTGGCCAGGTGATCGGCCAAGTACAGGTGCAAGGCGCTCATGCTGCAGTCCTTGCTGTTGAAGCCGCGAACGCGCGCAATTTCGGCGCCCAGGGCGCTGTAGTTGCTGCGGTCGACAGGCACCACATCCATCTTGGGCAGGCCCTCGTTATAGCCCTGGTTATAGGTCCGCAGCTGGGTCGCGTAGGACGAAACCGACAGCACGCCGGGCACGCTGGCCATGTGCGCACCGAGCTCATCCATGTACAGCCCAATGCGGGTGTCCTCGCAGGATCCGCTGGGCGCCTGCAGCACGATGGAAAGCCAGTCCTGGCCCAGATCGAAACTCTCGGCGATGGAGCGCGCATCGCGGTTGTAGCGCGCATCCGGTCGCAGTTCGGGCGCGCCCGGTTGCAGCGTTCCAACGATGCGGTCGCGACTGCCCCAGATGGACGCGCCCAAGACCCCCAGTGTGATGAGCACGACGATGACGGCGTTGCGCGGCTGCGCCACCACGGCGATGGTCTTGATGATGCGCGTGCGCTGGGCTCGAAGTTGCAATGCACGGCGCGCAAAATCGGCATCGAAATGCAGGTAAGACACGAGCACCGGCAACATCACCAGATTCGTGAGTATCTTGAAGCCCACGCCCAGCGAAGCGGTCATGGCGAGCTCCCGAATCATCGGAATGGGGATGAGCAAGAGCGTGACAAAGGACAGCAGCGCCGTGAGCAGCGCCAGCACGCCCGGCACCAGCAGGCCAGTGAAACTGTCGCGCGCCGCCTGATCGGTGCTTTTGCCCTGGGCCAGACCCCGCACAATGAAGTTGATCTGCTGCACGCCGTGCGACACGCCGATGGCAAAGACGAGAAAAGGCACGAGCACGGCCAAAGGGTCCAGACCGAAGTTGAGCAGCCGCAAGGCGCCGAATTGCCACACCAGCGAGGTGAGCGAACACGCGACCGGCAGCAGGGTCAGACGCCAGGAGCGGCAAAACCAATAGACCGCCAACAGCGTGAGCGCCAGCGCGACGCCGAAGAATTCCAGCACCGAGGCCGCGCCTGCGGCGATGTCCCCGACCTGCTTGGCAAAGCCAATGATCTGGATCTCGAACTGTGCGTCCTCGAAGCGCGCGCGCAGCTCGTGCTCCAAGCGGCGGTTGTAGTCCACATAGTCGAGCCGACGCCCTTGTGCATCAAGCTCCAGAATTTCAACCGTGACCATGGCCGCCGTTTCATCGCGCGACACGAGCGAGCCGATGAAGCCACCCTGGCTGGTCGAGGTGCGTATGCGTGCGATCGTGGGCGCGTCGAGTTTGGCCGGCACCACTGTGGCCGAGATCACCGCCTCGGCGCGAAACCCCTCCTCGGTGATTTCATTCACAAAACTGTTGGGCGTCCACAGCGACTGCACGCCCAGCCGGTCGATATGTGGCAAGGCGATGACCGCCTGGGTCACGTCATACAGGCGCGTGAGCGCCCCCTGCGTCCAGATCGACCCCTGGCGCGCGCGCACCACCACACTCAAACGATTGGCACCGGGCAAGTCCGCACCAAATTCCTTGAGCGTGCGGATGTACTCGTGATCGCTGGGAACCTGCTTCTCGAAGCCCGCTTCCATGCGCAACTGCAGCGCAAAGACGGCCATCACCAGCGTCAAGACGCCCAAGCCCAGGAGAATCCAGGCTCGTCGTCCAAAGCAAAAGCCTTCCAGGCTTGCCACCCAATTTTTGATGTCCATACCGAGGATTAAAAGTGGACCGATTGGCGCATGCGCATGCGTCCGAGCACCGGCCCTTGATGGCCTGAGCGTGAAGGAACAAACCTTCATGCCTCGGGGCGCAGCGCCCCAAGGCATGAAAGTGACGTTGGAAGTTAGAAGTTATAGGAGACGAAACCGCCGTAGAAGGCGCGGTCGCCGTAGAAGTTGCGCGCACCACCGCCAAAGTAGGTGGTGTAGTTCAAGCCCGCCTGCCACTTCGCTGGATTCTGGTTGAACAGCAGATACACGTTCGCTGACTGCACGCCCGCCATGGAGTTGGCGGCAAAGGTGGGCGTGTCCCCGGTCAGGCCGCGAAAATACGTCAGCCCCGGCGTCAACTGCCAGCCCGTAATCACCGTGCTGTCATAGGTCCAGTTGAAGTCGGCGATCAAGGTTGACTGGTTCGCCGAACCCACACCTTTGGGCAGACCTGCGGCGTCGAGCCAGGTCCCATAGCCCGCAGCGGGAAGTTGCGTCACCTTCACGCCGTCGACCGTGCGCGTCATGCCATTGGGATTCACGCCGGGGTAGCGTGTCAACACCGCCTCGGCCGAAATCCAGGCCGTATCGGCGCCCAACAAACCCAGGATGGCGCCATGCTCTGCCGGCATCAGTTGCATCATGCCGGTGAGATGGAATTCGACCTTCTTGTTGTTGGCCCACAGCGGGCAGTTGCCGCTGGCCACCGGGTTGAAGTTCAGGTTCGCGTTCAGGGGCTGACCAGGGGTGAAGCAGCCGCCCAGCGCAATCGCCTCACGCGGGCGGTATGACAGTTCGGTTCCCACCGCCCAATTGCCTAGCGGGAAGTTCGTGCTCAAACCGAACAACTCGCGGTTTTCCAGGAACTGCGCCTGATAGTCCACGGCCGCCGAAGCCGCACTTTTGACCAGGTTGAGCACCGGCGCCTTGTCGTGATAGCGCAGGTAGTAGGCCCCGATGTCCATGGGCAGGCTCTCGGGCTTGAAGTGACCCGACAGACCGAACTGGCCGCCGGTCTTGGGCTGGACGTCGGCCGCAACGCCGGCACCATAGGCTGAATTGGCCGCATCCGCCGCAAAGCCACCGCTGAGCAACTGCTGGTTGTACTGCTGCACCACGGCGGGCGAGACGCGGCCTTGCGCGCCAGGGTTGTCGCGCCGCGCCAGTCCAATGGCATCGAGACCGGTGGCGTTGAAATTATTGCCGTTGAAGCTGACCGCCTGACGCGCGCCCTTGTCAAAGAAGTCCGCCGCCGACCAGTAGGTACCGATGGGCGCGTAGCGGTTTCGGTTCCAGCCAAACTGGTAGTAGGCCTCGCCCTGCAATCCCTTGCCCAGATCGCCGGCCAGACTGATCATGGGCGCGGGCAAAACAGCCTCCTTGAGCTGCGTGCCGGGAATCATCAGGCGCTGATAGTCCAGCGCCGCCGTGGCGTTGATGCCTCCGGCCAAAAACAGGCTCTCGCCCCAGTTGATCACCTGGTTACCCAGGCGCACGCGCGCGGTCTGACCATCGACCAGAAAAGTCTTGCTCAGCCACAGATCGAGCAACCTGAAGTCTTGCGCCACCTGCTTTTTGGCTTCGCTGCCGAGTTCGGTGCGCTGGGTATGGGTGGCCGCAGGGTCCACCAGGTAGCTGAAGCGACCCATGAACGCGAGTCCGTACTCGGGTGCTTTGAGCAGCACCTCATGCGTTCCCTTGCCATAGGCCGTGAACACATCGCCCTTGTGGTAGTTCAGGTTGCCATCGTCCCCTGCCGACCAGGCATTGGTGTTGGCCGATGCACCGCAACCCGCAGACGAAGGATCGCCCGTCAGCCCGCAACTGGGGTTTTTCGCGCGCACGCCAAAGCCAAAGGTCAGGGTCGAATCCACCGAACCGGTGATCGCCCCGTCATTCAGATCGATGGGGACGGCGCGCGCGCCGCCGACGCCGCCCAATGCCGCCGCGACCAGCAGCGCCTGGTAGCGCGACCGACCGATCAAGCCATGAAGTTTCTTCATTTCTGCATCCTTTAATGTGAAAGAACGAACTTTCATGGTGCTGGGGCGCCTTGCGTACCAGGCATGAAAGTTAGGTTAAGAGTCGATCAGCGCTCGCTGATCGCGCGCAGCTTTTCAGCCGTGAAGTAGTTGCTGTTCATGCGCGGGTCGTTGTGCTCGGACATGAATTTGAAATCCTTGCTGGTGTCATAGGGCGTGTTGTCCACCACATAGCGTCCGCTGCTGAGGTCATAGAAGACTTGCGTTGCCAGCGCTTGGCAAGCGCCCAGTTCCCAGATCGGAACGATGGGGATTTCCTTGCTCTTCCAGATCTTGCCCTGCGCGTCGAAGTCGTCGCCCACGACGGCCTGCCAGGTGTCCTCGTCCAGATAGACCGTCTTTTTCGGCGCCATGTGGCGCACGCCACTCTTGACGTTGGCCTCGATCACCCAGACGCGATGCAACTCGTAACGGCGCACCTCCGCCTTCACGAAGGTCGGACCGAATACATCCTTGACCTTGTTGCGAAAGTTGTAGGCCTCGAAGTTGTTGTACGGGACGTACACCTCCTTTTTGCCGACGATCTTCCAGTCGAAACGGTCCGGCGCTCCCGAGAAGATCTGGAACATATCGGCCGGATACTGGTTTTCAAAGCCAATCAGCGGCGCGTCGTAGCCGTAGGAGGGAAGGCGACGCACACGGCGCTGACCCGGAAAATAGTAGAAAGACTCGGTGTCACTGGCGAAGTTGTAGCGCTGCGTGAGCGCCTGGCCGGCCAGGGCTGCGGGCTGGGTGTAGGCGTAGTAAAGGCCGTACTCGAAACCGCCGGCGTCCTTCGGACTGAAGGCGCCCTTCTTACCCCAGGGGAAGTAGAAGATTTCATTCCACGACACGACAATCGGCTTGCTGCTGCCCGGCGCGGCCGAGACAAAGGAGGTTCCTTCAGGAATGTCGATGCCCGCACCCTGGTAGCGCGCCAGGAAGTTCCACATCGCCTCGATGCCGCTTTTTGGTTCCGGGAATGGAATACTGGGCAGCAAGGCGTCTTCCAGAGACCAGCCGTCGGCACCGATCTTGGCCTTGCCCGCACCCGCTTTGGTGTTGGCAATGACGAAGTCCGGGAAACCGCAGGACCGGTGCGTGGTGTACACGGGCATGGTGTAGCCCTTGACCGTCTTCAGCAGTTGCACCTGTCCGGGAGTCAGCTTGTCGGCGTACTTGTCCACATTCGACGCGTCAATCACGGCCAGGGGCTTTTCGCCCCGGTGCTTCGAATAGTCGCCACGATTCTTGCCATAAGACCAACCCGCATCCGGCACCGCTGCGCCCTGCCAGGCAGGAATACTCCCGTCCTTGTTGGCCCCCTGCTCGGCGCCCACGCTGGTCAAAGTCGCGGCCGAAGCGCTGCCCGCGAGCGCACCAAGACAAACTGAAATCCATGCCTTGCGGCGAAATTTAACCATTGCGTCTGACTCCTTGTTAAGTTTTCTGAGCTTTTCGCGCATCGACCTTCGCCGCCACACCAAACTCCAAGCAGATGTACTATTTAATATAAAAACACCGCAATGAATTATGATCTACTTGGTTTTAAAAATACTAGGTAGAAACGATGACGCAAGCCAAGACCCCTCGGGTCGCGCGCCGCCAAGCGCCCACCTCACCCCCCGTCGCGACCCGGCCACCGCCGCAGCGCCACGTTGATCTCGCGCAGCGCATCCTGGAAGTGGCCCGGCAAAGCGCCTGGACCACGGGCAGTCGCATGAGCGAGCAACAACTCGCCAGCCAGTGCAACGTCTCAAGAACACCGATACGCAAGGCACTTCAACTGCTGGCGTTGCAGGGTGCCGTGGCGGCTGATCCGGATGGCGGCTATCGACTGGCCGTGGACCCCAGCGAGTCACAGCACCACGCCCCGCCGCTTCCATCAAGTGAAGAGGAGGAACTGTTCCGCGCCATTGTTCGCGACCTGGCGGCGCGCAGAATCCCGGTTTCTCAAACCGTCATCGGCCTGCAGCGGCGCTACGGCGCAAGCCGATTGACGGTACAAAATGCGCTGCAAAAACTAATGGAAGAACGCGTCGTCGAACGTGCTGCGGGACAACAATGGCTTTTAAAACCGCTGATCGTCGGCGTTGAAGCGCTGGGCTACAGCGACGAGTTCCGCTTGCTGATGGAACCGGCCGCCTTGCTCACCCCGGGATTCAAGGTCGATTCGGCCGCGCTGGCGGCGCTGCGCCAGGGCCTGGAACTGCTCGGTCGAATGGAGGAGCGCAATTTTGACCTGCCGCTGTTTGAGCGCACCAGCGTCGAGTTCCACCGTCTCATCGCCCGCAGTTGCGCCAACCCGTTTATTGAAGACGCCCTGCTCAACCATCAACTGCGCCGCAGTCATGTGACGCCTGCGGCAAGCAGCGTGTTTCGCATGCGCGAGGCGGCCAACGAACAACTTCACATCCTCAAACAAATCGAACTCGACCAAATGGCGCTCGCCGCCGACTTGCTGCGCGCGCATTTGCGCCTCTCGGGGACGCAGCGCCCACGCATGCTGGGTCGAGGCGTCCCGCAAATGCTACGCTCGGCCCCCGGATGACCAGGACACCGCAACTCCCCATGACCCAGAAGACCATCGCACTTTTCCCCGAGGCCAGTTACGGCGCTGCGCTCAATTGCGTGGGCATTGCTCAGGAATTGCGCCGACAGGGCGCGCGCCCTGTGTTCATTTGCCACCCGGGTTTTACCGGCGTTTTTTCCGAGTACGGTTTCCAGGAACACCAGCTGCACGCGACTGAGGGCGCGACCGCTTCGGGCACGCCCGACTGGACCGACTTCGTGCGCCGACACAGCGACGCCTTTCGCGCCAGCGCCCTGGATCAGATTGAAAGCTATGTGGCGCCGACCTGGGACGCCATCGTCGACACCGCCATGCGCATCGAAGAGCCGTTGCGTCAGTTGCTGGCGCGTCTCAAGCCCGACGTCATCGTGGTCGATAACGTCATCACATTTCCTGCCGTCGTGAATGCCGCCGTGCCCTGGGTCAGGGTGGTCTCATGCGCGGAGACTGAAATCCCGGATGCGCAGATTCCGCCCTATCTGTCGGGCTGCCCGAGTCTGGATCGGGCATGTTGGGAGCGCTTTAGCGAGCGCTACAAGCGCGTCATTGGCCCGATTCACGAGCGCTTTGCGGCGTTCCTCAAGAGTTGCGGCCTGGGGCCCTATCCCAGCGGCGAGTTCATGGAGCGGTCGCCCTGGCTGAACCTCATGCTCGCGCCGGCCATCCTGCGCTACCCGCGCAAGAATGGCCTGAACCCCAAGACTTTTGTTTACCTCGATGGCTGTGTGCGCACCGAAGCGCCCTGCCAATTGCCGCATTTCGCGAGCCACGCCGACAAGGCACTGATCTACACCAGCTTTGGAAGCCTGGGCGCGGTCGATACCGAATTGTTTGAGCGCATCATCCGCGTTTACGCCGAGTTGCCCTACCGTTTCCTGATCAACGTCGGTCACTGGCGCGACCACTACGCAGCGACCCCCGACAACGTCTTTCTGGACAGCTGGTTCCCCCAGCCCTCAGTGGTCAGGCAGGCACAGTTGTTTGTCCACCATGGCGGCAACAACAGTTTTTGCGAGGCGCTGTATTACGGCGTACCGTCGCTGGTCATGCCCTATTGCTGGGATGGGCACGACAACGCGCAACGCGCCGTCGAGACCGGTGTCGGGCTGCACCTGCCACGCTACAACTGGAGCGACGCCGAACTCAAAGCGGCCATCGTGGCCTTGCTGGGCGACCACAAGATGCAGGCGCGGCTGCAGCGCAACGCGGTGCACATGCAGGCGGCGCAAGGGACCGTGCTGGCCGCCCAATCGATACTGAAGCTGGCCACACCCTGAAAGTGGCCAGCTTTCAGCCATCGGCTGCGAGGCGCTGCGAAACCTGCAAGGTCGCGCTTGCAGGCGCTCGAACGACGCGCCATTTTTTTCAGTCGAACACCCCTGGTCAGTTGAGGACAGAGCACGCTCACAGCGTGTAGCTTTGGTCTGTCCCGCAATGTCTCAGACTTGCCCCACCAGCCACTGCCGCTCCCAAGGGGTGATGTGGCGCTCGAAGTGTTCGCATTCCAGTTGCTTGGTGCCCACGAAGATGCGCACAAATTCCTCGCCCAGCAACTGCCGGGCCAAGGCGCTGCCCTGCATGCGCGCCAGGGCCTCGGGCAGGCTGTACACCAGTGCCGGGTCGAGCGTGGCAGGAGCGCCGCCCGCGGGTACCGGAGCCGACGCCTGCAACTGTTGCTCCAGGCCATGCCAGCCGGCTGCCAGCGTCGCGGCGAGCACCAGGTAGGGGTTGGTATCGGCGCCGGCCAAACGCGTCTCCAGGCGGCGCGCTGACGCCACGGACGGGGGCACGCGCAGACCGGCCAGGCGGTGGTCATAGCCCCACTGCACATTCGCCGGGGACTCGGCATGCGGCGAGAAGCGGCGAAAGGAATTGACCGTGGGGCACAACATCGGCAGCAGTTGCGGCAGCACGGCCTGCTGGCCGGCGATGAAGTGCCCGAACAGCGGCGTGGCGCTGCCGTCCTCGGCGCTGAAGATGTTGGCCCGCGTGTGCACATCGACGATGCTCTGATGCACGTGCATGGAACTGCCCTCGTCGCCTTCGATCGGCTTGGCCATGAAGACCGCCAGCAGGCCGTGGCGCAGCGCCACCTCGCGCACCGCGCGCTTGAACAAGAAGGCCTGGTCGGCCACCTCCAGCGCGGGCCCGTGCACCAGGTTGATCTCGAACTGGCTCACACCCACTTCGTGCAGCCAGGTGTCGGTGCGCACGCCCAACAGTTGCAGCGCGCTGGCGAGTTCGCTGAAGAAGGCGCCCTGCCCTTCGAGCGCGTCCAGGGTATAGGCGTTGGGTCCGCATTCGCGCCGACCATCGCGCCCGGTCGGCGCCACAAAGGGCTGGGTCGGATCAGGGTTCAAGGCGAACAGGTAGAACTCGATCTCCGGCGCCACCACCGGCTCCCAGCCCCGGCTCGCGTACAAGGCGAGCACGCGCTTGAGCACATTGCGCGGCGCAAACGCGGTCGGCGTTCCATCCAGATCAAAGCAGTCGTGCAGTGCCAGCGCGCGCGGCGGATTCGCCCAGGGAACCAGGCGCAGCGAGCCCGGCACCGGCACCAAGCGCAGGTCCGGGTCGCCGTCGGCGTAGAGCTCGGGCAACCAGTCGCGCGTGAGCGTGGTGCCGCAGATAGCGCGCGCCACGCGCAGGTCCTGGCCCGCGGCAAAGGCTTTCGCCGGCAGGCTTTTGCCGCGACCGACGCCGGTCAAATCGGCAAAAAGGCATTCAACATCCTGCACCGGATGCTGGGCAAAAAATTCGGCTGCGGTTGGAGTCATGGTTGTCAAGAGTGCGGTTGAGGTGGTCGGTTGAGGTGGTCATCATAGGCGGCGCTTAAAGCAGGTCCTTGAGCCGGTGGTACAGCGTCCCCAGCACCAGGCTGGGCATGCGCAGCATCGGCCCGCCGGGGAAGTTGCGGTGCTTGAGTCGCGCGAACACGTCAAAGCGCTCGGCCTGTCCTGCCACGGCTTCGGCCACGAGTCGTCCGCCGAGCACGGTCGCGGCCACGCCGTGGCCGCTGAAGCCCTGCAGGTAATACAGGTTGCTGCCGAGCCGCCCGAAGTCCGGCGCGCGGTTCATGCTGATGTCAACAAAACCGCCCCAGACGAAGTCCACCGCCGCGTCGGCCAGAGCGGGAAACACCTGGACCATGCGCCGGCGCATCAGCTCCTTCAGGTTCGACGGCGTGCCCGTGGTGTAGCTCACGCGGCCGCCGAACAGCATGCGGTGATCGGCGCTGAAGCGAAAATAATCGAGCACGAAGTTGTTGTCGCAGGCCGAAGCGTTGCTGGGAATGAGCCGGCGGCACAGCGCCGGATCGAGCGGCGCCGTGGCGATCATGTAGGTGCCCACAGGCATGATGCGCGCGCTCAGTTCGGGCGCCACCTGGGGGCCATATTCGCCCAGCGTGCAGTTGCCCGCCAACACAGCAAAGCGCGCCGTCACGCGGCCCTGCGCCGTGCTGGCCACGAGCGGGTCGCCGCGCTGCAGCGCCGTCACCGGGCTGTGCTCGTAAATCTTCACGCCCAGTTGGCGCGCTGCCGCCGCCAGCCCCAGCGCCAGCTTGAGCGGATGCAGGTGCCCGGAGACCGGTTCGAAGGCGGCGGCGCAATAGCGCGGGCTGTCGATGTGCTGGCGCACGTCGTCGCCGCTGAAGATCTGGCTCTCAAAGCCATAGTCGTCGCGCAGTTCCTGCATGTCGGCGTGCAGCGCCCGGGCCTTGCGCGCGGAATCCGCCAGGTGCAGATAGCCGTGCACGCGGTCGCATTCGATGTGATGCTGTGCGATGTGGTCGTCGAGCAGGCGAATCGACTCCATCGACATGTCCCAGGCGCGGCGCGCGTCGGCTTTGCCCAGTTGCTCCACATAGGGTTGCTGGCCGCTGGCGTAGCCCACGATCGCCTGGCCGCCGTTGCGCCCCGAAGCGCCGCTGCCGACACGGTCGGCCTCCAGCAGCACCACGCTCATGCCGCGCTGCGCCAGTTCGATCGCCGCGCTCAGGCCGGCATAACCGGCCCCGACGACCACGGCATCGGCCGACACGGCGCCGGCGAGCGGCGCGCCCGCGGGCTCGCGCTGCACGCTGGCCTCGTAGTAGCTGGTCTGATTGAGCTGGGTATCGGAATTCAACAGCGAAGTTTTCATGATGCTTGTGCTCCGGCGCCGGCGCGCTTGGCCACCTGTGCGCATAGATAAGTCCAGACAAAGGTGGCGGCGGCGTTGCTCGTGAGTTCGGCATGGTCATAGGCCGGCGCCACTTCCACGCAGTCCATGGCCACGAAGTTGAGAGGCGAAAGCTCTTCGATCAGCGTGAGCACCTGCGAACTCGTCAGGCCGCCCGGCTCGGGCGTTCCGGTGCCGGGGGCAAAGGCCGGATCCAGGCAGTCGATGTCCAGCGTCAAATAGCAAGGGCGCTGCCCCAGGCGCGCCTGGATGGCTTCGATCACCGGCTGCAGCGCGTCGCCATCCTTGCCGCGCAGTTGGCGCGCGCTGTAGATGAGCCCGCCCTGGTCCTGCACATACTCGCGCACGGCGCGCTCGCCGCTGGAGCGCAAGCCGATCTGCACGCTGTGCTCGGGACTGATCAAGCCTTCCTGCAGCGCCTCAAAGGTCCAGGTGCCGTGGCCCGAGGGTTCGCCAAAGTGATCCGGCCAGGTGTCGCAGTGCGCATCGAAGTGAATCAGCGCCAGCGGCGCGCCGCCGTGGCGCGCCTTGGCGGCGCGCAGCAGGGCCAGCGTCACCGAATGGTCGCCGCCCAGGAACACGCAGTGCTGGCGCTGCATCAGCGCCGCCGCCTGGGTCTGGATCTGGGCGCGCACCGTGCTCAGCGGTGAGGCATTGGGCAACAGCATGTCGCCGACGTCACCCAGCAGGCCCAGCGGCGACACATTGAAGTGCGGATGAATGCCGTCACACAGCATGAGCGAGGCACGCCGAATTTCCTGCGGACCAAAGCGCGCGCCGGGCCGATTCGTGACCGCACCGTCGTAGGGCACGCCGGCCACTGCAAAGGGCTGGCCGTCAAGCGCTTGACAGGCCAGAAAACGGTTGCCATTGCTGGCGTAGGCAAAATGGGCAGGGTTCATGATGTCCTCAATTTGTTGAGGACAGAGCAAAGCTCGCTGCGCGTCGCTCTTGGTCTGTCCCGCAAAGTCTCACTGGCGATGAAAGTGCCGTGGCGAAGCACCGCATGAACGCACGCGCTTTCGCGACCGGTGACGGTTCGCCGCACCAGCACGCAAGTTAGCGCAGTTCCGGCCCCACTTCGGGTCCAATTCTTCCACGACCCAGGCACCCACTGCGGCGCCGCCAGCGCACGCGGCAATAATCGACAGCCCGACGCGCCCCTGGAAGCCATCATTTGAACCCCACCACCCTGCGCCTGCGCGCCTACCTCTGCCTGGCCCTGAGCATGTCTCTGGTAGGCAGTTACGTGGCGCTGTCCAAGCCGCTGGTGGCGGCGCTGCCGGTGTTCCTGCTGGCCTGGCTGCGTTTTGGCATTGGCGCTCTGGCGATGCCGCACTGGCTGAAGAAGCCCGCGAACGAGGCGCCCATGACGCGCCAGACCCGACAGCTGCTGTTCCTGGAATCCTTTCTGGGCAACTTCCTGTTCACGATCTGCATGCTGTTCGGCGTGAGCCTGAGCAGCGCCGTCTCGGCCGGTGTGATCATGGCGACCATTCCGGCCGTGGTGGCGCTGCTGAGCTGGATCTTGCTGCGCGAACGCATCCGTGCTCGCGTCTGGGGCGGCGTGGCTTGCGCCGCGCTGGGCATGGCGCTGCTCGCACTGGCCAAAGACGGCGCTTTGGCCGGGCCGCAGGGCAACCACGCGCTGTGGGGCAAGCTGCTGGTGTTTGGCGCCGTGCTGTGCGAAGCGGCCTACGCCGTGATCGGAAAAAAGCTCACCGGCACGCTCGCACCCAAGCGCATCACCGCCCTCATCAACCTGTGGGGCCTGGCGCTGATGACCCCCATGGGCCTGTACTACGCGTGGCGCTTCGACTTTGGCGCTGTGTCCGTCGGCCTGTGGGCGTTGCTGATCTTTTACGCGCTGGCCGCCAGCGTGTGGACCGTGTGGCTGTGGATGACGGGCCTCAAGACCGTGCCCGCAGCACTGGGCGGTGTCTTCACCGTGATGCTGCCGATCTCGGCGGCGCTGGTCGGTGTGCTGGTGTTGGGCGAAGAAGTTTCAGCCCTGCAGATGCTGGCGTTTGCCATCGCCTTGGTTGGGGTGGTGTTGGCGACCTTGCCAAGCAAGAGCGCCTGATTCCGCGGGGCTTGACGGATCTTGCGCCGACGTGCGCTTTCTTGCGGGATGTGCGCCCGACTGCGCAGTGTTGCCGGGATGTCGTCCCGGCAGTCGATGTAATGGTGGTTTATTTGCTTGCTCGGCCAGCGCGGCTTTGTCGGGTCTCGCCCCGGCGGGTGAGCCGGGTTGATCCGGTCTTGCGCGGGGTGCGCGGCTTTGTCGGGATGTGCGCCCGACTGCGCAGTAACTTTCTTTTGCGTCGCCAAAAGAAAGTCACCAAAGAAAAGGCGACCCCGCTGTCTGCGTCCCTGCGCTTCGCTGCGGG
>CAIMSP010000010.1 GCA_903844215.1 uncultured beta proteobacterium | reverse complement strand
TCGAAGCAGCCTTCGCGCAGTGACGCAATCTGGGCGCTCAGACTTTGTGCATCCAGAATCGCGTTGCGCTGTTGGTAGATCACCTTGCGCTGGTCGTTGGAGACGTCGTCGTACTCGAGCAACTGCTTGCGGATGTCGAAGTTGCGCGCCTCGACCTTGCGCTGCGCCGACTCGATGGAGCGCGTGACAATGCCGGCCTCGATGGCCTCGCCGTCAGGCATCTTCAGGCGTTCCATGATGGCCTTGACCCGATCGCCGGCAAAGATGCGCATCAGCGGATCGTCCAGGCTCAGGAAGAAGCGCGAGGAACCCGGGTCGCCCTGGCGTCCGGAGCGTCCGCGCAACTGGTTGTCGATGCGCCGCGACTCGTGGCGTTCCGTGGCAATGATGCGCAGACCGCCCTGCGCCTTGACGAACTCGTGGTCGATCTTCCATTGCGCGCGCACGGCTTCGATCTGCTGCTCTCGCGCCAGCGCGTCCAGCGACTCGTCGGCCTCCACCGCCTCGAGCGCCTTTTCCAGATTGCCGCCAAGCACGATGTCGGTGCCGCGACCGGCCATGTTGGTGGCGATCGTGATCATCTTGGGGCGACCGGCCTGGGCCACGATGTCGGCTTCGCGCGCGTGCTGCTTGGCGTTGAGCACCTGGTGCGGCAAGGCTTCCTTGTTCAGCAACTCGTCGATGATTTCCGAGTTCTCGATCGACGTCGTGCCCACCAGCACCGGCTGGCCGCGCTCGTAGCATTCGCGAATGTCCTGGATCGCGGCCTCGTATTTTTCGCGCGTCGTCTTGTACACGCGGTCGAGCTGATCGGTGCGCTGGCTCTTGCGATTGGGCGGAATGACGATGGTCTCCAGGCCATAGATTTCCTGGAATTCGTAGGCCTCGGTATCGGCCGTGCCGGTCATGCCGGCGAGCTTGGCGTAAAGGCGGAAATAGTTCTGGAAGGTGATCGACGCCATGGTCTGGTTCTCAGCCTGGATGGCCACGCCTTCCTTGGCCTCGACCGCCTGGTGCAGGCCGTCGCTCCAACGCCGCCCCGACATCAGGCGCCCGGTGAACTCGTCCACGATCACCACCTCGCCGTCCTGCACCACGTAATGCTGGTCGCGGTGGTACAGGTGGTTGGCGCGCAGCGCCGCGTACAGATGGTGCACCAGGCTGATGTTGGCCGGGTCGTAGAGCGTGGCGTCTTGGGGAATCAGGCCCAGATTGGCCAGGATGCGCTCGGCGTTCTCATGCCCGCGCTCGGTCAGAAACACCTGGTGCGATTTTTCGTCCAGCGTGAAGTCGCCTGGCACCGTGACGGCGTCGGGCTTTTCGCCGCGCGGGTCTTCCTCGCCTTCCTGGCGCGTCAGCGCAGGAACGACCTTGTTCATCGCGAGGTACATGGCCGTGTGGTCTTCGGCCTGGCCGCTGATGATCAGCGGCGTGCGCGCCTCGTCGATCAGGATCGAGTCCACCTCGTCCACGATGGCGTAGTTCAGGCCGCGCTGCACCCGATCCCGCACCTCGTACACCATGTTGTCGCGCAGGTAGTCGAAACCGTACTCGTTGTTCGTGCCGTAGGTGATGTCGGAGCGGTAGGCGGCCTGCTTTTCCTCGCGCGAGAGCTGCGGCAGATTGATGCCGACGCTCATCCCCAGAAAGTTGTAGAGCTTGCCCATCCAGCGCGCGTCGCGGCTGGCGAGGTAGTCGTTGACCGTGACCACGTGCACGCCCTTGCCGGCAAGCGCGTTCAGATACACCGGCAGCGTCGAGGTCAGCGTCTTGCCTTCGCCCGTGCCCATTTCGGCGATCTTGCCGTTGTGCAGCGCGATGCCGCCGAGCAACTGCACGTCAAAGTGGCGCATCTTCATGGCGCGCTTGGAGCCCTCGCGCACCACCGCAAAGGCCTCGGGCAAAATCGCATCCAGCGCTTCGCCCTGGGCCACGCGGCTGCGGAACTCGTCGGTCTTGGCGCGCAACTGCTCGTCGCTCAGTTGTTCGTACTGCGACTCCAGCGCGTTGATGGCAACGACGGTCTTGCGGTATTGCTTGAGCAACCTGTCATTGCGGCTGCCGAAAATTTTGGTGAGGATGTTGCTGGCCATGAATGCGAGACCGCCGCGCAAAACCCACCGGGGCTTCGCAGGCGACCGAAGTCCCTAAGTAATGTGTGCTCAATTGGGGCTATCGGGCGAGAATGCAAGCCGTGCCTGCGCGCCCGCCATCGCCGAGACCCGATCGCGCATTTTAACCAGAGACGGGCCGGTCCCGGCCCAGCGCTCAGCGCGACTTCAGAGCGGTCTTGCGCCCCGCGGCGGCGACCTGCTCGCGCGCCACGCCCTCGCCTGCGGCGAGAAACTTCTGCGGGTCCTGCGGCACGCCTTGCACCAGCACCTCAAAATGCAAATGCGTTCCGGTGGAGCGCCCGGTGCTGCCGACCAGCGCGATCTCCTGTCCGCGCCGGATCAGGTCGCCCTTTTTCACCAGCACCTTGGAGGCGTGGGCATAGCGCGTCACCAGGTCGTTGCCATGGTCGATCTCCACCATGTTGCCGTACTCGGGATGGAACTCCTGCACCACCACCACGCCACCGGCTGCGGCCAGAATCGCGGTTCCCACTGGCGACTGGAAATCCATGCCGGTGTGCAGCGCCGATCTCCCGTTGAAAGGATCCGTGCGCCAGCCAAACGGCGAACCCAGTTCGCCCACGGCGATGGGGCGCTCGGTGGGCACCATCATGTTGCGAATCTTCTGCTCGAACAGGCGCGACTCCTCCACGGTGAGCAAGTCGGTGTGCTGGTTGGTGAGCCGTTCCAGATCGGCCAGCGTGGCTTTGAGCTCATCCATCGACAGCGATCGTCCCGTCACCAATGGCCCGCCGCTGCCGGGCCCGGCCTTGGGCGCGCTCGGCGGGACGCCCGCCAGGCCCGAGACGCGCTCGCCCAGCGACTCGAGTTGCAGCAACTTGGCCTGCATTGCACCCAGCTTGCGCGCCATCAGATCCAGGTTCTCGCGCATGAACAGGTCGCGCTGGGCGAACTCGTCCTTCACGACAAAGCGCACCAGCGTGCCGATCACCGGCCAACCCTCACGCGCGCCCTTGATGATGATCAGGTTGTACAAGCCCACCGACACCAGCATCAGCAGCAGCGACGCCGCCAGGCCCGCCAGCAACAGCTTGGTTCCGCTCAGGTGAATCGCCCGGCTCTTGGCCATCCACGCATCCGTGATAATCAAATGCACTGTAAATCCTTTGTCTATTCGGCCCACCCACCCCATGCAACGTCGTCATCAAGCCGTGTCGCTGCAACAAGCGGCGCAACAAGCCCCCACGCTGGCCCGACTGACCGAGCTGGTGCGTGAATCCAGCGCCCGACTGAAATCGATTGAAGCCCTGATACCACCGCCCCTGCGCGGCGCTGTCAAGGCCGGGCCGGTGGATGGAGCGACCTGGTGCCTGCTGGTTAGCAGCAATGCGGCCGCTGCAAAAATCAGGCAATTGCTGCCGGCCATCCAGTCTCACCTGCGCAGCAAGGGGTGCGAGGTTAACTCGATTCGCCTGAAAGTCCAAATCGGCTGAGTGACGGTTTGTAAAGCGCCGCTGGCGCCGCGACCGGGCGCAGTGCAGCCGCAGCACAAACAACAAAGCCACCGCGATCGACTCGCGGTGGCTTTGATGGAAGCGCTGGAAGCTTAGGCCTTCTTGGCCCAGCCGGCGCAATAGCCGCTTGGCGCAATCTCGGTGTCGCCGGGCATGATCTTGCAACCGCCGGGCGCGGTGGCCGTCTTGCCGGGAACGAACTGCATGCAGTTGGCGCAGCTCTTGTCAGCCAGCGGCTTGTCCTGGTACTTCAGCGCGCCGCGCATGGCGGCATTGGTCGCGGCAAAAGCGCGATCCGAAAAAGCCACGACCGGGATCATGGCCAGAGCGGCGCCGCTGATTTTCAGAAACTGGCGGCGGGGCGTTGTAGGTTGCGTCATCAGAGATTCCTCATAAGGTTATTACCCGATTCCCAATAATCAGGCTTGGCGCACTATACACAATTATCGCGATGGGCTGGCTGACAGCGCAAGCCGCAGCCGATCTGGCCTGCCCCACTGATTTGGACCAAGGGTTAAGCCTGTCAAAATAAGCTTTTCCAGCCCACGTCCACATTATGAAAATACGACCAGTCCACCTGCTGCTCCTGGCCCTGCTCCTGACGGCCTTAAGCGCTGCGGTTTATGCACCCTGGCTCGACAACCCGCTGGTCTTTGACGACCGAAATCTACTCAAATCGGTCTCTCTACTCGACTACGCTCAGGTTCCGTTTTCGTTCAATACACGACAGTTTCCGTATTTCACGCTGGGCTTTGAATACGTGGTTTCGAACGGCAACCTTCATGTTTCCCGCAGCGTCGCCCTGGTGCTGCACGCGCTCAATGGCTTCATGCTGTACCTGCTCGCGCAGCGCCTGTTTGCCCGAGCGCTAACGCCACGGCGCGCTGTCATCACCGCCTTGAGCGTGGCCGCCATCTTTGTCGTGCATCCGGTCGCGGTCTATGGCGTGGCTTACCTGGTTCAACGCACTATCCTTTTCGCCACATTCTTCCTGTTGCTGAGCGCCTTGCAGTTTGATCAGGCCCTGTCCGAGCGTTCCTGGCGTCGTGCCCTGTTCGCCGGCGTTTGCTTCGGCGCGGCCGCGATGGCAAAAGAACATGCTGTGACTGGACTCGTCAGCGTCATGGGACTGGTGTGGCTCCACAAGCCCGCGAACGGCAGCCGTCGAGCGCCGATGATCACCGCGTTTCTGGCTACCGCCCTGCCCTGCGCGCTATTTGTTGTCAGCCAGCGATTGGGCTATTTAGGCAACGCTTATGAACCAAATGCTCAGGCATTGATCAGTGCGGCCGGTTTCCCTGACGCCGGTTCCCGTTTGGGCAACTGGATGCTGAGCGCCGCGCTGCAATGCCTGTTCTTCTTCCGCTACCTGGGTCTGTGGTGGTGGCCAAATCCCGCCGGCATGAGCATCGACATTCGACCCGACTTCAGCCGCCTGGCCCATTTCCCCTGGCTCCTGATCGGGCCGGTGGCCTTGGCTGCGTTGGCGGGGGCGGTTGGCTTTGCACTCGCGGCCCAAAGAGCAAGGCCCGAGTTGAAGCTGACCGCCTACGGCCTGCTCTGGGCGTTGGGACTGTTTTTGATAGAACCCGCCACTGTGCGCTTTCAGGAAGCCATCGTCCTTTACCGCAGCTATCTTTGGGCGCCCGGATTTTTGCTGGCTTTGGCTGGATTGGTGAGCCTGATCCCAGCCCGCCTCGCGGCAGCCCTGGCCACAGTGGCGCTGCTGGCCGTGCTACCGGTGACGTGGGGAAGACTGGATAGCTTCTCGGCTGAGTTGAAGCTCTGGCAGGAGGCCGCGTCGAAGTTGTCGCAGCCAGACAGTGCCGGCGCCATCCGCATCCATTACAACCTGGGGACGTTCTACCTCCACACTGGCAAGCAACAACAGGCACTGGATGAGTTCGATTGGGTCATTCGCCAAGATCCGCAGTCCTTCGAAGGCTTTTTTATGCGCGGCTGGGTACGCGCGTCCCGCAATGAACTGTTGCTGGCGGTGGAAGACTTACAAACCGTGACGCGACTAAATCCCGATTTCGGCATCGCCCATTTGCAACTCGGGCTGGCGTTGAGTCGATTAGGGAAGACCGAGGAGAGCCACGCCGCCCTGGCCCGGGCCGAGGCACTCGGCATGCCGCACGTGGATGTCAAATGACGGCAGAGCATGCTGCGCGACCTTGGCAAGCAAAATTCACTGCAAACCAGGCCTTGGCAGTCATTAACGGCCGCCAATTCTCGCAATTAGCCAGAGAACAGTGAATTTCCAAACATTTCGTGCTTCATTCCACCTGGCCCGGTCCTTGCTTTATCCATGACAGGCCGCTTTGGTCTTTAACCCAACAAGGAGCTCCGATGAAACTCTCGCAAATCAAGCAGCATGCACAAAAAGGCTTTACCCTGATCGAATTGATGATCGTCGTTGCGATCATCGGCATTCTGGCCGCTGTGGCCATTCCCCAGTATCAGGACTACATCACCAAAGCTAAGTTGGCCAAGGTGAACGTGGCGGTTGAGTCGGTCAAGACGGCTGTGGCGATGTACGCGCAGGAAAATAACGGTTTTCCAACCTCCGCCAGTGCTTGGACTTCGTTGGGCCTGTCAGGCGCGCCGGCTGCCACAACCGAGGTATCCGGCATCACCGTTACTGCCACCTCCGGCGCCATTGTGGCGACAATCCAAAACGTCGGCGCCCCCTACAACACCACAACGGTGACCTACACCCCGACCGTCAACTCCACCGCCATAAATTGGGCACAAGCCTGCTCCCTGACTGGCAATACTAATCTTATCAAGGTTTTTGGTTGCTCCTAACTTGAAAGAACCAACTTTCGTGATTCGGGGCGGTTTGCCCCCAGATCATGAAAGTTTGGGCAGGTAGGTCCACTGCTTGCAGATCGTCTAAGAAGCCTCTTGAATTGGAGGCTTTTTTTGCGCCCGACTGGGGCAGTTGTCGATCTACCCAGGGAAATGAAACCCCTGCATCTGTTGCTGGGAAATCATGTGGCCGTGCGCCGCTGATTTGGCCAACCACATGATGCCAAGGTTGTCGTTCTTGACAAAACCCGTGCCCTCGATGTGGCAGCGACCCAGCCAGTGCATGGCCTCCGCGCAGCCCTGCCTGGCGGCCAGTTCCAACCAGTAAATCGCACCCTTGGGTTTGCCGTGGCTCAAAAAGATCAGGGCCAGGTCATTCTGCGACTCCGCATCCCCTGCATCGGCCTTTTCAAGCAAGGCGAGCTCTTCGGAATCAAGGGGAATGCACAGATGCGCCCTGATCGAATCCAACGCGATCATGGATACCCCCGCCTTGACCTCGCGCGCCAAAGTACCGCTGGAAAATTTCCGGTAGAAAGTGCGTTCGCTCCACTCGGTCAGCGTGATCCCTGCGGCAAGGCTGATGCTCTTCACGGTCGTCCCTTTCAAGAACAAATTGACACCCGACGGGAGCCATTGTGCCTCGCCACCAACAATAGCCTGTTTCGGCGCGGTCACACCGCGCCCCAAGCTGATAGGCCTAGGATAGCCCACGCGGCGCTTGGCCGACCCCAGCCGGTTGGTGGTGCGCTCAGAGCCGGGCACACGCGTCAGCGAGCGAAAACATCCATCCAAATATCAGACCATGACGCGATGCCCTGGCGCAACCAGCACAGCGCCGAAATGGGATTCGATGGAGAAGCTGTTGGCATATTCTTGCTGCTGTGAAGCTGCCACTGGAAGGGCATTGCATCTCACTGGACTGCAACTCCGTCATTCTTTTGCTCACTCATGCGACGGCTAAGCACGACGTATCTTCCATTGGCCCACTGACTCAACCCATTGACGAGTATTTTGTAATAGCCTCTGGAAGTCCTGCCAAGCAACCCAGGGATGAGTCGAAACCGACCCTGCAGAAAAGTGCGTCGCAGGTCGTATCCGAATGTTGCTGTGTGGACCGTCCACATGACGCTCATCGAGAGTCGATGTGATTGCGAATCACGAGTTTTGATCGTGGAAAATATTTCCACTGGATACTCCATCCTGGAAACAAAATTCTGCGGATACGATTCAATTTTTTGCAAAACCTCGCCCGCAGTATCGAATTGAATACTGGTCAAATCGACCGAAAAATTCTCATTCAGTTTGATCGCCCAATGATCCGCGAATTTCAAATCATGCAAAACTCGCCATCGGATTAATACAAGCTGCTGGCCTTTTTGGCTTAGCTCCAACGCAAAGGAAAGGGATGCATCAAAGCAGCATCCGCAGGCTTTGTCGTAGTTCAGTTCACTTCGTTTTCGCGCATGAACCAGCATGCTCGCTTCCTCCGCCGTGAGCCTCTTGGCAGCATGGACTCCGAAAATTTTCTCTTTGCACTGATACAAAAATCCCGTCTCTTTCATAGTGTGTCCGTATTACTTTGAAAAATTCCAAAATCTATTCGTCAACTCTAGCACCGAGATGCCGCAATTGGTGCGCGCTGAGCGCAAGCACACTACAGGAAAACCGGTAGTGCTTTCGACATTTCGCAAGACGCCGTGCCGGGTCTCGCCGACTGCCAGGAAGAACAGGCCTATTGGTTGGAGCGACGGTTGCCGGGCACTTGGCGTACAAAATGCCCACCACCAAGTGCCTGCGGGCCTGTTGCAGAGGGAAAATTCGATGCGATCCCGGGCTTGAGTGCTTGGGGCTGTGAGCCGCCCAGATCTGGTAAAAATATTTGTCGCGTCATTGGCGCAGCCATCTGATGGACAGCGTTGTCACCACCAAACCCGTTTGGATGGCAGCCGCTGTGCGAAAGCTCGACTTTGTACCAAGACACTCGACCCGCAGTCCGCTGGCATGCGGCGAAGTCCCCCGTAGTCACTCCAGGCATTGGCTGCGTCGGCACGGAATGCCTCGCGCTTGCCTCGGCTGGCACCCTAGCGCTCCACCCCCTCGATCAAAAACTTCACGGCGCGCCGGCCTTGCCATTCCTCGGCGTCCAGTCGGAAGGCGATCTTCACGCGCGCGGGCAGCGGTTCGGTGTGGCCGAACCAGATGGCGTCCACGGGCTGGCCTTGATGGCGCAGCTTGAGCGACAGGTGCTTCTCGCCCACCAGGCGCTGCGACAGCACCTCGACTTCTTCGCTGAAGGTGGGCGCGGCAAAGCCCTGGCCCCAGACCTCGGCGTGCAGCGTGTCCACCAGGTCCACGCGCCGGTATTCAGGTGACAAGGCGCCGTCGGTCTGCAGGCTGCGCGTGAGCGTCGCGGCGTCGAGCCACTCCAGCGCCACCTGGCTGAACGCTTCGTCGAACTGGTCCAGCTGGTCTTCTTCGATGGTGCAGCCGGCGGCCATGGCGTGGCCGCCAAAGCGCAGCAGCATGCCGGGGTGGCGTTTGGCCATCAGATCGAGCGCGTCGCGCAGGTGAAAGCCCGCGATGGAGCGCCCCGAACCCTTGAGCTCGTGCTCCTTGCCCGGCGCCTGGCTCGCGGCAAAGACGAAGCTCGGGCGGTGCAGCTTGTCCTTGATGCGCGAGGCCACGATGCCGACCACGCCTTCATGAAAATCCGGATCGAAGACGCAGATCGCCGGCGGCGGCTCGTCGCCCTCGTCGAACAGCGACTCGGCGATGGCAAAGGCCTGCTCGCGCATTTCGCCCTCGATCTCGCGCCGCTCGCGGTTGATGCCGTCCAGCATGTTGGCGAGTTCGTCGGCGCGGCTGGCGTCGTCGGTGATCAGGCATTCGATGCCCAGCGTCATGTCACTCAAACGGCCTGCGGCGTTGATGCGCGGGCCCAGCGCAAAGCCGAAGTCAAACGTGGTGGCGACGCTGCTCTTGCGCGAGGTGGCGCGAAACAGCGCCGCCATGCCCGCCGGCAGCGCGCCGGCGCGCACGCGCTTGAGTCCCTGCGCCACCAAGCGCCGGTTGTTGGCGTCGAGCCTGACCACATCGGCCACCGTGCCCAGCGCCACCAGCGGCAGCAGGGTGTCGAGGCGCGGCTCACCCGGTGTTGCCGTTCGCCCTGAGCTTGTCGAAGGGCTGGCTTCGACAAGCTCAGCCCGAACGGAAGTGAATGCACCGCGTTGCCGCAGTTCGGCGCGCAGCGCCAGCAGCACGTAGAACATCACGCCCACGCCGGCGATGGACTTGCTCTCGAACGCGCAGCCGGGCTGGTTCGGGTTCACGATGACGTTCGCCTCGGGCAGTTGCACCTGGCCCTCGACCAGGGCGCACAGGTGGTGATCGGTCACCAGCACCTGCAGGCCCAGGGCGCGCGCCGCAGCCACGCCGTCGAAGCTGGCGATGCCGTTGTCCACCGTCACCAGCACATCCGCGCCGCCGTCCTTGACACGCTGGGCGATCTTGGCCGTGAGCCCGTAGCCGTCGAGCACGCGGTCCGGCACCAGGTAGCTGGCGTGCTGCGCGCCGAGCAGGCGCAGGCCCCGCAAGGCCACGGCGCAGGCGGTGGCGCCGTCGCAGTCGTAGTCGGCGACGACGCAGATGCGCAGATTCTTTTCGATCGCGTCCGCCAGCAGCACGGCGGCCTGCGCCGCGCCCAAGAGGTGGCTCGGTGGCAGCAGGCGGCTCAGGCCGTCGTCGAGTTCGTCCTTGCTGGCGACGCCGCGCGCAGCGAACAAACGCGCCAGCAGCGGGTGCACACCGGCCTGCTCCAGGGCCCAGACGGCGCGCGGGGGAACATCGCGGGTTAACAATTTCATAGTTCGCTCAAGAGTTGTGGTGCCGACGCTCGGCGAAAGGGGCGGGCCATGCGGCGCAGCAGACCGACGGGGCGAACCTCAAAACGCTGCGCGCTGCGCTCGCCGCACAGGGTCAGCGTCACGGCTTGGCCTTGCTGCACGCGCTGCACGGCCTGCGCCACGGCCCCGGCGTCAAGCGCCTGCCAGGCCAGCGCCCAGGCGGCCCCGTCGTCGCGCACGGCGGCGTCGCGCAGCGCCATCGGCATGACGGTTTCGCCCCGGTCGGGCGTCACTGCGAAGTCTGCGGGCAGGGCGCCCGCGCCGCTGATCCAAAAGGAGTTGATGGCCTGCAGCCCCTGCTCGGCGCGGCAATCGTTCACGGCATGGGTGTAGAGCAGCATCTGCATTTCGTTTTGCAGCCGCAACAACAGCGGGGACTGCGGCATCCAGGCGTCGATGCGCCGGCCCACGACGCGGTCCAGCGCGGCGCAGGCCAAGTCGCGAAACGGTTCACCCTGCGCCAGCCAGCGTCCGGGGGCGTGCTCGCTGAGGGTGATGCCGTCTTCGGCAAAGTAGGGCTGCATGGCGTGCAGCAGCAACTGCGATTCGGTTGCCGTGACGCCCAGCGCCTGCGGGTCGCCCATGCTGATGCGGGCCGAGCGGCTCTGCCAATGGCACAGCGTGATCCAGGCCCAGGCGCTGCCGGGTGGCGCGCCAGCGGCCGCGCTCGCGGCCCAGGGAATGCGGCCATCCGGCAGCGGCAAGCCCAGGCTTCGCGCCAGCGCGCGCTCGTGCGGCGGCGATAGGCTGGCCTCGGTGTCATCGTCGGTGTGCACCCGCGTCAGGCCAGCCAGCAGTCGCTCCAGTTGGGGCAGGCGCAGTTCGGGCAGCGCGGCGCGGGCCGCGTTGGCGGGGCATGAGGCAAAGGGAATCAGCAGGTGCATGGCCGGCCTATTGTGCGGGATGCCACAATCGGTGCCGAACCCATGCAAATCCCCTACGAACTCCTCCTCGGCTGGCGCTACACGCGCGCCGGCCGCTCCACCCGGCGCAACGGCTTCATCTCGTTCATCTCGGGCGTGTCGATGCTGGGCATTGCCCTGGGTGTGGCCGCGCTCATCATCGTGCTCAGCGTCATGAACGGCTTTCAAAGGGACGTCACGGACCGCATGCTGAGCGTGGTCTCGCACATCGAGATCTTCAGCCCCGATGGCCAGGCGCTGCCCGACGTGGCGCGCACGCTGCGCGAAGTGCGCGCCAACCCCAGCGTCGTGGGCGCCGCGCCGTTTGTGGCCTCGCAGGCGCTGCTGGCGCGCGGCGAAGACATGAAGGGCGTGATCGTGCGCGGCATCGATCCGGAACTCGAACCCCAGGTCACGGAACTGGCGGCGGCCCTGCACGATGCCCAGCGGCTGAGCCTGGTGGCGGGCGAACGCGGCGTGGTGCTGGGCTCGGAGCTGGCGCTGGCCTTGGGCGTGGTCAAGGGCGACAAGGTGACGCTGGGCTTGCCCGGCATGCAGGTCACGCCCATGGGCGTGCTGCCGCGGCTGGTTCCGGTCACGGTCGTGGGCACGTTCAATTCGGGGCACTACGAGTACGACTCCACGCTGGCGCTGATGCACATCGCCGACGCGCAACGCATCTTCCGCCTCGAAGGGCCCACCGGCGTGCGCCTCAAACTCAAGGACCTGCAGCAGGCGCCCGAGGTGGCGCAAGAGCTCAAGGACAGCTTGTCCGACCGCCTCGTGGTGCGCGACTGGACGCGCCAGAACCGCACCTGGTTTGCCGCGGTGCAGGTGGAAAAACGCATGATGTTCATCATCCTGACGCTGATCGTCGCGGTCGCCGCCTTCAACCTGGTGAGCACGCTGGTGATGACCGTGACGGACAAGCGCGCCGACATCGCCATCCTGCGCACGCTGGGCGCCAGCCCGCGCAGCATCATGGCGATTTTCGTGGTGCAGGGCGCGATGGTGGGCGTGATGGGAACGCTGGCCGGACTGGCGCTGGGCCTGGGCGTGGCCTTCAACATCGACGTGATCGTGCCAGCGATCGAGCAGTTGCTGCACGCCAGCTTCCTGCCCAAGGACATCTACCTGATCAGCCGCATGCCCAGCGATCCGCGCCAGGCCGACATCCTGCCGATCACGCTGATCTCGCTGGCCCTGTCGTTCGTCGCCACGCTCTACCCCAGCTGGCACGCCAGCCGTGTCAATCCGGCCGAGGCGCTGCGCTATGAGTGATATGGTTTTACAGGCCAGCGGCCTGACCAAGCGCTTCAGCGAGGGGCGCCTGGACGTGACCGTGCTGCAGGGCGTGGACCTCACGGTGTACGCGGGCGAGACGCTGGCCATCGTGGGCGCGTCGGGCTCGGGCAAGAGCACGCTGCTGCATCTGCTGGGGGCGCTGGACGCCCCCACCAGCGGCGAGGTGCTGCTGCAGGGCCGCAATCTGGCACGTTGCAGCGCCGCCGAACAGGGCGCGCTGCGCAACCAGCACCTGGGTTTTGTCTATCAGTTTCACCACCTGCTGCCCGAGTTCAGCGCGCAAGACAACGTCGCCATGCCGCTGTGGATCCGGCGTCAGCCGCGAGCGCAGAGCGCCGCCGTGGCGCGAGCCATGCTGGCCGATGTCGGGCTGCAGCAGCGCGTGCTGCATCGCCCTGCCGAACTGTCCGGCGGCGAGCGCCAGCGCGTGGCGATTGCGCGCGCCCTGGTGACGCAACCGGCCTGCGTGCTGGCCGACGAGCCGACCGGAAATTTGGACCGCGCCTCGGCCAACGGCGTGTTCGAGCTGATGCTGCAACTGGCGCGTAACCACGGCACGGCCTTCGTGCTGGTGACGCATGATGAAGCGCTGGCGGCGCGCTGCGACCGCTGCCTGCACCTTGACGGCGGTGTGCTGCGCGGCTGACAGGCTGGTGTCGGGTTACGCTGCGCTAACCCGACCTACGACTACGACCCCAACAAACATGTAGGTCGGGTTCGACCGCAGGGCGTAACCCGACGCGTTCACTCAGAATTTCTCGTGCGCCAGCAGATAGCGCCACTGGCCTGGTTCCAGGCCGGCCATGGGGACGCGGCCGACGCGGGTGCGTTTGAGCGACAGCAGTTGCAGTCCGACGGCGTCGCACATGGAGGGAATCTGCCCGGGTGACACGCCCTTGAGGGCGAAGCGCAGCCGGGTTTGCTGTTCGTTCTGGCTGCTCACGCTGACCTTGATCGGCGGCAGGGCGCGGCCGTTGAAACTCAGGCCCTGGCACAGGCGCTGCACCTGCTCGGGCGTGGCCTCGCCCCGGACCTCGGCCATCACCTCAGACTCCATCGTGGCCGCGTCCTCGATCAGCTTGCGCGCCACGCGCCAGTCCTGCGTGAACACCAGCAGGCCGCTGGCTTCGCGCGGCAGCGGCGGCGTGATGGTGAGTTGCGCCAGATGCTTCTTCAGCGGGCGAATCTCCGAGCGATCCAGCGCCGAGCGCTGCGCCGGCGTCAACAGTTCCAGCGCCCGTTGCGGCGCACCGCCGCGGCGCTGCGCGCTGGCGGCAAGCGGGCGACCGCCTTCGTTCAAGGCGCCCGAGTCCAGGCCCACGGGCTTGTGCAGCAGCATCGTCACCGGGCCCGAGTCCAGCAGGCTGGCGTGCGCGTCCAGCGCCACCGTCTGCTGCGCCGCCACCTTGAACTGGGGCTCTTCCACGACACGGCCTTCGACCGTGACCCAGCCGCCCTCGACATAGGCTTCGGCCTCGCTGCGCGAACAGCCGATGAGCAGCGCCACGCGCTTGGCCAGGCGTGTGGGCTCGGCGCCTTGCGGCGGCGATCGATCAGCGCGGGGGGAAAGAATGGGCCTGGAAAGAGTCATGCTGCTGCGATCTTACGGGATGGCTCGCATGGGATGGGCCAGTTAAGCGGCATTTAATTTGGCGCTCGTACCATCGCCTCAACCCTCAAGGAGTTGCTGCATGACAAAACGATTGATCTTTTCCCTGGCCCTGGCCCTGGCGCTGTCGCTGGGCGCACACGCCAACCCGGTGCAAGACGGCTACCGCACGGTGGCCAAGCAGGAGAACCCCGCCTTCAAGGACTTCTCTGCCGCTGCCGGCCAGAAGTTCTACAACGCCCGGCCGGGCGAGTTATCCTGCGCTTCGTGCCACACCGATTCGCCCAAGGCCGTGGGCAAACACGCCAAGACCGGCAAGGAGATTGCGCCCATGGCGCCGTCGCTCAACCCGAAGCGCTTTAGCGACGCGGCCAACGTCGAGAAATGGTTCAAGCGCAACTGCAACGACGTTCTGGCCCGCGCCTGCAGCGCCCAGGAAAAAGGCGACTTCATGGCCTATGTGCTGTCGGTTCAATAAGGAAAAAGCATGACAACCTCTCTAGCCAAACTTCTGACCATCTCCGTTCTGGCCCTGCTCGCCCTCGGCGCCCAAGCCGAGAGTGGCGAAGACCGGGGCAAGCCCGCCCTGCCGGCGCAGATCAACGCCAGTTGGAAGCAGGAATGCTCGGCCTGCCACATGGCCTACCCGCCCAGTTTGCTGCCGGCAGCGTCTTGGACCCAGCTGATGGCCGGCCTGAACAAGCACTTCGGCGCCGACGCTTCGCTCAGCGCGGCTCAGGCGAGCGAAATCAGCGCCTTTTTGACGAAGAACGCCTCGAATCGCTGGTCCGGCAAGAGCGCGCCCTTGCGCATCACCGAGACGGCCTGGTTCAAGGCCAAGCACAACGAGCGCGAGGTCCCGGTCAAGGTGTGGACGCGGCCCTCGATCAAGGGCGCCTGGAACTGCGCGGCCTGCCACGGCGGCGCGCAAAGCGGTGACTTCAGCGAGCGCGGCGTGCGCATTCCCAAGTAAGCGCGGCCCTGCATGAAACGCATTCTGGTGTGGGACGTTCCCACGCGGGTCTTTCACTGGACGCTGGCGGCGTGCTTCGCGCTGGCCTGGCTCAGTTCCGAGTCCGATGTCTGGCTCGCGCACCACGTCTTCCTCGGATACGCGATGCTGGGCCTGGTGGGTTTTCGCGTGCTCTGGGGTTTTGTCGGCCCACACTACGCGCGCTTTAGCTCGTTTCGCTTCAGCCCCAAGGAGGGTCTGGCCTATTTCCGCGAGGTGCTGGCCGGGCGCGCCGCGCGCCACATCGGCCACAACCCGGCCGGTAGCCAGGCGATCTACCTGCTGCTGGCACTGGTGCTGCTGGTGGGCATCAGCGGCATCTTCACCCTGGGCGGGGAAGAGCAGCACGGCGTGGCCGCCGGCTGGCTGGGCTTGGACACGGGCCGGGTTTTCAAGAAGCTGCACGAAGCCAGCGCCACCTTCATGCTGCTGGTGGTGGCCGGACATGTGGCCGGTGTGCTGCTGGAAAGCCTGCTGCACAAGGAGAACCTGGCGCGCTCCATGCTCACCGGCTTCAAGCTGGCGAGCGACGGCGCGCCCACCGCCAAACCGCACCGCGCCGTGGCGGCACTGCTGGTCGCGGCGCTGCTGGCCTCTGGCGTCGCGTGGTTTGTCTATGCCCCGCAGCAGCCCACGGAGCTGCGCACGGCGGTGGCTTTCGTCGGCCCCGCGCTTGCCAACAACGCCCGCTGGCGCGACGAGTGCGGCAGCTGCCATCTGGAGTTTCACCCCAGCTTGTTGCCGGCGCGATCCTGGACCCAATTGCTGGCGCAGCAAGACCAGCACTTCGGCGCCGACCTGGGCCTGGACGGCGCCACGCAAGCGGCGCTGCTCGACTACGCTGTGGCGAATGCGGCAGAGACGCACGCCACCGAGGCGGCCTACAAAATTGACGCATCGATCCCGGCCAAGCTGACGCCGCTGCGCATCACGCAAACACCTTACTGGGTCAAGAAACACCACGAGATCACGAACGCCGACTGGGACCTGCCGTGGATCAAAAGCCAGACGAATTGCGGCGCCTGCCACCTCGACGCCTTGGCCGGCAGCTTCGAGGACGCGGCGATGAAAATTCCGCGCAGCGCGCCGGGCGCCAGATAATGGCGCCGATGTTTCACAACGAGGGATCCCATGCGCATCCTGCTGGCTGAAGACGACACGCTGTTGGGCGACGGCCTGAGGGCGGGTTTGCGCCAGCTCGGTTTCCAGGTGGACTGGGTGCGCGATGGCGCCGCCGCCGAACGCGAACTCGCCAGCGGCGCCTACGCGGCGGCGGTGCTCGATCTGGGACTGCCGCTCAAGGATGGACTGGAAGTGCTCAGGAGCGTGCGCCAGCAGAAGATCAGCACGCCGGTGCTGGTGCTGACGGCGCGCGACGCCCTTCCCGATCGCATCCTGGGCCTGGACCTGGGCGCCGACGACTACGTCATCAAGCCCGTTGATCTGTATGAACTGGGAGCGCGGCTGCGCGCCCTGGTGCGCCGCGCGCACGGTCAGCCGCTGGAGACGCTGCAAGTGGGCGATGTGGAGCTGTGCCCCGCGTCGCGTGAGGTGCGCCTGGCCGGTGTTCTGGTGACGCTGGCGACGCGCGAATTCGACCTGCTGCACACGCTCATGCTCAACGCCGGTCGCGTCATGTCGCGCGAACAGATTGAACAGCATTTGTACAGCTGGGGCCACGAGGTGGAAAGCAACGCGGTCGAGGTGCACGTGCACCACCTGCGGCGCAAACTGGGCCCCGGGCTGATCCAGACCGTGCGCGGCATCGGCTACACCCTGGTGCGCGAGCCCGGCGCCACATGACAGCGCCAAGCCGTTCGCGCTCGCTCCAGGGGCGGCTGCTGCTGCTGGTGCTGGCGCTGGTGACCCTGGTGTGGCTGAGCGCGGCCGCGCTCACCTGGTACGACGCGCAGCATGAAGTGGACGAGTTACTCGATGGGCATCTGGCGCAGACGGCCAGCTTGCTGCTGGAGCAGGAACGCAGCGTGGACGTCGCCGAGCATGAAGTCCAACCTGACCTGGATCATGAACACAAAAAGCGTCTGGACGAGGCGCCGTTGCTGCACAAGTACGCCTCAAAAATTGCCTTTCAGGTGTTCCACGAGGGCGTGCTGGTGTCGCGCTCCGGGCAGATCGACGCCACGCCGCTGAGCCAGCGCAGTTCCGGATTTGAAACGGTGCTGCGCAGCGACGGCAGCCGCTGGCGCGTGTTTGCCACGCCCGGACACGAAGGCGATGTCCGCATCCTGGTGGCGGAACAAACCGTGCTGCGCGACGACATCTTGTGGGCGGTGCTGCGCAGCGTGCTCAAGCCCCTGCTGTTTGCGCTGCCGCTGCTGGTGCTGGCGATCTGGTGGTCGGTGCGCCACGGGCTCATGCCCTTGCGCCTGCTGGGCCAGGCCGTGAGCGAGCGTCAACCCCATACCACGCAAGCACTGGCGCTGAGCGACACGCCGCTGGAGGTGCAATCCCTGGTGCAGGCGCTGAACGACTTGTTCACACGCATCACCCAGATGATCGAATCGGAGCGGCGCTTCACCGCCGACGCGGCGCATGAACTGCGCACGCCCATCGCCGCGATCCGCGCCCAGTTGCAGGTGGCGATGGCCGGCGACGACGCCGAACGCCGCCACGCCATGAGCTACGCCCTGGCCGGCTGCGACCGCGCCACGCACCTGGTGGAGCAACTGATGACGCTGGCACGACTCGAGGCCACCAGCACCAACCACTGGGCCAAGTTGGACCTGGCGGCCCTCACGCGCCAGGTCGCTGCCGGCCTGGCCGGCGCCGCGCTGGCGCGTCAGCGCACGCTGGAACTCGATGCGCCCAGCAGCGCCGAGTTGCGCGGCAACGAGGCCCTGGTGGGCGTGCTGGTGCGAAATCTGCTGGACAACGCGCTGCGTTACAGCCCCGAGGGTGCGACGATTCACGTCAGCGTCGCCGAGCTGCCGCATGGCGCCTGGCTGCGCGTCCAGGACAGCGGACCGGGCATGAGCGAAGAGCAGATGTCGCACCTGGGCGATCGCTTCTTCCGCGTGCTGGGAAGCGAGCAACCGGGCAGCGGACTGGGCTGGTCGATCGTGCGCCGCATTGCGCTGGCGCACGGCGCGCAGATCCGGGTCGAGCGCAGCGCCCAGTTCGGCGGCCTGGATGTCAGCGTGCAGTGGCCGCACCCCTTCACCGCACCCGTTTGACCCGCCGCAGCGCCCGCGTGCTGCCACAATGCCTTGTTCCAAGCCCACATCAGAAGGTCTTCCATGCGCCTGAACCGCTCCCTCACCCTCGTTGCCAGCAGCGCGCTGGCCTTGTTTGCCGCCACGGTTTCGGCCCAGACGGCGGGCGGCGCCACGGTGAACGCGATTTGCAGCACCGATCAGGCCTGGTGCGAACTGGCGGCGCAGGAGTTTTCCAAGGCGACGGGCCTCAAGGTGCTGCAAACGCGCAAGGCCACGGGCGAGGCCCTGGCGCAACTGCGGGCCGAGGCCAACAACCCAAAGACCGACCTGTGGTGGGGTGGCACGGGCGACCCGTTCCTGCAGGCGGCGGAAATCGGCCTGCTCGAAGCCTACCGCCCCAGCTACCTCAGCGACTTGCACGGCTGGAGCGTGCGCCAGTACGCCATGACGCAGAACATGGTGGGCGGCTTCTACACCTCGGCCATCGGCTTTGGCTGGAACACCGAGGTGCTGAAGAAAAAGCACCTGCCCGAACCGAAGTGCTGGGCCGACCTGATCCAGCCCGCCTACAAGGGCGACATCGAGATCTCGCACCCCGCGTCCAGCGGCACGGCCTACACCGTGCTGGCCGGACTGGTGCAGTTGATGGGCGAAGAGCCGGCCTTCGACTACCTGAAGAAGCTGCACAAGAACATCAGCAACTACACGCGCAGCGGCACGGCGCAGGCACCCAACGTGGCCAAGGGCGAAGTGGCCATCGGGGTGAGCTTCCTCTTCGGCTTTGAAGGCTGGCGCCAGAACAAGTACCCGGTGAAAACTGCGGCGCCGTGCGAAGGAACGAGCTACGAAGTGGGTGGCATCGCGCTCGTCAAGGGCGCGCGCAACAAGGCGGCGGCGCTGCGCTACTACGACTGGCTGATGAGCCCGGCCGGCCAGGGCATCGGCGCGCGCGCCGACAGCCTGCAGGTGCCGGCCAACAAGAGCTTCCAAGCCGATGCCCGCATTCCGCTGCTCGACAATGTGCGCCTCATCAAGTACGACTTCGAAAAATACGGCAAGGCGGCCGAGCGCAAGCGCCTGATCGAGCGCTGGCAGCGCGAAGTGGAGTCGGCTCCGCGCTAGTTGCATGGTCGCCCTCCCTCGCCCCTCCAGGGAGAGGGCCGGGGTGAGGGGCCCGCCCCCTTGAAATTGCACAGATGAGCCCACAACTGCGGCTTGAATAGAATCCCATGGCGCCGCGTGCGCCTTTCCTTTTTTCCATTGACGCATTCACCATGAACAAAAAAACCCTTTCCTTTCAGGCCGAAGTCGCCCAACTGCTGCATCTGGTCACGCATGCGCTGTACTCCAACAAGGAAATCTTCCTGCGTGAATTGATCTCCAACGCTTCGGACGCCTGCGACAAGCTGCGCTTTGAAGCCCTGGACAACGGCGCCTTTTACGAAGACGCGCCGAATCTGGATGTGCGCGTGAGTTTTGACAAGGAAGCCAAGACCATCACCATCAGCGACAACGGCATCGGCATGAGCCAGCAAGAAGCCATCGACCACCTGGGCACCATCGCCAAGAGCGGCACCAAGGACTTTGTCAGCCGCCTGAGCGGCGACCAGAAGGCCGACGCGCAGTTGATCGGCCAGTTTGGCGTGGGCTTTTACTCGGGCTTCATCGTCGCCGACAAGATCAGTGTGGAATCGCGCCGCGCCGGCCTGCCCGCAGCCGAAGGCGTGCGCTGGGTCAGCGGCGGCGCGGGCGACTTCGAGGTCGAAGCCATCGAGCGCGCTGCACGGGGAACGAGCGTGACCTTGCATCTGCGCGACGACGCCGACGAATACCTCAGCCTGTGGAAGCTCAAGGGCATCATCAGCAAATATTCCGACCACATTTCCCTGCCCATCCTGATGGAAAAGGAAGAGTGGAAAGACGGCGACTTGATCACCCCTGGCGATGAAGCCGGTGGACGCCAACCCGGCCAGATGCTCAAGACCGGCGAGTGGGAAACCGTGAACAAGGCCAGCGCGCTGTGGAGCCGCCCGAAGAAGGACATCACGCCCGAGCAGTACGACGAGTTCTACAAGCAGATCAGCCACGACTTCGAGCCGCCGCTGGCGCACACGCACAACCGCGTGGAAGGCAGCACCGAATACACGCAACTGCTCTACATCCCGTCCAAGGCCCCGTTTGATTTGTGGAACCGCGAGAAAAAGGGCGGACTCAAGCTCTACGTGAAGCGCGTCTTCATCATGGACGACGCCGAGGCGCTGTTGCCCAGCTACCTGCGTTTCGTCAAGGGCGTGGTGGACTCGGCCGACCTGCCGCTGAACGTGAGCCGTGAACTGCTGCAGGAAAGCCGCGACGTGAAAGCCATCCGCGAAGGCTGCTCCAAGCGCGTGCTCTCGATGCTGGAAGACCTGGCGAAGAACGACCAGGCGCAGCCTGCGGCCGCGTCGGCCGATGGCGTGACCGACGTCGTCTCGGAGGAGGACAAGGCCGCCGCTGCCGCGAACGAAGGCAAGTACAGCCGCTTCTACGCCGAGTTCGGCGCCGTGCTCAAAGAAGGCCTGGGCGAAGACTTCGGCAACCGCGAGCGCCTGGCCAAACTGCTGCGCTTTGCCTCGACCCAGTCCGACACCCAGAGCGTGGGCTTTGCCGACTACAAGGCGCGCATGAAGGAAGGCCAGGACGCCATCTACTACATCACGGCCGAGAACCTGAGCGCGGGCCGCAACAGCCCGCAACTCGAAGTGTTCAAGAAGAAGGGCATCGAAGTGCTCATCATGACCGACCGCGTGGACGAGTGGGCGCTGAACTACCTGAACGAATTCGACGGCACGCCGCTGCAAAGCGTGGCCAAGGGCGCGGTCGATCTGGGCAAGCTGCAGGACGAGACCGAAAAGAAGGCCGCCGAAGAAGCCGCAGAAACCTTCAAGCCACTGCTGGCCAAGCTCAAGGAAGCGCTCAAGGACAAGGCCGCCGACGTGCGCGTCACCACCCGCTTGGTGGACTCACCCGCCTGCCTGGTGGTGCAGGACGACGGCATGAGCACGCAACTGGCGCGCATGTTGAAGCAGGCCGGACAGAAGGCGCCCGACGTCAAGCCCGTGCTCGAAGTCAACGCCGAGCATGCGCTGGTGAAGAAGTTGGAGGGCTCGGTGCATTTCAACGACCTGGCCCACATCCTGTTCGACCAGGCCCTGCTGGCCGAAGGCGGCTTGCCGGACGACCCTGCCGCCTACGTGAAGCGGGTGAACGCGCTGCTGGTTTGAGAACACCGGCGTGCCGGTGTTGATGCCGGCACGCTGATCACCTGCGGCGCCTCTGGAGCATGCGCAGCCTGTCGGACTTTGCGCGCGGGACGCGTCGCTCACCTCAACTTCTGTGCATCAACTGTCCGGCGTGTTGAATGTGAAAGTTAGGCTGCCAGTCGCTTGCTTCGCGCCCTGATGTTGAGCGCCTCTACCCCCAGCGAAAATAGCATCGCGGTGTAGACGTAGGCTTTCGGCACATGCACGTCAAACGCTTGCGCGATCAGCAGGGTTCCCACCATCGTCAAGAAGGATAAGGCCAGCACTTTGATCGACGGGTGGCGATCGACGAATTCGCCGATGGGCTTGGCCGCAAACATCATCACGGCCACCGACGCCATCACGGCGGCCACCATCACGCCGATGTTGTCCACCATGCCAACCGCCGTGATGACCGAGTCCAGCGAAAAGACGATGTCCACGACCCCGATTTGCACAATCGTTCCCCAGAATAGGGAGGCACCGGTTTTGACGGCATCGGCCCCCGCGCTGGCCTCCTTGGAGGAACGTGCTTCCACCTCCAGGAATATTTCGTGCGAGGCTTTGTACAGCAAGAACAATCCACCGAACAGCAGGATCAGGTCTCGACCACTGATTTCTTGTCCGAGCACTGAAAAAAGCGGACTGGTGAGCGTCATGACCCAAGCGAGGCTAAACAGCAGCGCGATGCGCGACACCATCGCGAATCCCAATCCGAGACGACGCGCCACATCGCGTTTTTCGGCTGGCAAGCGTCCGACCAGAATGCTGATAAAAATGATGTTGTCGATACCCAGAACGATCTCAAGGGCGGCCAGCATAAAAAAAGCGATCCAGACATTGGGGTCGGTGAGCAGGTGCATCGTGGCCTCAGCGCAGGTAAAGGAAGGGAGTCTACCGCTTTGGGCACGTTGAAGTGGGCTACAAGCGGCTTTTGACGGGCAATGAATTGGGCCAGCCCTCGGCTGACCGTCGTGTGCGACGCTGAGGTGGCTTGGCCCGTCCCACAAAGTGCGCCGAAGTCAGTTGATGCCGCTTCGCCAGCAACAGCCCAGTTCCTGCTTTTGCCCGCAAATTCAGCTCTGATTTTTGTAGCGCTGATTCGCGCTGGCTTCGCACTGCCAGCACAAAGACCGTATCGAGTGCTGCCACGTATCGGTACAACGCAACGTAGCCTCGGGAAGCCCGCCCAATGATCAACTCGCGTTTGCCGCCTTTGACTGGGCGCCCGAGCATGGGGCTGCTCGCCAAAATTTGCACCGCCTCCAGAATTTTCCCCATGCGCTCTGGTGCGGAGCCGACATCGAACTGTGCAATGGTGGCAAAGAAGCGGTCGAAGTCGTCGAATACCTCAGGCGCCATCTCCATGCGCGTCATGGCAGCGGTCAATGTTTGGAACTGCGAGCCATCGGCTTCTTCGGCCTTTCTCCACTCGATCTGGCCGTCAGATACGCTTTCGCATGCTCCCAAGATACCGTCTTCCGCGAGCAAGTATTCCCTTCCAGCGCTCGTCTGCAATTTGATTGAACTCACTGTCCAGCTCGACCTGCTCCAGCGTTTGCGAGATGGCGTCGAGAATGAAGGCGTGCGCTGATTTGCCAGCATGCTCTGCGGCAGCTGCGATGCGCTCCTTCAAGGCGTCATCGAGACGGATGGTGGTGGTTGACATGGTTTACTTCCAGGGCATGGCGTCAATGTCGCAAAATTGTGCTACGCATGCAAACCGCCGGGACGAACCCCGGCAAAGCGCGCAAGTCGGCGCCAGACCCCAGCGTCACGGATAGCGCCGCACCAGCGACTCGGCCACGCACACCGGCTTGGCTGCGCCTTCGCCTTCCACGGTGATTTCCCAGCTCATTTGCAGGCCCGCGTTGGCGATCGCCTCGGATGACAGCAGCTTCATGCGGGCGCGCAAGCGGCTGCCGACCCGCACCGGCGCCATGAAGCGCACGCGGTTCAGTCCGTAGTTCACGCCCATGCCCGAGTCCGGGAATTCGATCGCGTTTTCGAAAAATTTGGGTATCAAAGACAGGGTCAAGAAGCCGTGCGCGATGGTGCCGCCAAACGGTCCCCGCTGCGCGCGCTCCACATCGACATGAATCCACTGGTGGTCGCCGGTGGCCTGGGCAAACAGGTTCACCTGTTCCTGGGTCACCGTGAGCCAGTCGCTCACCGCGACCTCCTGCCCCACCAGTTGGGCCAGCTCCGAGAGCAGCAACTTCCTCATGCCCCAAGCCATTCGCAAATCGCTTGCCACTGTTCCAGGTCCTTCTCGACGCGACTGGGCGCGACGTCGAACAGCGTCAGGCCCTGCGCTGCCAGATGGACGTAGTTCTGCGTGTCGCGCAAAAAACCCAGCACCGGCAGGTCCAGGCTGGAGACGAACTCGCGCAGCTTGTCTGCG
This sequence comes from uncultured beta proteobacterium, assembly GCA_903844215.1. Lineage (GTDB taxonomy): Bacteria > Pseudomonadota > Gammaproteobacteria > Burkholderiales > Burkholderiaceae_C > CAIKVZ01. The sequence goes on along the minus strand of CAIMSP010000010.1, from coordinate 4,664 downwards.
GCAATGGTGCGGGCGTCCACGCGCATGCCGACGATACCGATCTGCGCTTTGCCGCCATGGCGATGGGCCGCGAGCTGATCCAGAAAATCGCGCGTGGCAAAGATGTCGAACACGCTGGGTTGCAAGGGCACGATGATCTTGTCGGCCATGCGCAGCACGTCGTTGAAGCGCCAGCCATGCAGACCCGCCGGTGTGTCCAGCACCACGTGCGTCGTCCCCTTGGGCGGCTTGGCGATCAGGTCGGCGCTGATGTCCCAGGTGGCTATGGGTCGCGCGCGCTCAGGGCGCAGGCCCAGCCACAGGCGCGAGGACTGCTGTCGATCGGCGTCGCCCAGCATCACGGCGTGGCCCTGGCGCGCGAAGTGGCCAGCGATGTTGGTCGCGAGCGTGGATTTGCCCACGCCGCCCTTCGGATTGGCAACGACGACCACGGCCATGATCTTCTCCCTTAATGTAAAAGAACGAACTTTCATGCTGCTGGGGCGCCTTGCGCACCAGGCATGAACGTTTGGATGGAGTGCCTATGGTAAACGCAAGGATGACGGGGGTCTGACCCACCAAATCCGCAAGCCGTCGCATGCCTGGAGCAAAAACCTGGGCGTTCGCCTATTCTTCGAGCCTCTAGACCACCGATTGGAGAACGCAATGACACTCGCTGAAGAACTGCAGAAACTCGAACAGCTGCATCAAAACGGCAGCCTGACCGATAGCGAATTCACTCAGGCCAAGGCGCGCCTGCTCAAGTCACCCGCCGACGCCGGGCCCGGCATCACGGCGCTCAACGGACTGCGTCGCTCCAGCACCGACCGCTGGATCGGCGGTGTCTGCGGTGGACTGGCCTCGTTCACCGGCATGGAAAGTTGGTTGTGGCGGCTGTTTTTTGGCCTGACCCTGCTGGCCGGCGGCATCGGCTTCTTCATGTACCTGCTGCTGTGGATTCTGGTGCCGCAGGACTGAGCCCACCCAGCGCCTGCCTGCGCCGCCGCGGCATCGACGCGCTGGGCGAAGCGCTCGCAATCAAGGACCCCGATCCGCCCATGTGCTAAAAGGTACGACCACTATGGAACCGATGGCACATGGAACTCTCGACTTGGCTCACCTTTTTTGCCGCCTCCTGGGCGATCAGCATCTCCCCCGGAGCCGGCGCGGTCGCGGCCATGAGTTCCGGGCTGAACCATGGCTTTCGCCGCGGCTACTTCACCACCTTCGGACTGGTGCTGGGCATCTGGACCCAGGTGCTGGTGGTGGGGGCCGGCCTGGGCGCGCTGGTGGCGGCTTCGGGTTCGGCCTTCCTGCTGGTGAAGTGGCTGGGCGTGGCCTACCTGGTGTGGCTGGGCATTGCGCAGTGGCGCGCGCCCGCGACACCGCTGGCGGCCAAGCTCGATGACGCGACCCTGGTCACGCGCCGCTCCATGGTGTTGCGTGGCTGGATGATCAACGCCGTGAACCCCAAGGGCACGGTCTTCCTGCTGGCGGTGGTGCCGCAATTCATGAGCCTGTCGCAGCCGCTGCTGCCCCAGTACCTGACGATTTCTGCCACGCTGGGCTTCACCGATCTGGTGGTCATGGCGGGCTACACCGCGCTGGCTTCGCGCCTGCTGGGCGCCCTCAAGTCGCCGGCGCACATCCGCACCATGAACCGCGCCTTTGGCTCGCTGTTCGTGCTGGCGGGCTCGCTGCTGGCGCTGTTCAAGCGCGCGCTCTGAGCGATTTTTTGGCCGCCGCTTTGGCGCCCTGGGGCTGGATCGAGCGCAGCAGGGTCGCGAACTCGCGCTGAAACAAGTCGGTGATGGTGTCGGGGTCGGGCACCAGGCGCGCATCGGCAATCACCGCCAGCGTCGCCTGGCCGCGATAGCTCATGATGCTGACGCCCATGCCCAGTTCGCGCCCCGGATGCGGCACCCAGAACAGCATGCGATCGATGGCCACACCGGCCAGATACAGCGTACTGCGCGGACCGGCGACGTTGGTCATGACCAGGCTGGTCTTGCTGCCAAAGACCCGATTCGCCACATCCTCCAGCGCCTTGGGCGTGCGCCCGAAAATCTCCAGCAGCACGCGCATCGCCATGGGCTCGGTCGATCGCTTGAGCAAGTCCATGCGCGCCTTGGTCAGCGCCAGACGCTGCGCCGCCCGCGCCTTCGTCACCGCCAGCTCCAGTATCACCAGGCCGAACTCGTTGCCCAGTTGACCGGCGCGCTGCGGCGGGCGCAGGTCCACCGGCACCATGGCGCGCACGGTGGTGTGGTTCACGTCCACGCCGCGCTCCTTCAGGTAGCTGCGCAGCGCACCGGTCATGGCCGCGACGAGCACATCGTTCACCTTCGCGCCAAAGTGCGCGCCAATGGCCTTGACGTCCTTGATCGCCACCGGCGCCGACCACGCGATGTGCTTGCGCATGCCAAACTCGCCCTTGAGCGGCGACGGTGGATCGGGCCATTTCAGCACCTCGGCGATCAGCATGGCCGCGCCGCTGGCGACCAGTGCAGCCTTGTCGCGCAGGCCCAGCGCCGGTGTCGCCAGCTTGAGCAGCGGCGCAGCGGGCGGCGGCTTGCCGGGCGCCGGGTCGAACAGCTGCTGCATCACGCCCATCATGGCGGTACCGTCGGCGATGCAGTGGTGAAATCGCATGATCAGGGCGCTTGCGCCCGCCACCTGGTCCACCACATGCACCTGCCAAAGTGGCTGCTCGTGGTCCAGCGGCGTGCTCGCCAGATCGGTGATCAGCGCCATCAGCGCGGCGTGGTCGTGCGGTGCCGGCAGCGCGACGTGGTGCAGGTGCTGGTCCATGTCGAAGTGCGGCATGTCTTCCCAATGCGGCGTCGGCAACGGGAAGCCGCGCTCGACCACGCGCTGACGAAAGCGCTCGAACGGGAGCAAGCGCTCGCGGTAGATCGCGCGCACCTGGGCAAAGTCCAAAGGCTTCTTGGTAAGCAGAACGCCCGTCACCATGGCCAGATTTTCCGGTCCGTCCATGTGGTACCAGGCCGCGTCCACCGGGCTCATCGCGTAGCTTGTCATGGTGTGCCTTTCACAACCCATCCATGCTAAGGACCTGCTCCAGCCACGGGTTGATCCTGGTCAAGCCCGCCACGATCCAGGGTCAAGCTGCCGACTTGGCGCGAGCGAAGGCTTGCACCCCCTCCCCTGGCACCCGGAAGGCGGGCTGGGGCGAGGGGAACGAGGCGGCTTAGCCGTTGGCGCGCGTGGCCAGGATCTCGAAGGCGGGCAGGGTCTTGCCTTCGAGCACTTCGAGGAAGGCGCCGCCGCCGGTGGAGATATAGCCCACCTGCTTTTCGATGCCGTACTTGGCGATGGCCGCCAAGGTGTCGCCGCCGCCGGCGATGCTGAAGGCGCTGGACTCGGCGATGGCGTGGGCGATGGCCTTGGTGCCGCCTTCAAATGCCGGGAACTCGAACACCCCCACCGGACCGTTCCAGACGATCGTGCCTGCGGCCTTGAGCTGCGCGGCGAGCAGCGCGGCAGTCTGCGGTCCGATGTCCAGGATCAGGTCGTCGTCTTCCACGGCCGTGGCGGCCTTGACCGTCGCTTCTGCGCTGGCGGAGAAGGACTTGGCCGTGACCACGTCGGTGGGAATGGGCACGGCCGCGCCGCGCGCCTTCATGGCTTCCATCACGGCCCTGGCTTCGTCCAGCAGCTCACGCTCGGCCAGGCTCTTGCCGATGTTCAGTCCCATCGCCAGCATGAAGGTGTTGGCGATGCCGCCGCCGACGATGAGTTGGTCCACATTCGCCGCCAAGCTTTTCAAAATCGTCAGCTTGGTCGAGACCTTGGAGCCCGCCACAATCGCCACCAGCGGGCGTTTAGGGGCCTTCAAGGCCTTGCCGATGGCATCCATCTCGGCCGCCAGCAGCGGGCCGGCACAGGCCGTTTTGGCGAAGCGCGCGATGCCGTAGGTCGAGGCTTCGGCGCGGTGTGCCGTGCCGAAGGCGTCGTGCACGAAGATGTCGCACAGCGCGGCCATCTTTTGCGCCAGCGCCTCGTTGTTCTTCTTCTCACCCGGGTTCACGCGGCAGTTCTCCAGCAGCACCAGTTCGCCCGGCGCGACGCTGACGCCGTCAACCCAGTTCGCCAGCACGGGAATCTGCCGGTGCATGAGTTCCCCCATGCGCGTGGCCACCGGAGCGAGCGAATCGGCGGGCTTGAATTCACCTTCCGTGGGTCGCCCCAGATGGGACGTGACCATCACCGCCGCACCGGCGTCCAGCGCCATCTGGATGCAGGGAATGGAGGCGCGGATGCGCGTGTCCTCGGTGATGTGGCCGGCATCGTCCTGCGGCACGTTCAGGTCGGCGCGGATGAAGACGCGTTGCCCTTTGACCAAGCCCCGGGCACAGAGGTCGGAAAAACGAATGAATTGCATGATTGATCCTCTCGTAGGTCGGGTTAGCCCAACAGGGGCGTAACCCGACACATTCAAAATACGTTGGCAATTGTCGGGTGACGCCCTGCGGGCTAACCCGACCTACGTTGACTGGTGGCCGCGCGCATCCGGGCATCAAGTGGCCGTTGTCGGGTGACGCCCTGCGGGCTAACCCGACCTACTGCGACCGTTCTACTTGCTGATGACGCGCTCCATCTCCAGCACCTTGCTCGAGTAGCCCCATTCGTTGTCGTACCAGGCCACGACCTTGACGAAGGTG
>CAIMSP010000009.1 GCA_903844215.1 uncultured beta proteobacterium | reverse complement strand
CTGGCAGGGGCCGATAGAGAAAGATTCCAAACGCAAAAGTCCGGCCCCTTAAACTTCCAGCTTTAATCCGGTCAAGCCCGCAGGAAGAAGTTCTCCTCTGCACCGTGCTTCAGGCTCATACCTGGATTGGAAAATACTGGCCAGGTCTCTTTCGCGGGTGACCCAAGCGCCTGGCTGCGGCCATCGGTTATGTTCCGTGAATGACTTCGCACCGTTATTCCAAGGCCTTGCCCCTGCTTGCTGTTCTGGGTTCGGTCACCGCGCTGGGCATTGGCACCTCTTTCGCCAAGCAGTTGTTCCCGCAGGTGGGCTCGCTTGGAACGACCGCCTTGCGCGTGGGGTTTTCTGCGCTTCTGCTGCTCGCGCTGTGGCGGCCCTGGCGCTGGCCGCTGGCGCGCGCCGACGCGGCTTCCATCCTGCGCTACGGCGTGGCGCTGGGCTTCATGAACCTGCTGTTCTATCTGGCGCTGCGCACCATCCCGTTTGGCCTGGCGGTGGCGATCGAGTTCTCCGGGCCGCTGACGCTGGCGCTGATCTCCTCACGCCGACCGGTGGACTTTGTCTGGCTGGCGCTGGCGGTGGCGGGCCTGGCCCTGCTGTTGCCGCTGAGCGCGGGCACTGCCGGGCTCGACCCTGAGGGCGTGCTGTACGCGCTGGCCGCCGCCGTGTGCTGGGCCTCGTACATCGTGTTTGGCAAGCGCCTGGGCCATCTGCATTCTGGCCAATCGGTGGCGCTGGGATTGAGCGTGGCGGCGCTGGCCGTCGTGCCCTTTGGCGTGTGGCAGGCGGGCTCGGCCTTGCTTGAGCCGCGCATCCTGCTGTTCGGGCTGGCTGTGGCCGTCGTGTCCAGCGCAATCCCGATTTCTTTGGAAATGCTGGCCTTGAAGCGCCTGCCCAAGGAGGCCTTCGGCATCATGGCCAGCATGGAGCCGGCCGTGGCCGCCGTGCTGGGTTTGCTGATGCTGGGCGAACACCTGAGCGCCATGCAGTGGCTGGCCATCGCCTGCACCATGCTGGCCGCCGCGGGCAGCTCGGTCACCGCGCGCCGCGACCAGATGGCCAGCGCCCCGGCCGAGGTGCTGATGTAGGCGCGGTCAGGCTTCGCGCTGGAACGGTTCGGGCAACTGGTACCAGCCGAAGAAGTTGCGCACCTCGTCGCTTTGCGCCAGCGCGTCGGCGTAACCCAGCGCCATGAGCTCGCGCGTGTAGCCCGATTCAAACAACAGGTAGCTGGCCAGGGCCGCGCCCTTGACGTCGGCCGCCTTGCTGGAGACGCCCAGGCCGGCGAGCAGGGTGCGCACGGCCACCGGCAGCAGGGCGACGTAGCGCGACGCCATTTCGTCCAGCCGCTGCGAGGGCGAGATCACCAGCAACTCGATCGGCCGCAGCGGGCTGGCGTGCTGGGCTTCCAGCGGTATCAGCGAGAGCGTGCGGTTGATGCGCCGCATGCGCTCCACGTCCACGGCCAGCGCGTCCAGGAAGATGTTTGACAACGCGTGTCCGGCGATCTGCGCCAGCGACGGATAGCCGTTGGCCTCCAATTGCGCCGGCGGCAGCTTGGGCTCGTGCAGCCGTCCTGCGCCCACCACCAGCACGCGTTTGGCGCCCAGATGAATCGCGCCGGCAATCGGCGCCGACTGGCGCATCGAGCCGTCGCCGAAGTATTCGGTGTGGCCCTCGAGTTGCAGCGCCTTGGCCGGGAAGATGAAGGGGATCGCCGATGAGGCCAGCAGATGCTCGATGGTGAGCTGGTCGCGCACACCAAAGCGCTGCGAGCGCAGCCAGGGCTTGAGGTGGGCGGCGCCCTCGAAGAAGGTCACGTGCTCGCCCGAGCTGTAGCTCGACGCGGTGATGGCCAGCGCCTGAACATGTCCCTGGCGGATCAGCTCGGGCAGCCTGGCCAGCGGCACCATCTGTTCGAGCAGGTCGTTCAGCGGCGAGTTGTCCAACAGCGAGCGCGGCCGCACGCGCCGCCACTTGGCCACGACCCAGCCAATGGACAGCAGCGTGAGCCAGCGCGCGCCGCTGCGCATCACGCTGAGCGAGTCGGAGCGGTAAACCTGGTCGGCGGTGAAGTTCTTCCAGACCTTGACGATGCGCCGCACCGCCAGGTCGAAGTCGTCGGCGCCGCAGGCCAGCGCGGCGGCATTGATGGCGCCCGCCGAAGTGCCGGTGATGATGGGAAAGGGGTTGCCGGTGTGCTGTGCGCCGCAGGCCTTGCGCAGGTCGGCGATGGCTTCGAGCACGCCCACCTGGTAGGCGGCGCGCGCGCCACCGCCGGTGAGCAGCAGGCCGGCGCGCTCGGTCTCGACCGGCGCAAAGTGGGGGTTCGTAGGGCTCATGGCGTATGCCATCCATTAGACCCGCAAATGCCGGGTGAGGGCGGCGCTGCGCTCCATGGGTAAACCCCGATTTGGCTGCGAGTTCGCCTGGTTGGAAAAGGGTTAACGCCGGGTTGGCTAAACTCGCAGCACAACCCATACCCTGGAACATCCAATGACCGTGACCGCCCAAGCCATCCATGACGCGCTCAAGAGCGTGATCGACCCGAACACCGGCGACGATTTCGTCACCAGTAAATCCGTCAGAAACATGAGCGTGGCCGACGGCGACGTGTCCTTTGACGTGGAACTGGGCTACCCGGCCAAGAGCCAGATCCCCGGTTTTCGCAAGGCGCTGATCGAGGCGGCCAAGGGCGTGGCGGGCGTGAACAACGTCTCGGTCAACGTCACCAGCAAGATCACCGCGCACGCCGTGCAGCGCGGCGTGGCGCTGCTGCCCCGGGTGAAGAACATCGTGGCCGTGGCCTCGGGCAAGGGCGGCGTGGGCAAGAGCACCACCGCCGTGAACCTGGCGCTGGCGCTGGCCGCAGAAGGTGCCAGCGTCGGTCTGCTGGACGCCGACATCTACGGCCCCAGCCTGCCGATGATGATGGGCATCAGCGGGCGCCCCGAGAGCCTGGACGGCACCAACATGGAGCCGCTGGAGAACTACGGCGTGCAGGTCATGTCCATCGGTTTTCTGGTGGCGCAGGACGAAGCCATGATCTGGCGCGGCCCCATGGCCACCCAGGCGCTGGAGCAACTGCTGCGCCAGACCAACTGGAAAGACCTGGACTATCTGATCGTTGACATGCCACCGGGCACCGGCGACATCCAGCTCACGCTGAGCCAGCGCGTTCCCATGACCGGCGCGGTGATCGTCACCACGCCGCAGGACATCGCGCTGCTGGACGCGCGCAAGGGCATCAAGATGTTCGAAAAGGTTGGCGTGCCGATCCTGGGCGTCGTGGAGAACATGGCGGTGCACCGGTGCAGCCAGTGCGGCCACCTGGAGCACATCTTCGGCGCCGACGGCGGCAAGAAGATGGCGGCCGAATACAGCATGGACTACCTGGGCGCATTGCCGCTGGACATGCAGATTCGCCTGCAGGCCGACTCCGGCCATCCCACCGTCGTGGCCGACCCGGACGGCGAAGTCGCCGCCATCTACAAAGCCGTGGCGCGCCAGGTGGCGGTGTCGATTGCCGCGAAGAACAAGGACTTCTCGTCCAAGTTCCCGAGCATCAAGATCTCGAAAGAAACCTGAAAACAAAATAATTTGCAGGGTGCTGCGCTGTCCCCAACATGGGGTCAGCGGCTTCTTGCTGACCAGGCGAACGGCAAAATTAGCGGGCGCCGCCGGCGTCAACGTGGAGTCACCGGTTCAACAGCAACTCAGGCAACGTGGGCGTGAAACCTCACCCCCAAGGCCTTTGCCACCTTCAAAACGGTTGCAAAAGTGGGGTTGCCATTTTCACCGAGGGCCTTGTACAAGCTCTCCCGACTCAGACCGGCGTCGCGAGCCACCTGCGTCATGCCCTTGGCACGTGCAATGTCGCCAAGCGCGCGCGATTCCCGTTGCGTCCTCAGGCGCTTCTTCCAGCCATGCGTCCAGATACGCTGCCATTTCCTCTGGCGTTCTGAGTTGTTCAGAGACGTCGTACGCAACGGTGGCCACCACCTCTTTCGGGGACGCTGTTGCTTTGGAAATTGCTTTGGTCATAAAAATTCTCCTGGAGGCCCTTTCTTAGCCATCGCTTGGCTGCGACTCATAGACGTCCTTGAAAGCAAGCATCTCTCGTAGCCGTTCCTCGTTCCTGCCAGGAAAGCCGCACCGCTCCGTGAATCTGTCGGTGTCCTTGAAGGTGCCGAAGAGTCGGTCCCAGATCGTCAAGTCACCGAAGTTGTACTTGTGGACTCCCAACTGATGATGGATGGAGTGATGCTCAGGTCGCTGGAGGAACCAGCCAAGCCACGCCGGCGTACGGATGTTCGAGTGGTAAAAATACTCGCCCGTGGCTCCAAAGAATGAAGTCCACGCGCCGGCCAACGCTGAGCCCCCGAAGGCGCAGTAGATAAGGAAACCCGTCAGGATCGAATCGGCTGCGATCTCGACCGGGTGCTTGTAGAAGGAAGTGAGAACTTCAATGCGGGCTGGGCTGTGGTGAATCTGGTGAAATACCAACCAGAAGCCGTCAGCGTGACGCAGGCGATGCCACCAGTAGAAGAAGAACGTCCCGACAAACCAGTAGAACGCACCTTCGAGAATCGGGTTCTTCCAGTGCCCGAGGTTGAGAAGAGCATGGTCTCGGAAGTACTTGTTCCATACGAGTCCACCGACTCCGACCAGAGTCAACTGCATGACGTTCATCACCGCCGCACGCTTGTACCAACCACGAACCTCAGGCAGCTCTCGACCGGGACGAATTCGCTCAAAGAGAAAGAACGCCAACGTCACCACGCAGATAAGCGAAGCCGGAAGGAGTTGTTCGAGAAGCTGCGAGGGCATAGTGTCGACTTCTGTGCTGCTTAACGTGACGATGGCCGGTCCACAACAACTTGCGGCTGCTGCTGTGGGTCGGTTTCCACTGACAGTTTGGACTCGCCGATTGCTGGCCGCACGCCGTAGGTGAGCATTGCCGCCGCCACCTGGGATTGCTCTGTGGTCTCGGCTGGGTACAGCCGGTAGCTTGGAGCCAAGATCGGTTCGACTGATGCTGCCTGTATGACGACGACGCTGTGAATTTTGAAGCGGGACCCTGCCATGGCGTCGCGTTGCGCCGCCCAGCTCGGGTACTCAGCGTCTTGCTTGTTGATAATTCGAGCAACACCGAAGATCTCTTTCGGCGACACGTTTGGTTGACCAGTTTCGTCGATTGTCGCCAGCCAGCAAAGAACGCTGCGAGCGGCTGATTCCTTCATTTGTATTGAAAGCATGAGGGCAGCGAAGATTTGATTGCGAGGTCTGATGTTGGAGGCCACCGGCGCGCAGCATGAGCCGCGCAGCTGCAACCCCAGAATGTTTGTCCGCAGAAGCCGACCGGGTAGTCATCGGGTTTCCCCTTTGCAGGGCGCAGGGCGAACCTGAGAACTTCATGGCAAGCTTAACGCCGATCCAAAGGAAAGAGCCAATAAGAAAATAGCACCATGCCGACGCCGGCAGCCAGGAATTGAACGCTGTCTGCGTCAGCCGCAAATGCCAGCATGGCAGCAGCCAAGACAGCTACGACAAGGCTGCTTCGGCGGCGCGCCGCAGGAGAAAGTAAATTCTCGGAATCAGCACCCTTGCGGACAAGCCGAAGTCCGACCCATACGAAGCATGTCCCAAGGGAAAAAATGACCAGCGCGAGCATGGCTGCACCCCATGGATGCGGGTACGGTGCAGGCGGGCGCTGCAAAAACAAGACTGCTCCCATGGCGGTGAATGCGAGGCCGCCTGCAATGACAACGCCTGCCAATAGCAGGCGGGTAATTGGCCGCATGGTGACTTTCGTCTCCAGCAGATCGCGAATGGAAGGTTCCTCGAATGACATGGTGCTGGGTTCTGCTGCCGAACGTCGAGTTTAGCGATGCGTGGCACCTGCGCGTGCGGGTTGGGGTGGCAAGTTGGAAACGGTCGCCTCAAGTCGCTCCGCCATCCGCGTCTGCCAGCCTGGACCGGTTGCTTTCCACCGCTCAATCACCTCGGCGGGTAGTCGCAGCGAAAGCAGTTTGCGTGGATGCGCCGAGACGGGCCGACCGCCCTTGTTGACCTGCGCGCGCGTCAGCATTTCTTCGTTCAGTTCTGGCAATTCGTCATATTCTCCGCGCTTCACCTTGTGCGCATCGACGCGAGCGAGGTCAGATTTCAAGGAGCGGTGCGATGCGGTCTTTTTCGCGGTCATTGGCTTTCCTCATGCTGAAAATGTGACGATCCGTGCCACGCGGCGTGTATCCGACGACGACCACCCGTCCTGCCAAAGGTGATACCTATTAGGTTAATGTAGCTACGAAAACAGGCGAAGGCAACAGAGGAGAACAACCGCCCAGTCGGCTGTGAAATGGCGCTCCTACGTAGAAGTGAGGGGGCGAGCGGCCTGACCGCGAAGCGCCCCCTCGGCCGGGTTGGTTCTCGTGATGGGGAACAGCAAGTGGCTCATGAATGGACGGGAGCGGCGCAGAGCTTGATGCCGAGAGCATGAAGCAGCTTGAGCATCGTGTCGTAGCGAGGCTTCGCGCCCGGTGTAAGTGCCTTGTAGAGGCTTTCGCGGCCAAGGAAGAGTTCGGGGTCGCCTGGCTGCGGCTAGCCAGCATGGAACTTGATGGCCCAGTACACGGCGATGCCCATTTGGACTGAAAAGGCGGTGAATCTTGCGGTCACAGCGAGTGGTGATGTTGATGCAAGGTGAATCGCCGACTGGGCAATGCGTGCGCCGAGCAACACGTAGGCCAATGGATCGGTGATGTTTGACTTGCCTGCGATGACCGCGAGAACCATGAAACCGCCAAACAGTGGCAACCCCTCCAAGCAATTAGCATGCGCGCGCGCCAGGCGTTGCATGAAAGGCGATAGATTCGAGTTCTCGGGATTGAAGCCGTTGGCAGGAACCTCGCGAGTGAGAACCAGTTTGGATCGAATCGCCTCCATGAGCACGAGCAAGAACAGGGTCCAACAGAGAAACCCTAGAAGGGCTAGAAGCGTCGTAGTCATGGGTGTTGGCTCCGTAGGTTAGCGCCGACTCGTGCGGCGCAGTTGTGATTCTTGCGACGCCGAACGTCCGGTTGAGCGAGACCTTCGGCTGCATCGGAAAGGCGAGTACTCCGACACAGAAGTAAAGGAACAAAATGAAGGTGATGGAAGAAGTGGCTCGGTTGGTCTGTACAGCATTTCCCGAAAGATAAGTGGACACACAGCCGGTTGAGTACGCACGGGAATGCGCACGAATCGTAGTCGATTTTGGTTTTGGAACTCCAG
>CAIMSP010000008.1 GCA_903844215.1 uncultured beta proteobacterium | reverse complement strand
CTGCTGCGAGGAAAACCCGAAGTGCTGGGCCCCGCCCGCCTGCATAAAGGGCAGGGCCTGCAAGGCCTTGAGCGTGGAGCGCGAGAAGCTCAGCCAGTAGGGGTCGCCGGCATGGGCCAGGACCTGGCCTTGCGTGTTGACGACGGCGATGGCGCCCAGGTGCTGGTTTTCCAGCGTGCCCGCGCGCGTGAGTTCGACCAGGGGAACGAGTTGCATGGCGGCATTGTGGCCCATGTTGGGGCTTTGCCGGTGGCAAGGGCTGCGAGGGGGCCGACCTGATAAGCTGGGAGCCCTGTTCTGCAATGGAGTTGAATATGCCTGGCTTGTTAGCACACGTGGACCCGCAGGGGTTGCTGGAGTTTTCGGTGGTCTATACCGATCGCGCACTGAATCACATGTCCGGGCGCTTTCAGGGCGTCATGAAAGACATTTCGGCCATGCTCAAGGAGGTCTATCACGCGCATTCGGCGGTGATCGTTCCGGGCAGCGGCAGCTTTGGCATGGAGGCGGTGGCGCGCCAGTTCGCCACCGATCAAAAAGTGCTGGTGATTCGCAATGGCTGGTTCAGCTACCGCTGGAGCCAGATCTTCGACATGGGCAAGATCCCGTCGGAAACCATCGTGCTCAAGGCGCGCCGCGCCCAGCCGGGCAAGCAGCAGCCGTTTGCGCCCGCGCCCATCCATGAGGTCGTCGCCAGCATCGCGCAGCAGCAACCCGCCGTGGTGTTCGCCCCGCATGTGGAAACCGCCTGCGGCATGATTCTCCCCGACGACTACCTGCGCGCCGTCTGCGACGCCGTGCACGCCTATGGCGGGTTGTTTGTGCTCGACTGCATCGCCTCGGGCGCCATGTGGGTGGACATGCAGGCCACGGGCGTGGACGTGCTGGTGAGCGCACCGCAAAAGGGTTGGAGCAGTTCGCCTTGCTGCGCCATGGTGATGCTGAGCGAACACGCGCGAGCGCGCATCGACAGCACGACCAGCAGCAGCTTTTCTTGCGATCTGCGCAAGTGGCTGCAGATCATGGAGAGCTACGAGTCGGGCGCCCATGCCTACCACGCCACGCTGCCCACCGACGCTCTGACCACACTGCGCGACCGGATGATTGAAACCAAGGACATGGGCTTTGAGGCTGCCAAATCGGCGCAGCAGGAGTTGGGCCACAAGGTGCGCGCGCTGCTGACAGGCAAGGGCTTCCCCAGCGTGGCCGCTGCGGGCTTTCAGGCGCCGGGCGTGGTGGTGAGTTACACCAGCGACGCCGAAATTCAGTCGAGCAAGAAGTTTGCCGCTCAAGGTCTGCAGACGGCGGCCGGCGTGCCGTTGCAATGCGACGAAGGCGCGGATTTTCAGACCTTCCGCTTGGGGCTGTTCGGCCTGGACAAGTTGCGCAACGTCGATCGCACGGTGCAGCATCTGGAGCAGGCGCTGAGCAGCATGTTGTAGGGTCGAATTTGCATCAACGCGACGAGTCGTGAAAAGCCTTTGTTTACCCTACACTGCTATGTCAAAAAAACTGCGCGCTACAGCCCCGTCGCCGTCGCCTACGATCGAGAACCTTCAGTCCGAGGGCTTCGACGTTTTGTTTTTATCCCACGCAAAGTCAATTCTCGCGGGTGACTTTGCTGCCGCGTTGACTGAAATTGCCGCAGTGCTACAAGGCATAGCATTGCCCATCACTGAAATTATTGGCTCGGGTGGTGGTGAAACCAAGTTCACGCAAAGGTTGCGTAAATCGTTGGCTGACATGGGGTGGGAAAAGCACGTTTTCGAAATCGGAAAAACTATCGATGGCGTGCAGCGGGAGTCGACGTCACATGAGGTTGATCACGTCAAGCGGTTTGGGCTTTCGGGTGTCGTGGCAATGGAAATTGAGTGGAATAACAAAGATCCGTTTTACGACCGCGATCTTGAAAACTTCAAGCGGCTGCACGCCGAAGGTGCCATCAGTGTAGGTGTCATCGTCACGCGCGGAAGGTCGCTGCAAGATGGGCTTTTCGATGCGGTGCACCGTTTCGCAAAGGAACGCCACATCACGTCGATGGACGTACTTTCGGCGAACGGCGTGACGCCGACGCCAAAACAGCGAGCGAACATCCTGAAACGAGTGGGGCGGGACAAGGATCCCATTGCCTTTGCCGATGCGTGGGTGAACAACTTTGTGTCCAATAAGTTTGGGCAGGCCACAACCCATTGGGATAAATTAATGCACCGTGTCGAGCGTGGCGTCGGCAATCCGTGTCCGCTACTGCTGATCGGATTGCCTGCTTCCATCGTTGTTTTCGATGCGGCACAAGTCGAACAACTCGACGACGACCTCAGTGTGAGCGGTGATCCGTACTAACTTTCACGTTAAACGAGCAAGGGTTCCGAATCAACGGCGGATTGTGAGTGATTGGCGTAAGTCGGCCAATTGGGCGCGTAGCCGGCGTCGGCTTGATTGCCCCAGATAGCCCAACCCTCGCGCTGGCCTCTGGCAAACAACTCCAGATGGGGGCCGGGACTACAGGAGGTGATGAGCGGGTACTGTTCGTCGGGTTTGCGAGAGTGCTCCCGTTTGCGCGTGCTCATGATGTTGACTTGAGTGCGCCCGGGTTGCAGTGTTCTGACGTTCTTGCCGCGCGTCCCAAAAAGCAGGATCTCGGTGACATTGCGAAAGTAAAACCCGACGCCCCTACCGTCAGGACCGCCATCTTTGCGAATTTTTTGCCATATGACGTTTGATTTGTACTTGAATCCCCATGCGGCCATGACGGCAAGCCCGTCTGGCAATAGAGCGTTTGGGACCCAAAGATAAAGGTGCGCAGAATCAGCGGCTGCATCAGCGACAGGCAGCGCCTTGATGTCGTCCAGTGTGAGTGTGCCGTATCGGTTGAGTCGCTTATGTTCGGGCGCCACTTTTCCCGTGCGATTTTGGAATTGCCAGGGTGGATCGGCCAAGATGGTTTTGAACCGACGACCGGAAACGAAGTTGGCGAAATTTTCAGATGCGGATTCTGGTTTCATGTGCAGCAAATAGATCGTTGAATCCCTAGAAAATACTGTTTATAGATCCATATGTCAACTGTTTTTTCAATCAGGGTAGACTGACCCACCTTTTAAAATTCGGCCCGTTTGGGGGAGGGTAGTCCCCGCCCCCAAACGCGCGACTCGCCATGTTCAAACAAGAAGTCAGCTTCCCTGAAAGCGCATTGCGCCACGCCCGCCAAGCGGCGGATTGGGCCGGCCTGCGCTACTCCAGCGAGGCCACGTCGGTGCGCAGCGTGCGCAATGACCAGCCAGAAAAGAACGAGAGCACGCTCGACGCCGGCGCCATGTGCGAAGTGCTGGTGGACGGGCATTTTGGTTTTGCCGCGACCGCCGATTTGAGCGCCGAGGGCTTGAAGCGCGGCTTCGAGCGGGCGCTGGCCACCACGCGCGCCACCAGCGCGCACAAGGTGCATGGCTTCACGCCCGCGCAGCGCCCTGCGACGCAAGGGCAGTATCAGAGCCCGCGCAGCCAGGCGCTGGCACAGACGCCGTTGGCGCAAATCAAGCACTGCCTGCATGGCGCCAGCCGCGCCATGAAGGGCTCGGAGTTGCTGGTGAACCGCAGCGCGCGCGCCATGACGGTGCAGACGCAGTTGGCGTATTTCTCCTCGAACGGCGCCGACATCCGTCAGCACTTTGACATGGTGGACATCACGCTCGGCGCGACCGCCGCGCAGGGCATGGAGTCGCAGACGCGCACCTGGTCGCACACCGGCCAGTTTGGCGGCGAAGCCTTCGAGCCGCAGCGCTGGGAGCGTGAGGCGCAGCGCATCGCGCACGAAGCGCTGGAGTTGTTGCAGGCGCCCAATTGCCCCAGCGGCAACATGGACCTGATCCTGATGCCGGACCAGATGATGCTGCAGATTCACGAGTCCATCGGCCACCCGCTGGAACTCGATCGCATCCTGGGCGATGAACGCAATTACGCCGGCTGGAGCTTCGTCCAAGCGGAGGATTTCGGCCGGCTGCAATACGGGTCGGCCTTGATGAACGTGAGCTTCGATCCGGGCCGGGCGAATGAGTTGGCCGGCTATGCCTTTGACGATGGCGGCAACCCCGCAACGCGCGAATTGCTGATCGAGCACGGCGTGCTGCAGCGCGGCCTGGGCGCGCTTGAATCGCAGCAGCGCAGCGGGCTGCCGGGCGTGGCGAACTTTCGCTCCGCGTCCTGGAACCGCGCGCCCATCGACCGCATGGCCAACATCAATCTGGAGCCGGGCAGCGCCACGCTGGACGAATTGATCGCCCAGGTGGAGCTCGGTGTGCTGATGCAGACGAATCGTTCCTGGTCCATCGACGACTACCGCAACAAGTTCCAGTTCGGCTGTGAGCACGGGCAAATGATCCGCAACGGCCAACTCCAGGAGGTGGTGCGCAACCCCAACTACCGCGGCGTGACCGTGGATTTCTGGCGCCGCCTGGCCGGCGTCGGCAAGGACCAGCAGGCGCACGGCACGCCCAACTGCGGCAAGGGCGAACCCAGCCAGGTGATCCGCGTGGGCCACGCCTCGCCCGCCTGCCTGTTTCGTGGCGTGCAGGTGTTTGGAGGGCAGGCATGAGGCCCGGCGCAGTTGGGGATGGACAAGCCGAAGGCTTGCATGCGCCGACGCAGCAGCTCATTGAGGACGACACCGCGTCGGAGGCGCTCGGCATGAACCCTGATTTCATGACCCCAACGCGGGTCCATTTCGATGCGCTGGCCGATCATCTGCTGGGCCAGTTGCGCGCCGGCGAGGCCGCCACGCTCAACCTCACGGCCGAGGAGTCGCTGTTTGTGCGCTTCAACGGCAACCGGGTGCGCCAGAACACCGACGTGCATCAGCGCGTCTTGAACGTGAGCCTGCAGTCTCAGGGCCGCAGCGTGGAGCAGTCGCTGACCCTGTGCGGCCAGCCGGGCGCCGACCGCGCCGCACTCGACGCCTTGCTGCAGCGCAGCCGCGACGAGGTGCTCGTGCTCGAGCTCGATCCGCATCAGGTCGCGCTGTGCAACAACGGCCGCAGCGACGAAGAATTTCGCGGCGCCTTGCTGGATGCCGGCGAGTTGGTGCAGGCCGTGGTGGGGCCGGCGCTGGGCTGCGATCTGGCGGGCTTTTACGCCGGGGGCGTGACGATTCGCGCGAACCGCAATTCTGCCGGGCAGAGCCACTGGTTTGCCACCGAGACCTTCTTTCTCGACTACTCGCTGTACGACGGGCCGCGCGCCGCCAAGGGCTGCTACGCCGGCTCGCGCTGGGACGCGTCGGCCTGGGCCGCCAACCTGGGGCGCACGCGTGACCTGCTGGAGTTGCTCAAGCGCCCGAAGGTTGACGTCAAGCCGGGCCAGTACCGCACCTATCTGGCGCCGCGCGCCTTCTCCGATCTGGTCGGCATGCTGGGCTGGAACGCGCTCTCGGCGGCGGCCTGGAAGCAGGGCCGCTGCCCGTTCAAGAAGCTGGCGGAAAAGGAATTGCGGCTTTCGCCCTTGCTGAGTCTGGGCGAGAATTTTTCATTGGGACTGAGCCCGCGTTTCAACAGCTTGGGCGAGGTCAGCGCCACGCACTTGCCCTTGATCGCACAGGGCGAACTCAGCACGCTGCTGGTGAGTTCGCGCAGCGCCAAGGAATATGGCTTGAGCGCGAATGCAGCGAGCGAAAGCGAAGGCCCACGCGCGCTCGACGTGGCGCCGGGAACGCTGGCCCAGGCCGACGTGCTCAAGGCCTTGGGCACGGGCCTGTACCTGTCCAATCTGCATTACCTGAACTGGAGCGACCCGGTGTCCGCGCGCGTCACCGGCATGACGCGCTACGCCTGCTTCTGGGTCGAGAACGGCGAGATCGTGGGACCGATCAACGATCTGCGCTGGGACGAAAGCCTGTTCGAAGCGCTCGGCCCCAAGCTGCTGGCGCTGACCGATGAAGCCGAGATCGACCCGGCCGTGGACACCTATTTCCAGCGCGCACTGGGCGGGGCAAGGGTGCCGGGTGCGCTGATCGAGGGGTTCACGTTCACGCTCTGACCCGTCGGTCATAGCGGCTTTTCAAAACCGCGGCAAATCCGGGTGCGACAACTTGCCGCCGCGCACCAGCATCTTGCCGTACTCGGCGCAGCGCTGCAGCGTGGGGATCACCTTGCCGGGGTTGAGCAGGCCCTGGCTGTCGAAGGCGCGCTTGATGCCGAACATCTGCTCGTTCTCCGCCGCGCTGAACTGCACGCACATGGAGTTGAGTTTTTCCACGCCCACGCCGTGCTCGCCGGTGATGGTGCCGCCCATGGCGACGCTGGTCTCCAGGATGTCGGCGCCGAACAGTTCGGCGCGGTGCAGCTCGTCGGGGATGTTGGCGTCGAACATGATCAGCGGATGCAGATTCCCGTCGCCCGCGTGGAACACGTTGGCGCAGCGCAGTCCGTACTTCTTCTCCATGTCCTGAATCGCCAGCAGGATGTCGGCCAGGCGTTTGCGCGGAATGGTCGAGTCCATGCACATGTAGTCCGGGCTGATGCGCCCTGAGGCAGGGAAGGCGTTCTTGCGCCCGCTCCAGAATTTCAGCCGCTCGGCCTCGTCTTTGCTCACCGCAATCGCGGTCGCGCCATGCCTTTGCAGCACCGCGCTCATGCGGCCGATCTCCTCTTCCACTTCTTCGGCTGTGCCATCGCTTTCGCACAGCAAAATCGCCGCCGCGCTCAGGTCGTAGCCGGCGTGCACATAGTCCTCCACGGCGGCCGTCATGGGCTTGTCCATCATCTCCAAACCGGCCGGAATGATGCCCGCGGCAATCACCGCCGCCACCGCGTCGCCGGCCTTGCGGATGTCGTCAAAGCTGGCCATGATGCAGCGCGCCAGTTGTGCCGTGGGCGTGAGCTTGACGGTGACCTCGGTCACCACGGCCAGCATGCCTTCGCTGCCGACCATGATCGCCATCAGGTCGTAGCCCGGCGCGTCCAGGGCGTCGCCGCCGAAGGTGACGGCCTCGCCCTCCATGGTGAAGCCCTGGATCTTCAGCACGTTGTGCAGCGTCAATCCGTACTTCAGGCAGTGCACGCCACCGGAGTTTTCCGCCACGTTGCCGCCGATGGTGCAGGCGATCTGGCTCGACGGGTCGGGCGCGTAGTACAGGCCCAGCGGCGCGGCCGCTTCGCTGATGGCCAGGTTGCGCACGCCGCATTGCACGAGCGCGGTGCGGCTCGTGGCGTCCACCTGCAGGATCTTGTTGAACTTGGCCAGGCTCAGCGTCACACCCAGCGCGTGCGGCATGGCGCCGCCGCTCAGCCCCGTGCCGGCACCGCGTGCCACCACCGGCACCGCCAGCGCATGGCAGACCTTGAGCACGGCCTGGATTTGGGCATAGGTTTCCGGCAGCGCCACCACCAGCGGGCGTTGGCGGTAGGCGGTGAGCCCGTCGCATTCGTAGGGCGTGGTGTCCTCGCTCTGCCATAGCAGCGCGTGCGCCGGCAGCAGCGCCTGCAAGGCGGATACCACCTGGGTCTGACGCATTGGTCGTTGGCTTAAATCAGGTGGCGCGGTGCTGCTCATGGCGTGTTCCTCGTGCGTTGGCTTGGCGCCCACTGTAAAGCAAAGCGCAGTCCCGCAACGCGCGCTGCCTTGCAGCGTCAGCGCAACGCCTGGCCGCGCGCCGGCGCGTCGCCCTCAGTGTGCGGATGGCGCCGGTGGCCTCGACTCGTATTGGCCCTGGCAGGCGATGCAGCGCTGCGCCTGCGGTGCCGCCTGTAGCCGAGCCAGCGCAATCTGGCCCCCGCACTCGGCGCACTGCCCATAGCTGCCGTCCTCAATGCGTTCCAAGGCCGCATCGATGGCGTCAATCTCGGCGCTCTCGCGCTCGTCCAGGATCATCTCCAACTCGCGTTCGCCCAGCGCTTGCGCAAAGGAGTCCTCGGCCTGCCCCAGGTGCGCCGACGCCGCGCCCACCCGGCTGTCGCCGCCGCGCAGTTGGCGTAATCGATCGAGCAGGGACTCGCGCTGTTGCAGCAGTTGTTGCTTGAACGGGGCACATTCGAGTGGTCGCATGATTTACCTCCGGATACGCGTTCATCATGCGCCGCCCATTGGCAAAATCATTGCGCCACATCAAGCTGCAAGGGGTGAGACCGCAGCCGTCCCCTACAATCGGCCGTCGGCAAAGACCATCCCTTTCCCCGGAGATTCCACCATGAAACTGAAACTCATCGCCCTCGTTCTGGCGCTTGCTGGCGCTGCCGCTGAGGCGCAAAACGTGCTCGTCAAGGATGCCTGGGTGCGCGCCACGGTGCCGGGCCAGCAAGCCACCGGTGCCTTCCTGAAGATCACCAGCAAGGACGGCGGCACGCTGGTCAGCGCCTCCTCGGCGGCGGCGGGCGTGGTGCAGGTGCACGAGATGAAAATGGTGGGCGGCGTGATGCAGATGCGCGCCCTGGAGGCCGGGCTGGACCTGCCGGCGGGCAAGACGATCGAGCTCAAGCCCGGCGGCTACCACGTGATGCTGATGGACCTGAAAGCGCCGCTGCCAATCGGCGCCGTCGTTCCGCTGAACCTGGTGGTGAAGAATGCCAAGGGCGGCGAAACCCGCATCGACATGAAGCTCAAGGTCAGCAACGCCGCGCCTGCGGATGTGCCGGCGATGGATCACTCGGCGCACAAGCCCTGATCAGCGCCCTGTTGCCGCCTCGCGCTCAGGCCCCGGCCCGGACCGCCAGGAATTTCTTCAGCTTGGCACGGGCCTGGGCGCGCACCTTGCGGCGCAGCAGCGCCGTCCAACCCAGAACCCAGCCCGGGGCGCCCAGCGCCTGACGTGACCAGCGCCAGAAATTGAATTGGTCGCGGTGACTGCAGATCAGGCCCTGCGGGTCGAAACCAAATTGCGCATCGATGCGGTTGTGCACCAGGCGACCGGTGCCGCTGAAGCGGTAGTGCGCCTCCCAGTGCGCCTGGCCGGTGTGCGCGTCGGCGCCGATGGCGCTGAAGTCCAGCCGCCAGTCATCCCGCCCCTGGGTGCGGATGGCGTCGCACAGCATCGTCCACATGCCCATGGTCTGGGCCTTGCCCTGGAGTGAAAACACCTCGTCGTCGAAGACCACCGAGTCGGCGTAGCACGACGCCATGCCCGCAGCATCGAGTGCGGCGAAGGCGGTATAGAAGCGCGTCAGGGTCTGGGCTTGGGGCGTCATGGCGCGGCCTTTCATCGGATGAGTTCGGCGAGTGCGTGGGCCAGGTAATCGTACACCGCGCGGATGCCTTGGCTGGTGCGAATTTCCCGGTGCACGGCCAGCCACATCGGCAGCGCAGCGATCTTGAGTGCCGGCAACACGCGCCGCAAATCGGGCTCGGCCTGCGCCTGGTACAGGCCCAGGAAACCCAGGCCAAAGCCGGAGCGCACCGCGCTCCACTGCACCATCAGGTCGTCGCTGCGCAGCGCGAAGGCTTCGCGTCCCAGTTCATGACCCAGGGCGCGCGCGGCGCGGGTGATGGTGTCAACCGTGTCGTTGCCAACCAGTTCGTGCGTGAGCAGATCTTCCACGCGCTGCGGTGTGCCACGCCGCGCCAGATAGCTGCTGTGCCCGAAGATGCCCATCTGCACTTCGCCAATCTTTTTCGCCACGAGCGTGGCCTGGGTCGGGCGCAGCATGCGCACCGCGATATCGGCCTCGCGGCGCAGCAGGTTGCTCACCGCGTTGCTCGACACCAGTTCGACCTGAATCTGCGGCAGGTGCTGGCGCATCCGCGTCAACACCTGGGGCAGCAGCAGGCAGGCCACGGGCTGGCTCGCCGAGATGCGCACCGTTCCCGTGGCCGTCGCCTGGGCTCCCGTGAGCTGGCGCGTGAGTTGCAGCGCGTTGGCCTCCATGGCCCGCGCCGGCTGTGCCAACTGCAAGGCCATGGCCGTGGGCTTGAGGCCGCGCCCGGTGCGCTCGAACAGCACCACGCCGAGCTGCGATTCGAGTTCGGCCAGATGCCGGCCCATGGTGGGCTGGCTCGACTTGAGCGCGCGCGCCGCGCCCAGCAGGCTGCCGTGTTCAAGCGCGGCCAAAAAGCAGCGCAGCAGGCGCCAGTCGAAGTTCTGTGGCATCGGTAATGCTATTCAAAGATGAATAGCTGTTATGAATATTTAGCTAATTGTGGAGATATTCAAGGCGTTTGACAATCAGCTCATCGGCCCCGGCCCTCGCCTCGACGATTCAATTTTTTGGAGATGACATGCAACCCACCGTTCTCATTCTCGGCGCCCGCGGGCGTTTTGGCATGGCTGCCGCACGCGCCTTCTCCGAGGCCGGCTGGAACGTGCTGGGCCAGATCCGCCCCGGCGCGTCGGCCAGGCTTGCCGGCGTGCAGTGGCTGCCGATTGACTTGGCTGACGGGGCGGCGCTGGCCCAGGCGGCACGCGGCGCCAGCGTCGTGGTCCACGCACTGAATCCGCCCTATCCGCAGTGGGCCAAGCAACTGCCGGTGCTGATGGAGGCCGCGCTGGGCCTGGCCAAGACGCTGGACGCGACGCTGATGTTCCCCGGCAACGTTTACAACTACGGCGCCTCCATGCCGGCCCTGCTGGACGAGGCAACGCCGCAGCGCCCGAGCACGCGCAAGGGCGCTTTGCGCGTCGCCGCCGAGCAGCGCCTGATCGACAGCGACGTGCGCAGCGTGGTGATCCGCGCGGGCGACTACTTCGGCAGCGGCAGCGGCAGCTGGTTCGATATTGCGCTGGCCAAGGACATCCAGAAAGGCAAGATGAGCTACCCCGGCGCCATGGATGTCGCCACCTCCTGGGCCTATTTGCCCGATCTGGCGCGCAGTTTCGTCGCGGTCGCCGACAAACTGGCGCAAGACCCCGCCGCCCTGCCACGGCACGCCAGCTTTGGCTTTGCCGGGCACCAGCTCAAGGGCAGCGACTGGGCCGCTCTCATGCAGGCCGTGGCGCAGGAGCGGGGCTGGCTCGCACCGGGGCAGCGCCTGAAGCTGGGCCGCATGCCCTGGTGGCTGATCCACAGCCTGAGCTTTGCCGTGCCGATGTTTCGCGAGCTCAGCGAAATGCGCTACCTGTGGCAAACGCCTTACGCCTTGTCCGGCGACAAGCTCGCCGCCTTCATCGGCGTGCAGCCGCTGACGCCGCTGCCGCAGGCCTTGCGTGCGGCCTTAGCGGACCTGGGCAAGTAGTTCGACCAGGCCGCGCAAGGCGTGTCGCACCGCCGCCGCACGCACGGCGGCGCGGTCGCCGGCAAAGACCTGCAGCTGCGTGTGCACGCTGGCGCCGACGGCCCAGCCAAACCAGACCGTGCCCACGGGCTTGTCGGCCGAGCCGCCGCTGGGGCCGGCGATGCCGGTGACGGCGACGGCCACCGGCGCGCCCGAGTGGCGCACTGCACCCAGCGCCATGGCACGCGCTACCGGCTCGCTCACGGCGCCGTGCTCGGTGATGCATTGCGCATCGACGCCCAGCATGTCGGTCTTGGCCGCGTTCGAGTAAGTGACGAAGCCGCGCTCGAACCAGACGCTGGAGCCGGCCAGATCGGTGCAGGCCGCCGCGATCAGGCCGCCGGTGCAGCTCTCGGCGCTGGCCATCATCCAGCCGCGCTGCGCCAAGCCCAGCGCCAGTTGCGCGCAGAGATCCGATGTTGTGCCACTCACAGCAGCCTCCAGAGCGCCAGCAGCAACAGCGCGCAAAAGGCCGCCACCAGGTCGTCGAACATGATGCCAAAGCCGCCGCGCGCGCCAAAGCCCTTGAAGCTTTGGTCGGCCCAGGCCACGGGTCCGGGCTTGACGGCGTCGAAGAAACGGAACAGCGCGAACGCCGCGAATTGCCCCCAGAAGCCCGTGGGCATGACCAGCCACAGCATGAGCCAGAAGGCCACCACCTCGTCCCAAACGATGGCACCGGGGTCCGATACCTGCAGGTGGCGCGCCGTCAGCGTGCAGGCCCACCAGCCCAGCGGCAGCGACAGCGCAATCAGCGCCGCCCAGGCCGCGTCGTTCAGGTAGGGCTGCAGCAGGGCAAACACCAGCCAGGCCCAGAGCGTGCCCGCCGTTCCCGGCGCCACGCGGCTCAGGCCCGAGCCAAAGCCCAGGGCGATCAGGTGGGCCGGGTGCGCGAACAGAAAGCGCGCGTTCAACACCGGCCGAGGCACGAAGCGGGCCCGCGCCGTGGCGTCGAACGCTTCGCTCGCATCGAGCACCGGACGCTCGATCAGGTCTTGTACTTCAGGTGGGTGGGCAGGCATCGCCGGATTATGGCGCGCGCTTCAGGCACAAATTGAAATGATCCCGTTCAGCCCCGCGCAAGCCGCTTCAAAAACCGCTGGAGGCACATGCTTCCATGGATGCGGACGCCCACCCCGTTTGCGCCAATCGAATGATTTAGGCTGGTGCGCGAGCACATAGCGGGATCGAGCAACACCTGCTTGGCTTCCTCAAAAGTCACGCCATCGTGGTTCACCGGATTGGCGGCGGCCTTTTCTGGGTCGAACGCGATCTCCATCTGGTCCGTTGTATGCACAATCGAATGCACATGCCAGATGGCATCGGACCGCTATCAGGCTCCTGGATCAGTGACGGCGCTCCAGCCAGCGCGTGCTTGCGCCCCGGCGACGAGCGCTTAGTTGGCGTCGGCCTGCTGCTCGCGGGAGATGCTTGGGGTGAGGGCAAAAACAAGCATGGCCACAAAAGTGGCCATGGCAAGCAAAGCGAAGCCGCCCGGCGTAAGGCCGGGGGCGCCGACCCGTTATTTCAGCAGCGACAGCACGCCCTGCGGCAGCGAGTTCGCCTGCGCCACCATGGCGGTGCCGGCTTGCTGCAGGATCTGAGCACGCGACAGACTGGCCGTTTCCGACGCAAAGTCCGCGTCCTGAATCCGGCTGCGCGACGCGGTCAAATTCTGCGCGGTGGTTTGCAGGCTGGCCACCACCGAAGTGAAGCGATTCTGATACGCACCCAGGGCGGCGCGTGAGGCGTTGATGGTTGACAGGGCGCCATCGATGGCGGACAGGGCGTTGGTGGCGTTGGTTGAAGTCAGCACGTTGATCGAGGAGATGCTGTTGATGGTGAGGGTGGTCGATGGGGCATAGACCGTTGAGCTCAAACCAGCGTAGGCGAAGTTCGCGCCACTGGCCACGATGCCGCCGGCCGCACTGGAGGTCAGCGTCACGGTTCCGTGGGTGGTTGCGGGAGTAATACCTGTGAGTGCTGCAGTCAATCCTGCGCCCACGACAATGTCACGACCGTCGGCGGCAGCCAAGGTCACCGCACCGGTGCTGGCATTGGCCGTCGCCGTGACACCCGAACTGCCTGATACCAGGTTGATCGCGGCAGCCACATTGGCGCCCGTGCCAGCGGCATTCGTGCCGGCGGCAACATTGCCCACCACCACACCGTTAATCGTGGTCGTCGCACCCGACGTGACACCGATAAAACTGCTTGCGGCGGCACCTGTGACCGACGTGGCAATCGCTGCCGCCGTTACACCCGACTGGGATGAAACCGCATTGATGGCGGCCGCAATGGAGAAGGCGCTGGCCGCCGATTGACCGGCAGATGCACCAATGGTCGTTGCGCCGACCTGGAATCCATTCAAAGTCAGGTCGCCCACAGCCAAGGCCGTGGTCGTTGCCGTACCGACTGCCGTGGTTTGGGTTGACACACCGCTGCCGCCCAAGGCGGAGGTACGTGCGCTGGCAATCTGTGCCACCGTGATGCTGTCATTGGTAGTGGCATTGGCACCCACCTGGAACTTCTGCGCCGTGAAGGAGCCGTCCAGCAGGTTCACGCCATTGAAAGAAGAGCTTTGTGCCACGCGGTCGATTTCCTGGGACAGGGCCTGCACTTCGTTGTTCAACGCGGCGCGGTCGGATGCGGAGTTCGTGCCGTTGGCGGACTGCACTGCGAGTTCACGCATGCGCTGCAAGTTGCTGCCGATTTGCGACAACGCGCCTTCAGCCGTTTGCGCCAGCGAGATGCCGTCGTTGGCATTGCGCGCGGCCTGGTTGGAGCCGGTGATCTGCGACTGCATCCGCTGGCTGATGGCGAGGCCGGCAGCGTCGTCCTTGGCGCTGTTGATGCGCAGGCCGCTGGAGAGGCGCTGCATGGCGGTGGCCAACGAAGCCTGATTGGTGTTCAGGTTGTTCTGCGCCACCAACGAGTTGATGTTGGTATTAACGATGGAAGTCATTTGAAGCTCCTATAAGCCATGGTGGCTAAGTAAATCCGGCATTGCTGCCGATCTCAACGCCCCACCGAAGCGGGGCCGCTATGACCGGCACGCCTCTGTGGCGCTTTCCGGACGGCGAGCCTTTTTGGGACCCGTTGGATATGTTTTCGGACACCCGCAAAGAAACTTTAGCAACTTCGGTGGCCGCGCCCGCTTTAGCACATCTCTTTTGTTTTCGCCGCAAAGAAGCCGGGTATTCCGGGGTCATTTGCATTCATCGAGGGTTTTCACCCATCAAGACTCCGTGCGCAGGGTGAATTTGGCGGGTTTTCCGGCGCTTATCGCCCTTTTGTCGCGACCCGTCTTCTTCACAATTTGGCCATCGTTACTGATTACCCACTTGTGAGTGGGCTTTGCAATCGGCAGCGAAACCGGTCTTTTCTCAATCAGGATTTATTAGGAGTTTCGCCATGTCCTTGACCATCAATACAAACATCAACTCGTTGGTGGCACAGAACAACCTGAACACGAATCAGGCAAACCTGTCCACCGCCATGCAGCGCCTGTCTTCCGGCCTGCGCATCAACAGCGCCAAGGACGACGCTGCGGGGCTCTCCATTGCCGAGCGCATGACCGCCCAGATCCAGGGCAGCAACCAGGCGGCGCGCAATGCCAACGACGGCATCTCACTGGCGCAAACGGCAGAAGGCGCCATGAGCCAGATCAGCAGCAACTTGCAGCGCATGCGTGAACTCGCAGTGCAATCCGCCAACGGCACCAACTCCGCTTCGGACCGCGCCGCACTGGACAACGAAGTGCAGGCACTCTCCTCGGAAATCGACCGCGTCGCACAAAGTTCGTCCTTCAATGGCGTGAACCTGCTGGACGGATCCTTCACGGCACAGAAATTTCAAGTGGGTGCGAATGGCACGACCAACGACAGCATCACCATCGCTTCCATTGCGAGTGCACGTACCTCCGCCTTGGGCGGCAGCGGCTCTTCAACCGCAACCAGTCGCGCCGTCACGGGTCCGGTGACCGCAGCACTGAACGCCGGTGATGTAACCTTGAACGGCGTTCAAGTCGGCGCATCCGGTGTGGGAGCGGCGCCTGGGCAAGGGGCAAACAGCGCCTTCTCCGTTGCGGCGGCGATCAACGCAGTTTCTTCACAGTCTGGCGTCTCCGCCACAGTTGCGCCAACCACGTCGGCAGCGATCACTGTCGGCGTTTTTGGCGCTGTTGTTGCGAATGTTGGTACGGTCAACGGGGTCAGCGTGGGCGCCATTGCAGCAGGCACTGACGCCATTGGTTCGGGCGCCAATGTGGCCGCCGCATTTAATCTTGTGTCCGCTCAGTCAGGCGTTTCAGCAACTTCAGACGCCGTTACCGGCGCAGTCACCTTCACGGCAGTGGACGGACGCAACATTGACATTACTGGATTCGCTGCGGCAGGAACGACCATTGCCAACCAGGCCGTTAAGGGTGGAATCATCCTCAATTCGAGCAATGCCGCAGGTATCGTGATCAGTGGTGGCACACCAGCGAAGGCAGGCTTTGTTGCCGGCACGACCAACCCATCGACCACACTGACCACGCAGAGCATCTCCACCATCAATGTGCTAACTTCTGCCAGCGCCACCAACGCCTTGTCCGCCATCGATGGGGCCCTGTCAACCATCAACGCCTCACGCG
>CAIMSP010000007.1 GCA_903844215.1 uncultured beta proteobacterium | reverse complement strand
CCCACGGGGTTGAAATAGCGCAGCACGCCCATGCGCCAATCTGGGCTGGCAACGCGCACTGCGGCCAGCATGTCCTCACACACCAGCTTGGTGTGGCCGTAAGGGTTGGTGCTGCAATCGCTCCAAAACCGCGAGTTTGCTATTTTAAAAACCGTCCGAAATGACAGGCGCGAAGCCGGCTTCAAGCAAGGCAACAAAGGTATGGCTGCCAATGTATCCGGCACCGCCGGATAAAAGAATGGGTGGGCATTCATTGTCATGCTCATGCCTGCGGCGAACAGCACGGGTGACGCACTTTGGACTGACTTGCTGGGTATTCTGGGACACCGTGACCGGTGATTCTGGAGGATCGTGACCGAGGATTCTGATTCATCGTGACCGACCGTTCTGGTCGATCGTGACCGATTTGGGTATCCGACCAGAATCACCGGTCACGATGCCAGAACGGTCGGTCACGCCACCAGAATGGCGTCGTACACCAGCGGTATGGCGTTGCGCATTTTTATCTAAACCGTACGGGTAGCCTGACCAGCTTTGCTGGAACAGCCATGCCCGATACCCGAAGGATTTCAATGCGCAATATCAAGGACGTTCTGCGTCTTAAATACGTGGGCAAACTCTCCCATGAACGAATAGCAGCGGCTCTGGGCCTCTCCAAAGGCGTAGTCACCAAGTACGCCGGACTGGCCAATGCTGCTGGCCTTAACTGGGAGCACGTCCAATCCATGGACGAGGCCCAGCTCCACGCCCGGCTGATAAACAGCGCCCCCGCACTGAGCGCCTTTGTCTTGCCCAACTACGGACTGGTCCACCACGAACTGCGGCGTAAGGGCATGACGCTGATGCTGCTGTGGGAGGAACACGTCGAGCGGCACGGGCAGGCGCAGACACACCGCTACGCCCAGTTCTGCCTGCACTACCGCGAGTACGCCAAATCTCTCAAACGCACCATGCGCCAAGTCCACCGTGCGGGCGAGAAGTTGTTCATCGACTATGCCGGCTCGACGGTGGGTTTGCGTGGTGGCGCGCGCGCACACATATTCGTGGCGGCACTGGGAGCCTCGGGCTATACCTTTGCGTATGCCACGCCCAGAGAAACCATGGCCGACTGGCTGGGTGCCACGGCCCGGGCAATGACGTTCTTTGGTGGCGTCACCCAGCTTATCGTGCCCGACAACCCCAAGGCCATGATTGCCGAGGCCAACCGGTATGAGCCTCGGGCTAACGAGACGGTGCAGGACTTTGCGCGCCACTACGGCACCTCCGTCCTACCGGCCAGGCCCCGGCGTCCGCAGGACAAGGCCATCGTTGAATCAAGCGTGCAAGTCGTATTACGCTGGATACTGATGCGACTGCGCAACCAGCAGTTCTATGGCGTGGATGACGTCAACGAGGCCATTGCTCCGCTACTGGAGCGGCTCAACAACAAGCTGTTTCAGAAGTTACCGGGCAGCCGTGCCAGTGCCTTTGCCCAGATTGATGCCCCGGCATTGCAGGCGCTGCCAGCACAACCCTGGGAGTTTGCCGTCTTCAAGACCGTCAAGGTGCACATCGACTACCATGTCGAGTTTGAGGGCCACCGCTACAGCGTACCCCAGGCCCTGGTGGGCCAGGTGCTGGAGCTACGGGTCACGCAGACGGCGGTTGAAGTTGTGCACCGTGGCCAGCGGGTGGCTGCACACAAACGCAATGCGCATAAGGGCGGATTCACCACGGTGGCCGCGCACCTGCCGGCTGCGCACCGCGCGCATATGGAATGGTCTCCTGATCGGCTGATTCACTGGGGCCAAGGCAT
>CAIMSP010000006.1 GCA_903844215.1 uncultured beta proteobacterium | reverse complement strand
GGTGACGGTACCGTAGCCTACCGGCGCGTGGTCATAGAGCTCGAGGTAGCGCGCCACCTCGGCGTCCAGCGCCGCCTGGGTGCGCTGCAGTTCCTCGTTCTGCATCTCCAGTTCGATTTGATGCGCCTTGAGTTCCTGCAGTGCCTTCTTCAACGCTGCGGGCGAATCCGCCTTGCGCCGCCCCGCCGACGGCACGAAGCGCGCCGGGGCGCGGGCCGGGGGCTTTTGCAAAATGGGTGTGATCTTCTTCATCGTTCAAGACTTGATGGGTGCCAAAGCCGCAGCTGAAGTCAGGCAACATGGGTGGGGAACAAATAGTAACTTCTTTATTATCGTAATGAAAACATAATTGTGCGTTCAAATGTGACCATCTGAACCACGGCGGGTGCGGCCCCGCAGCACCGTGGTGCTTCGACTGGAGTAGCATCGCGGCCGAAGAACGTCATGAAAAACCCTGCCATGCCAGCCAAAATCAGCCCGGGGACGGCCAGCGCCGACGCCGTAGCGGCGCCGACGCAGCCGTCGAACGCCACGCCGCACCAGGGCTTTCCGATCGTCGGCCTGGGCGCCTCGGCCGGCGGACTCGAGGCGTTCGAGCAGTTCTTCCGGCACACCGGCATGGACAGCGCCATGGCCTATGTGCTGGTGCCCCACCTGGACCCCAGTCACGCCAGCCTGCTCACCGAGATCCTGCAGCGCAGCACCGCGATGCCGGTGCTCGAAGCGGTTGACCAGTTGGCGGTGGAGCCGAACCATGTGTACATCATCCCGCCGAACCGCGACATGGGCATCTTCAACGGCCGGTTGCAATTGAGCGTTCCCGAACAACCGCGCGGCCAGCGCATGCCGATCGACGCGTTCTTGCGCTCGCTCGCCGAGGACCAGGGCGAGAACGCCGTGGGCATCATCCTCTCGGGCACCGGCACCGATGGCACGCTGGGCGCGCGCGCCATCCACGGCGCCGGTGGCATCACCCTGGTGCAGGAACCGCAAAGCGCGCGTTTTGACGGCATGCCGTCGAGCGCGATCCAGGCCGGTTATGCCACCCAGGTGCTGCCTGCGGAGCAGATGCCGCAGGCGCTTCAGGCCGGCGTGCGAAAACTGGCACTGCTGCAAAAGCTGCCGCTGACGCGCAACGCCAGCGGCGGCCTGAACCGCATCCTGGCGCTGTTGCGCGCCGCCACGGGCCACGATTTCTCGCAGTACAAAAAGAGCACCATCGGCCGGCGCATCGAACGGCGCATGTCGCAGCACGACATCGACGACACCGAGGTCTATGCGCGCTACCTCAAGGAGCATCCACCCGAACTGCTGACGCTGTTCAAGGAGTTGCTGATCAACGTGACGCGCTTTTTTCGCGACCCCGAAGCCTTCGTCGTGCTCAAGCTCGAGGCGCTGCCAGCGCTGCTCAAGGACAAGCCGGAAGACTATGTGTTTCGCGCCTGGGTCGCCGGTTGCGCCAGCGGCGAAGAGGCCTTCTCCATCGCCATGCTGCTGCGCGAAATCATGGACGAGACGCAGCGCGAATTCAAGGTTCAGCTCTACGCCACCGATCTGGACGACGACGCGATTGCCAGCGCACGCGCCGGGGCCTATCCGCCCAACATCGCGCAGGACTTGACACCCGAGCGGCTGCGGCGTTTCTTCACCAAGGACGAAGCCGGCTTTCGCGTGAAGAAGGAGATCCGCGAAATGGTGGTGTTTGCCGTGCAGAACGTGATCAAGGATCCCCCTTTCACGCGGCTCGACCTGCTGAGTTGCCGCAACCTGATGATCTACCTGGAGCCGGAGTTGCAGGCCCGCCTGATCCCGGCGTTCCACTATGCCCTCAAGCCCGGCGGCGTGCTGTTTCTCTCGCCCTCCGAGAGCATCGGCAATCACCCCGAATTGTTCACCCCACTGTCGCGCAAGTGGAAGCTCTACCGCGCCACGCCTTCGTCCGCGTCGGTGCGCGCCCTCATGTCCAGTGGCATGGCCTGGGCCAGCAGCGGCGTCTCCAAAGTACCTGAGGAATCCATGCCAAAAGCCAAGGAAGTCAATTTCGCCGAACTCACGCGCCGCGTGCTGCTCCATTCCTACGCGCCAGCCTCGGTGGTGACGGATCTCAAGGGCAATATTCGCTTCGTGCACGGCGACACCGGACGCTACCTGCGCGCCCCGCCGGGACAGGCCACGCTCAACGTGGTCGAGATGGCGCGCGAAGGCCTGCAGCTGGAATTGCGCACCGCGATCCAGGCGGCCATGCAGGGAACGCCCACGCTGGATCGGGAGGTGTCGGTGCGCAGCAACGGCGAGTTTCACGGCCTGGCTTTTTGCGTGCGTCCGCTGGCCGAGCCCGACGCGGGCGAGCCGCTGCTGCTGCTGAGCTTCCAGGAAGTGGCAGCCAAGGCGGCCCGGGCGCCAACGCCGAAGTCCAAGGGCGGCAAGCTGGCGGCGGCCTCGGCCGAGCGCACGCGCGTGGAGGAACTGGAGCGCGAACTGGGCTACACAAAAGAGAACCTGCAGGCCACGATTGAAGAACAGCAGGCGTCGAACGAGGAGCTCAAGTCGGCGAATGAGGAAATGCAGTCCACGAATGAGGAAATGCAGTCCACCAACGAAGAGCTGGAGACCTCCAAGGAAGAACTGCAATCGGTGAACGAGGAACTCATCACCGTGAACACCGAGTTGCAGTCCAAGATCGAGCAGTTGTCGAGCATGCAGAACGACATGAAGAACCTGCTCGACAACATCAACATCGGCACCGTTTTTCTGGACCGCCATCTGGCCATCCGGCGCTTCACGCGCGACGCGGTCCGGGTCTATCGGCTGGCGCCTTCGGATGTGGGTCGTCCACTGAGCGACCTGCAGTCCAACCTGGAAGGCGAAGACCTGCTGAGCGAGTCGCAGAGCGTGCTGGACACGCTGGTGCCGATCGAGCGGGAAGTGCGCAGCAGCGACGGCACCTGGTTTCTGGCGCGCATCCAGGCCTACCGCACCGTGGACAACGTGATCGACGGCGTGGTGCTGACCTTCACCGACATCACCGAGCGCATCGCCGCCATCGCCGAGCGCGAAGCGCGCAAGCTGGCCGAGGGCTTGGTGGACGCGGTGCTGGAGCCGCTGGTGGTGCTCGATGCCGACTTGCGGGTGATCGCTGCGAGTCGACCGTTCTGCACCAGCTTTGGCTTGAACGAGCGCGACACGGCGGGTCGGCTGCTATTTGAACTCGGGGCGCGCCAGTGGGACGTGCCGGCGCTGCGCGTTGCGCTGCAGGCCGTGTTGCTCAGCGACCAGAGTTTCAGCGGTTTTGTGTTGGAAGGCGATTTCCCCGGAACCGGACGGCGCAAGCTGGTGCTGAATGCGCGCCGCGTCGGCAGCGACACGCGCCACAGCGCCCTGATCCTGCTGGCGATTCAGGACCGCGCCGAGCCATCGGCACCGGCCGCGCCCTGAGCGCTCACGCTCAAATCAACGCGGCGGCACAGCGCAGACGCTTTTCATTCGTTTCATGGAACATCCGGGGAACGGGTGACCCAGGGCTGGGGAATTTCGCGTGCCCGGCACACGCATGCAGGAAAATGGCCAAGCCTTCGAAATTCAGATCCCCATGCATCCACTCCATTCCCAGCCTTCGCCAGCCCTGCAGCATGGCTGACCTGGCCGCCCTTGAGCTGCGCCATGGTGCGCGCTACCGCTGGTTCTTGCTGGCGGCGGTGATGCTGGGCACCATGGCCTCGGTCATGTCATCGACCATCATCAACGTGGCCATCCCCGAGATGAGCCAGCAGTTCAACCTGGGGCAGGAGCGCGCGCAATGGGTGGGCTCGGGTTTCATGCTGGCGATGACGGTGTCGATGCTGACCACGCCCTGGCTGCTGGAGCGCTTTGGCTACCGCCGCACCTACACGCTGACACTGTGGCTGTTGCTGCTCGGGGGACTCGCCGGAGGCGCGTCCAATGAGTTCCATGCGGTGCTCGCGGCGCGCGTGGCGCAGGGCCTGGCCGCAGGCGTGATGCAACCGATTCCGGCGATCATCATCCTGCATTTTTTCGCCGCGCGGGAACAGGGTCGCGCCACCGGTCTGTTTGGCATGGGCGTGGTGCTGGCCTCGGCCATGGGGCCCACCGTGGGCGGCGTGCTGGTTCATGCCTTTGGCTGGCGCTCGGTGTTCTTCATGGTGCTGCCGTTTTGCCTGGCGGCGCTGTGGATGGCGCGCCGCTTCGTTCCGGTGCGGCCGTCCGGCTCCGGCTCTGGCGCCTCGGCCTCGCGCTTGGACTGGCGCGGGCTGCTGCTGGGGTCGGTGGGCGTCGTCTGCCTGTTGAACGCGCTGGTGCAATGGCGCAGCGGCAGCGCGTTCGCCGGCACGCTGTTGCTGGCCAGCGCGGCCCTCACGCTCACGGGCTTTGTCGGCTGGCAGCGGCAGCTCGGGCGCTCCAGTACGCACGCCGATGTCGAGCCGCTGGTGCGCCTGAAGCTGTTTCACAACCGGCGCTTTGCGCTGGGCTGCGTCGTGGCTTTTCTCTACGGCGTGGCCTTGTTTGGCTCGACCTACTTGCTGCCGGTGTACATGCAGTTGGGGCTGGGCCTGTCGGCGGCCCAGGCGGGCTGGATGCTGCTGCCCGCAGGCCTGGCGCTGGCGCTCACCATCGCGCTGGTCGGCCGTCTGCTCGACCGCAAGCCCCACTACCCGCTGGCCACGCTGGGCTTCGCCCTGTTGTCGGTCTCGTTGGCACTCAACCTCAGCGTGGGTCTGGACAGCCTGTGGAGCGTGCTCGCGGCCTGGGTGCTGCTGGGCCGCATCGGTCTGGGGATGATTCTGCCCGCGATGCATCTGGGCACGCTGCGCGGCGTCGCGCCCGAGCTGGTGTCCCAAGCCGCCAGCGTGTCCAGCTTCACGCGCGTGCTCGGCGGCGCCATCGGCGTGAGTCTGTGCGGCACCGTGCTGGAGTGGCGCCTTGCGGCGCACGGCGATTCGCTGCGGCTGGCCTACAGCAGCGCGCAGCGCCTGGCGGCGTTCAACGACGTGTTTGCGCTGCTGGCTTGCGTGTGCCTGCTGGCGGCGCTGGCAGCCTGGCGGCTGCGTACGCCGCTGACCTAAAATGCCATCTTTTCAATTTTAAAACTCGCCCTCCACCTGCCCATTGTTCCAGGCAAGCTTGGCCGACACGACCCTCGCTCTGCAGGCGGGAACCCGGCATCGAGCCCTGCACTCAACGTCATCGAGGTTCTCGCCATGATCCTGTTCAAACGTGTCTTGACCCTGCTGTCTCTGGTCATCGCCTGCCCGCCCATGCAGGCCGCGCAACCGTCCCGCATCGTTGCCGTCGGCGACTTTGATTATGTGAATGTCGGGCAAAGCGGCTATTGCGGCGAGCGCAGCGAGGTGCCGAGCACAGAATGGAAGAACATCCTCGTGCGCGGCGACGAACAGGTGTGGTTTCGCATGAAGTCGGTGATCCACAGCACCTCGTTCACGACGACCTGCGAAGGTGATTACTCCTTCGTTCCAGCTGCGGGCAAGGCCTACATCATCCGATTCTTGCTGGACGCCAGGGTCTGCCGCTTTGAGTTGTTTCGCGTGGTCCCGAACTCGGACCCCGTGCGTGAACCCCTGACCCGAGCTGAACCGCAGAGTTGCCTCTTTCACTGAAGTGGGCTGCGGCGACCTCGCGGCGCACCGAGGCGCTTTCGGCAACGGATTCAGTGACGCCCCGATGACACGTTAAACTCGAAGCATGTGCCAACTTCTTGCCATGAACAGCCGCCTGCCGGCGAGTCTGACGCTGAGCTTCACGGGTTTCTCGCAACGCGGCGGCTGCACCGACCACCACGCGGACGGCTGGGGCATCGCCTTCTTCGGCGCCGATGGCGGCCAACCCGGCAAGGGCGTGCGCTGCTTCGTTGACAGCGAGAGCGCGTCGAGCTCGCCGGTCGCGCAGATGCTGTGCTCGTATCCGATCAAGAGCCACAACGTCGTGGCCCATGTGCGCAAAGCCACGGTGGGCGAGATCACGCTGGAGAACAGCCACCCCTTTGTGCGCGAACTGTGGGGCCGCTACTGGGTGTTTGCGCACAACGGCGACCTGAAGGATTTTCATCCGCAACTGCACGGCAGCTTTCACCCGGTGGGCAATACCGACAGCGAACTGGCTTTTTGCTGGCTGCTGCAGCAGCTCGCCAAATCGCACGCCAGCGTTCCGAGCGTGGACGAGCTCACGCTGACGCTGCACGAACTGGTGCCGCAGATCGCCAAGCACGGCAGCTTCAATTTCCTGTTGAGCAACGGCCAGGCGATGTGGGCCCACGCCAGCACCAAGCTGCACTATCTTGTGCGCCAGTATCCCTTTGCCGACGTGCAGCTCAAGGACGATGACATCCACGTCGATCTGGCCCAGCTCAATGGTCCGAACGACCGCCTTGCCATCGTCGTGACCGAGCCGCTCACCACCAACGAGACCTGGACCGCATTTGAACCGGGTGAGTTCAAGGTGTTTGTCGATGGCGCGCCGGTGCCCGACCGCCGCGCCCAGCACCGGCGCGCCGAAGTCGCCGTTTAGCGCGAAAGAACGCCAGTTTCATGACTCGGGGCGGTGCGCCGCCGAAGCGTGAAAGCCGGGTGCGCTCAGTTCGGCCCCAGGGCGGCGGCGTGGATCTTTCGATACAGGGTCTGACGGCTGATTCCCAGACTGCGTGCCGCCTGCGTGACGTTGCCGCCGCTGCCCGCCAAGGCCAGTCGGATCGCCGAGCGCGACAGGTCCTGCAGGCTTTGCGCCACGCGGCTCGGCGCTGCCGCGCCAGCCGCAGCCAGCGGCTTGGACAACTCCTCTACGATGTCGTCGGCCAGGTGCTGCCAGTCAATGCGGCATTCATCCGGCTCCAGCATCGCGCTGGCGGTGCGCAGCACGCTGGCGAACTGGCGCAGGTTTCCTGGCCAAGGGTGGGCCCGCATCTTGTGCAGCAGGTCGGGCGCCAAATGGATGTCGCGCTCGGCGTTGAGGCTGCGCAGCAGGCGCTGCGTGAGCGCCTGGAAATCGGTGCGCTCGCGCAGTGCGGGCAGTTGCACCGTGAGCCCATTGATGCGGTAGTAGAGGTCGCTGCGAAACCGGCCCTTGTCGGCCTCTTCGCGCAGCTTGCTGTGGGTGGCGCAAATCAGCGCGAAATCCACGTCCACCGATCTCCCTCCCAGCGGCGTCACGCTGCGCTCTTGCAGCACGCGCAGCAAGCGCGTCTGCATGCCCAGCGGCATGTCGCCAATCTCGTCCAGGAACAGCGTGCCGCCATGGGCTTCGCGCAAACGGCCCAAACTGCCTTCGCGCCGGGCCCCGGTGAAAGCGCCAGGAGCGTAGCCAAACAGCTCGGACTCGATCAGATTTTCGGGAATGGCAGCGCAGTTGATGGCCACGAACGGGCCCGAGCGGCGCGGCCCGCTGTCGTGTGCGGCGCGCGCGAAGAACTCTTTGCCCACGCCCGATTCACCCTGGATCAGGATCGGGATCGGCTTGTCCAGAATGCGCCGCGTCTTCTCGGCCGCGCTGCGCCAGCGCAGGTCGCCGGTGTCCAGGCAGGCAAGCGCGTCCTGGGGCATGGCCGCCACGCTGTAGGCCGCGCTCGCGGGCTCGGGCGGGGCGATCTGGTCGCCATGCAGCTGCACATAGAGCAGCGTTCCGTCATGCCGCTGTGCCTGGAAAATCTGCTGCGGCCGACGCCGATGCCGGCTCAGCACATCGTCCAGCCGCAGGTCCAGGCAACTGCCCAGATCAATGCGGCCAAGCTGGGTCGCCGTGAGGCGCAGCAGCGCCAGTCCGGCGCGGTTGGCGCCGACGATCCAGCCATCCTCCGAGAGCGCGACGATGCCTTCGGCCACGCTTCCAAGGCCCTCGGCCTGGGCGTGCAGATGCAGGCGCAGTTGGCGCCGGCAGGTCGCGGCGAGGAGCTGGTTTTCTATCATGCACGCGGCCGTGCTGACCAGTCCCAGCGAATGCGGATGGCCGCTGCGATGGTCGCCCGAGATGTCGAGCACACCCAACAGCGAACCGGTGGCCGACAGAATGGGCGCGGCCGCGCAGGTGAGGAAACCGTTGCGATCCAGAAAATGTTCCGAGCCGTGAATTTCCACGCCGCTGACTTCGGCCAGCGCCGTGCCGATGGCGTTCGTGCCACGGTGCTGCTCGTGCCAGGAGGCGCCGTTGGACAGCGCCACGCGCTCGGCCTTGTTCAGGAAGTTCGCGTCGCCCAGCGTGTGCATCAAGGTGCCACTCTCGTCGGCCAGGATCACGATGCTCTGGCTGTGGCGCACCTGCTCGAACAGGAACTCCATCACCGGACGCGAATGCGAGAGCAGCTCGTGGTGGCTCGCCATGATGTGGCGGATTGCGCCGCCACCGCAAGGGCCGGCGTCGTTGAAGCGGCCCATGGGCAACAGCCCTGCGGCGACGCTGCGTTGCCAGGAGCGGGCCAGGCGCGCATCCACCGCGCCGGGGGGGCAGTTGCCTTTCTCCACGAGTTGCTGACGCGCCTGGCGCAGCGCCACAGCGGGCAGGGTTCTATGCACGTTGTCTCCTTGACAGATGGTCTCTGTTCTGTGATGTCAAAACGCAGTCCATGGTAGCCAACTGCCGCGTTCCCGGCGATATGAAATGCCTTGCATAGATGATGACAGAGCGCGGTGTTCCATTCTGTGACAGCTGTCGCACTGTGGAACGTTGCGCGGAAGTCGCGGCCGGGCCACCGCTGCGTTTGAAGAAATGGAAATCCCCAGCGAAATCAAGCGTCGCGAGGGCGCAGCGGCAATTGGCACGGGACTTGATAGGAGGTAAACGCCCGCAAGGGAAAAGTCACCATCCATTTCAAAGAACGAGGACACACGATGATTTACGCAGCCCCCGGCACCCCAGGTGCCAAGATCGCCTTCAAACCCCAGTACAACAACTTCATCGGCGGCCAATTTGTCGCGCCGCTCAAGGGTCAGTACTTCGACGTCATCACGCCCATCAGCGGCAAGGTCTTCACCCAGGCCGCACGTTCCACGGCGGAAGACGTGGAACTGGCGCTGGACGCCGCCCACGCCGCCGCCGATGCCTGGGGCAAGACGAGCGCGGCCGAGCGCTCCAACATCCTGCTCAAGATCGCCGACCGCCTGGAAGCGAATCTGGAACTGCTGGCCTACGCCGAGACCGTGGACAACGGCAAGCCGATTCGCGAAACGCTCAACGCCGACATCCCGCTCACGGTGGACCACTTCCGCTATTTCGCCGGCTGCGTGCGCGCACAAGAAGGCGCTCTGAGCAACATCGACGAGAACACCGTGGCTTATCACATCCAGGAACCGCTGGGCGTGGTCGGACAGATCATTCCCTGGAACTTCCCGATCCTGATGGCCGCCTGGAAACTGGCGCCCGCCCTGGGTGCAGGCAACTGCGTCGTGCTCAAGCCGGCCGAGTCCACCCCCATCAGCATTTTGATCGTGGCCGAGCTCATCGCCGACCTGTTGCCCCCGGGCGTGCTCAACATCGTCAACGGCTACGGCCGCGAAGCCGGCCTGCCGCTGGCCACGAGCAAGCGCATCGCCAAGATCGCCTTCACCGGCTCCACCACCACGGGACGGGTGATCGCTCAGGCCGCCGCCAACAACCTGATCCCGGCCACGCTGGAACTCGGCGGCAAGTCGCCCAACGTGTTCTTCGCCGACATCATGGACCAGGACGACGGCTTCCTGGACAAGGCGATCGAAGGCCTGGTGCTGTTCGCCTTCAACCAGGGCGAGGTCTGCACCTGCCCGTCGCGCGCGCTGATTCAGGAATCGATCTACGACAAGTTCATGGAGCGCGTGCTGGCGCGTGTGGCCGCGATCAAGCAGGGCAACCCGCTGGACACCGTCACCATGCTCGGCGCCCAGGCGTCCAAGGAACAGCTCACCAAGATCCTGTCCTACCTCGAACTGGGCAAGCAAGAAGGCGCGCAAGTGCTCAGCGGCGGCGCTCAGGCGCATCTGGAGGGCGATCTGGCCGGTGGCTTCTACGTCCAGCCCACGCTGTTCAAGGGCCACAACAAGATGCGCATCTTCCAGGAAGAAATCTTCGGCCCGGTGCTGGCCGTCACCACCTTCAAGGACGAAGCCGAAGCGCTGGCCATCGCCAACGACACGCTGTACGGCCTGGGTGCCGGCGTCTGGAGTCGCAATGGCAACGTGGCCTACCGCATGGGTCGCGCCATCAAGGCCGGCCGCGTCTGGACCAACTGCTACCACGCCTACCCGGCGCACGCGGCCTTCGGCGGCTACAAGGAATCGGGCATTGGCCGCGAGACCCACAAGGTCATGCTCGACCACTACCAGCAGACGAAGAATTTGCTCGTAAGCTACAGCGAAAGCAAGCTCGGCTTCTTCTGACGCATGGCGGGACCGACGTTCGCGCCGGTCCCCAAGGGATCAGACGAAACCCAAACAGGGGGCGGGCGACCGCCCCTTTTTTTATTGGAGACCCGCATGGTTGAAAAAGTCATTGCCACCCAGGCTGCGCTCGAACTGGTGGAGTTTCTGCGACAAAAACACGGCGCGATGATGTTCCATCAGTCCGGCGGTTGCTGCGACAACAGCGCCGCCAACTGCTACTTGCCAGGCGAGATCACCATGGGTGCGGGCGACGTCTATTTGGGCGACATCGGCGGCTGTCCGTTCTACATCGGCAAGTCGCAATACGCCTATTGGAAACACACGCAGCTCATCATCGATGTGATCGAAGGGCACGGCGGCACCTTCTCGCTCGAAGGTCCCGAGGGCAAGGCGTTTCACACGCGCTCGCGCGTCTTCACCGAATCTGAAATGGCCGAGTTGCAACTCGCATAGCCGCGGCGCGTCCTGCACCGCGCGCGGATCGGCTAGCCTCGGGGCTTGGGCCTTTGCCTCGACGACGGACTCCAAGGAGCGCCAATTGAAAACTGTTCACCTTCTCTGGGCGCTGCCCCTGGCGTGCTCCATCGCCGCCTCGACCGCGCAGGCCGACTCGATTTCGGTGGCCGTGGCCGCCAACTTTGCCGCGCCCATGCAGCGCATTGCCGCCGACTTCGAACGCGACACCGGGCACCAGCTGCGCGTCTCCAGTGGCGCGACCGGCAGCTTCTATGCGCAGATCAAAAACGGCGCACCCTATCAAGTGCTTCTCGCCGCAGACGCCGACACGCCGGCCCGATTGGCGCAGGAAGGCCTGGCCGTGGCGGCAAGCCAGTTCACCTATGCGG
This sequence comes from uncultured beta proteobacterium, assembly GCA_903844215.1. Taxonomy (GTDB): domain Bacteria; phylum Pseudomonadota; class Gammaproteobacteria; order Burkholderiales; family Burkholderiaceae_C; genus CAIKVZ01. Next base: position 34,357 of record CAIMSP010000006.1, on the reverse strand, counting down.
TGGGGAAACTGGTGCTGTGGTCGAACCAGACAGGCCTCGTGGATAACGCCGGTGCGGTGTTGAAGAGCGGCCGGTTCGAGCACATCGCTTTGGCCAACGCCAAGCTCGCGCCCTATGGCGCGGCCGCCGTTCAGGCGATGCAGGCACTCGGTGTTTTTGCCGCGCTGCAACCGAAGTTCGTCAGCGGCGAGAACATCGCTCAAACCTACCAGTTCGTCAGCAGCGGCAACGCCGCTTTGGGCTTCGTCGCGCTGTCGCAGCTGCTCAAGGACGGGAAGATCGAAGGCTCGGCCTGGATCGTCCCGGCCCATCTTTACCAACCGATTCGGCAGGACGCCGTGCTGCTAGAAAAGGGCCGAGGCCAGCCCGCAGCCGAGGCCCTGCTGAAGTACCTCAAGGGAGAAAAAAGCCGGGCGCTGATCAAGTCCTACGGCTACGAGGCGCGCTGACCTTCACGCGGCCGGGGCCAGCGCCTGCTCCAGCGCATCGACAAACAGCGCCGCCACGTCGCAGCCGGTCTGATCGAAGATCTCCTGAAAGCAGGTTGGGCTGGTGACGTTGATTTCGGTCAGGCAGTCGCCGATCACATCCAGCCCCACCAGCAGCAGGCCGCGTGCGGCCAACACCGGACCGAGCGCGTTGGCGATCTCCAGATCACGCGCACTCAGGGCCTGGGCCACGCCCTTGCCGCCCGCCGCCAGATTGCCGCGCACTTCACTGCCCTGCGGTATGCGCGCCAGACAATAGGGCACGGGCTTGCCGCCGATGACCAGCACGCGCTTGTCGCCGAGCACGATCTGGGGCAAAAACTTCTGCACCATCAGGCTTTGCGCGCCATGACGGTTCAGGGTCTCGGTGATCGAGCCCAGGTTCAGGCCGTCGGGCCCGACGCGAAAGATACCCATGCCGCCCATGCCGTCCAGTGGCTTCAGGATGATGTCGCCGTGCTCGGCGTGAAAGCGCTTGATATCGGCCTCGTCGCGCGTCACCAGCGTGGGGCCGATGAACTGCGGGAACTCCATGATGGCGAGCTTTTCCGGGTGGTCGCGCAGCGCGCTGGGCTTGTTGAAGACCCTGGCGCCATCGCGCTCGGCCTGCTCCAGCAGATGGGTCGCATAAAAATACTCGCTGTCGAATGGCGGGTCCTTGCGCATGACGATGGCGTCAAAGTCCTTCAGCGCCAGCGCCCGGGATTGCCTGACCTCGAACCAGGCCTCGGCCTGGCCGGTGAGCGTGATGTCGCGCACATGGGCGGTGACGGGCGCACCGCGCTGCCACAGCAGGTCCTGCTGCTCGCACACGCTGAGGCTGTGGCCACGCTTTTGCGCCTCGCGCATCATGGCAAAAGTCGTGTCCTTGTAGATCTTGAAGGACTCGATGGGGTCGGCGACGAAGAGGATGTTCATGGGTTCGTTTTCACGCTCAGGGCGCGGGTTCAAATTTCGATCTTGCTGCCCAGTTCCACCACCGCGTTGTTGGGCAGTTGCAAGAACTCTGCGGCCGCGCTGGCGTTGTGGTGCATCTGGGCAAACAGCTTCTCGCGCCACTGGGCCATGCCGCCGCCGATGCTGGGAATGACGATGTCGCGCGACAGGAAATAACTGGTGCTCATGGCGTCGAGCTCGCAGCCGCGACCCTTGAGTTGCTGCAAGGCCTTGGGCAGGTCGGGGTCATTCTTGAAGCCGTAGTTCACGATCACCTGCCAGCAGTCGTGTCCCAGCGATTCAATTTCGACGCGCTTGTTCAGCCCGACCCAGGGGATTTCGTGGTTGCGCACGGTGACGAACAGGTTGATCTCGTGCAGCACCTTGTTGTGCTTGAGGTTGTGCAGCAAGGCATTGGGAACGGTGCCCGGGTCGGCCGTCAGGAACACCGCGGTGCCGGCCACGCGCATGGGCGGGCTCACGAACACGGCCTCCAGGAAGCTGCTGAGATCGATGGCGTCGGCGCGCAGCTTGGCGTTGAGCAGCCGGCGCCCGTCCTTCCAGGTGGACATCACGACATACAGCACCACCGCCATCACCAGAGGAAACCAGCCGCCCTGGGGGATCTTCAGCGAATTCGACGCGATGAAGGTGGCGTCGATGATGCCGAAGAATCCGGTCGAGGCAATGCACAGCGGCAGCGGGTATCCCCAGCCGTAGCGCACGACAAAGAAGGTCAGCAGCGTGGTGATGAGCATCACCAGGCTGACCGAGATGCCGTAAGCACCCGCCAGCGCGTCGGACGATCCGAACAGGCTGATCGCCACCACCACGCCCCCCAGCAGGGTCCAGTTCACGACCGGCACATAGATCTGGCCGGTGTCACGGATGGAGGTGTGCAGTATGGACAGGCGCGGCAGGAAACCCAGCTGTATGGTCTGCTTGGCGGCTGAGAATGCGCCCGAGATCAGCGCCTGCGACGCGATCACCGTGGCCAGCGTCGCGAGTACCACCAGCGGGATCAGGGCCCAATCCGGCGCCATCAGGAAGAACGGGCTTTTCGCCGCCTTCTGGTTCGCCAGCACGAGCGCACCCTGACCAAAATAGTTCAGCATCAAGGCCGGCATGACCAGGCTGAACCAGGCGATGCGGATCGGCTTCTTGCCGAAATGGCTCATGTCGGCGTACAGCGCTTCGGCCCCGGTCAGGCACAGAAAGACCGCCCCCAGCGTGAGAAAGGCCAGCTCATAGTGCACGATCGCAAAGTGCGCCGCGTGCAGCGGCGAAATGGCCGCCAGAACGGAGGGGTTCAAGGCGATCTGCACCGCACCCATGATGCCGATGACCGTGAACCACAGCACCATCACGGGCCCGAACATCTTGCCGATGTCGGCAGTACCGCGGCGCTGGACGGCAAACAGCAGGAACAGCACCGCCAGCGACAGGGGAACGACATAGGGTTTGGCCGCCGGCGTGACGACTTCCAGGCCTTCGAGCGCCGACAGCACCGATACCGCGGGCGTGATGACGCCGTCGCCAAAGAACAGCGCCACGCCGAACACCCCCACCACGAGCAGGATGCGGCGCAGCTTCTGGTTGCCCTTGATGGAGATGGACGCCAGCGCCAGCAAGGCCATCAAGCCGCCTTCGCCGTGGTTGTCGGCGCGCATGATGAGCACGATGTATTTGAGCGAGACGATGATCGTCAGCGCCCAGAAGAACAGCGAGAGCACACCCAGCACGTTGTCGTGCGTGATTGGCACATGGCCGCTGGCGAAGACTTCCTTGAAAGCGTAAAGGACGCTGGTACCGATGTCGCCGTAGACGACACCGATGGCACCCAGAGTGAGCACCGAGAGAGACGATTTTGAACTGACCACAAAAAGACCCCGACACCGTGGTTTCGAGGTTCCGTTCCGTTAGGGAGCGCTATTTTGCGCCGGGCGGCTTCAAGCGCGCACGACTGCCCTGCCTAAAACATCGAAATATTTAAGTTGTTGCAGCGCAACAACTCTACTGAAACCTTATGGGACGGACCAAGAGTCGCTTGAAATTGCGGGACTGACCGCAGCTACGCGCAGCGAGCCAACTCTGTCCTCAACTGATTGAGAGCGAACTTTGCTCGGTCCTCAGCATTTTGTCGGATGTTGCTGTTCAAAACACTTCCGCTTCCGGATCCGTCGCTTCCAGTTCGTAGCTCGCCGCCAGCATCGCCAGGCGGGCGATCACACCGTACATGTAGAACCGGTTCGGCGCACTGGCGCCGGGCTTGACTCCCGGCTGAGGCAAATGGGTGCTGTGTTCAAACGCCAGCGGCACGAACTTCGCGCCCGGCGCGCTCAGGTCCTCGTCCACGCCGCGCTCCGCATGGATGCGGTAGAAGCCGCCCACGACGTAGCGATCCATCATGTAGACCACCGGTTCGGCCACGGCGTCGTGCATGCGCTCGCAGGTGAGCACCCCTTCCTGGATGATGATCTCGCTCGCCGGCAGGGCCCGCGGGTCCTTCCTGGCTTGTTGCTGCAACACATCGAGCGCTTTCACGTCGCGCACTGTGAGGATGCCTGAGCCCGCCGCCACGTTGTCCGCCTTGACCACGACAAAGGGCTTTTCCGGGATGCCGTATTCCTTGTATTTGCGCCGGATCTTGGTGAGCAAGGCGTCCACATTGCTGCGCATGCATTCCATGCCGGCGTCGTGTGCAAAGTCAACCTCGCCGCAATGGGCGAACATCGGGTTGATGAGCCAGTGATCCACGCCCAACAGCTTGCCAAAGCGCTTGGAGACTTCCTCGTAGCTCTGGAAATGCCGACTCTTGCGCCGCACCGGCCAACTCGCGTGCAGCGGCGGCAGCAGGTATTGCTCGTGCAAATCCTCCAGGATGCCGGGCACGCCGCTGGTCAGGTCGGTGTTGAGCAAGATCGTGCAGGGGTCGAAATGCTTGAGCATCAAGCGCCCATTGACGCGCTGCACCGGCTCCAGCGTCACGCTCTCGCCATTGGCCAGATCGATGCGGGTGTTTTCCTTGATGTCAGGGTCGATGGAGCCGACGCGAACGTTCAGCCCGGCCATGTGAAAGATGCGGCGCAACTGCACCAGATTCGAGAGATAAAAGCTGTTGTGCGCCTGATTCTGCGGAATCAGCAGCAGGTTCTTGGCTTCGGGGCAGATCTTCTCGATCGCCGCCATCGCGGCCTGCACCGCCAATGGCAGCATTTCGGGCGTGAGGTTGTGCCAGCCGCTGGGGTAGAGCGTGGTGTCCACGGGTGCGAGCTTGAAGCCCGAGTTGCGGATATCGACCGAGCTGTAGAACGGCGGCGTGTGCTCCATCCACTCGAGGCGGAACCAGCGTTCGATCGCCGGCATGGAGTCGAGCACGCGCTGTTCGAGTTCGTTGATCGGACCAGTCAGTGCGGTGATGAGGTGCGGAACCATGGCGGGCCTTGCTGCAAAGGTGGGGAACAGTTGATGAACATGAGGGCGGATCGCGCGGATGCAAGTGGCCAGCGCAGGCACCGGCTGCGTCAGCTGCGCACCTCGCCCTGGCCCAGCACCACGTATTTCAGCGAGCTCAGGCCCTCGATGCCCACAGGGCCGCGCGCGTGAAACTTGTCGGTGCTGATGCCGATCTCTGCCCCCAGACCGAATTCGAAGCCGTCGGCAAAGCGCGTGCTGGTGTTGACCATGACGCTGGCCGAATCCACCTCGCGCAAAAAGGCCTGGGCATGCATGTGGTCGCGCGTGAGGATGGCGTCGGTGTGGTGCGACGAATAGCGGTTGATGTGCGCGATCGCCTCATCCACGCCGGCCAGCACCTTGATGTGGATGATGGGCGCCAGGTATTCCTCGTACCAATCCTGCTCGGTCGCGTCCACCAGCTTGGCGCCGGCCACGCCGGCCAGGAGCGCGCGCGCCTCGGGGTCGCAGCGCATCTCCACGCCCTTGGCCGCGTACACGGCGCCAATCAGTGACAGGAAAGCGGGCGCCACGGCGCGCGCCACCAGCAGGCCTTCGCTGGCATTGCAGGGGCTGTATTTCTGCGTCTTGGCGTTGTCCGCCACGCGCACTGCCATCTCCAGATCGCAGGGGTCGTCAACGTAGGTGTGGCAGTTGCCGTCCAGGTGCTTGATCACCGGCACTTTGGCATCGCGACTGACGCGCTCGATCAAGCCCTTGCCGCCGCGCGGAATGATCACATCCACATACTGCGGCATGGTGATGAGCTGGCCCACGGCTTCGCGGTCCACCGTCGGCACCAGTTGCACCGCGTCCAGCGGCAAGCCACTGGCCTGCAGCGCCTGGCGCACCAGAGCGGCGAGCGCCTTGTTCGAATCGATGGCCTCGGAGCCGCCGCGCAGGATGCAGGCGTTGCCGCTCTTGATCGACAGGCTCGCGGCCTCGATCGTGACGTTGGGGCGGCTTTCGTAAATCATGCCGAACACGCCGATGGGAACGCGCATCTGCCCGACGCGAATGCCGCTGGGCTGCTGCTTCATGCCGATGATTTCGCCCATCACGTCGGGCATGGCGGCGAGCTGCTCGCAGCCTTGGGCGCAGGTTTCGATGGCCTTCGCGTCGAGCTTCAAACGGTCCACCAGGGGCGCGGCCAGGCCGGCGGCGACGGCGCGCGCCAGGTCCTTGGCGTTCTCCGACTGCAGGGCGGGCACGTTCGCGCGCAACAGCGCCGCCAGCGCCCGCAAGCCGGCGTTCTTGTCGGCCGTGCTGGCCCGAGCCATCAGCGCCGAGGCCGCCCGCGCCTGCCGACCCAGGGCCTGCATGATGTCAGCAATATCGGAATCGTTCATGGCTTTCATTGTCGCATGGGCGCGCCCTCGCACCGCGGCGTCTCAGGGGCTGGGCGAGCGCCTCAGCGCGAGCGCGTCGGCTGCAGCGTGCACTCGCGGCACAGCTGCAGCGCCAGGCGGTGCAGCGCCTGCCAGCCGCCGGCGGGCCAGTCGGGCTGCTTCAGGCCTTTGACGATGCCATCCACCAGGTGGGCCGAGTGCAGCAAGCGGTCCAGCGTGGCGGCGCTCAACTGGGGCAGGACGCGTTCAAACAGGCGTTCGCGCGCACCCCAGATGCGCTGCTCGCGCAGCGCCAACGGCAAGGGTCGGCCCGCGCCGATCGCGTCCTTCACGCGCTTGAGCGCGCGGATGTCCTCGGCCAGCGCGTAGTGCACCAGCACCTCGGCCTCGCCCTCGGCCTGCAGGCCGTCCAGCATGCGCTGCACGCGAGCGCTCTGGCCGGCCAGCACGGCCTCGGACAGCTTGAACACGTCGTAGCGCGCCACGTTGAGCACGGCGCTCTCCAACTGCTCGAAGCTGAGCTCGCCCGGCGGGTACAGCAGCGCGAGCTTCTGGATTTCCTGAAACGCGGCCAGCAGATTGCCTTCGACCCGGTCGGCGAAGAACTGCAGGCTGCGCTGACCTTCCACGCCGGAGGCCACGCGCAGACCCAGGGCCTGCATGCGCTGCGCAATCCACTGCGGCAGCGCGGCGCGCTCCACCGGCTCGACCGCGATCGTCACGCCGAAGTTCTCCAAGGCGCCGAACCAGGCGCCGGTCTTGGTCGCCTTGTCCAGGCGCGGCAGGATGAAGACGGTGACCGTGTCCTGGTTGCCCTGTGCCGCCTGCGCCAACTGCTGGATCGCCGGACTGCCTTCCTTGCCGGGCTTGCCCGAGGGGATGCGCACTTCGATGATCTGCTTGTCGGCAAACAGGCTCATGGAGCCGGCCGCGGCCAGCACCTCGCTCCAGTCGAAATGGGCCCCGGCGACGGTATGCGAGCTGCGCTCGGTGTAGCCCTGCAAACGCGCTGCGGCGCGAATCGCATCCACCGCTTCCTGCGCCAGCAAGGGCTCGTCGCCATACACGGTGTAGAGCGAACGCAGGCCCTTTTGCAGGTGCGGGGCGAGTTGCGCTGCGGCGAGTTGCATCAGAGCGTCTTCACCGCCGCGAGGCGGCGCATCACCTGCTGCACGACGTCGGACTGCATGTCGCGGTAAAGCAGGCTTTCTTCGGCTTCCTTGCCCAGGGCGGCGGACTCGCTGTAGCTCAGATCGCGCTGCTGCGCGATTTCGGTGACCGGGATCAGCTCGCGTCCGTCGGGCGTGCGCAGCTGGAACTTGACGCGCAGGCGCAATTGAAATTCCAGCACCTGACCGGCCGGACTCGAACCCATCACCACCTTCTCGCGCTGATCCGCCAGCACGTCGAGCACGACCTGGGCGCTGGCGCTCTTTTTGGCGTCGGTGATGACCTGGACCTTGCCGCTGGCGGCCAGGCTGCGCTTGAGCGCCAGCCCCAGCGCCGACTGCTCGCCCACCACCAGATAGATCGAACCGAAGGCGAAGTCGGGCGTGCCGCGCAAGGCGAAACCGCAGCCCGAGAGCAGCATGACGGCCGGCAAGGCCAGCAGAAGGCGGCGACGCCGTCCCGACGGCCCCCCAGGGACGGGAAGCGCAGTGCGCGAAGCGACAAGCAGGGGGGCCACGATCATCAGACCACCACGTTCACCAGCCGGCCCGGCACGACCACCACCTTCTTCACCGGCGCGCCCTGGACGAACAATTGCACGGCCTCGTGCTGCAGCGCGGCCTGCTCGATCGCCTCGCGCGTGGCTTGAGCGGGCACGCGCACCGAGCCGCGCAGCTTGCCGTTGACCTGCAGCATGAGTTCGATCTCGTCCTGCACCAAGGCGGCGTCATCCACGCGCGGCCAGGGCGCATCGAGCAAGTCGCCGAAGGGCAGGACATAGCCCAGCTCCTGCCACAGCGCATGCGCGATGTGCGGCGTCGCCGGATAAAGGCAGCGCAGCAGAATGCCGAAGCCCTCGATCAGCGCCACGGTCGCGCCGGGTGCGTCGCTTGCCTTGAAATCCTCCAGTGCGTTGAGCAACTTCATGGCACCCGAGACCACGGTGTTGTACTGCATGCGCTGGTAGTCGTAATCAATCTGCTTGAGCACCGTGTGGACTTCCAGGCGCAGCGCCTTGGTTTCCTTGCCGAACACGACCTCCTGCAACCGGCTGGCACCGGCCACGCTCGCGTCCGCCGCGACGGCGTCGATGGCCCGCAGCTTGACGCCGAAATTCCAGACGCGGCGCAAGAAACGGTACGAGCCCTCCACCGCCGCGTCGTTCCACTCCAGCGTGGCCTCGGGCGGCGCAGTGAACATGGTGTACAGGCGCGCCGTGTCGGCGCCGTACTTGCCGATCAAATCCTGCGGATCAACGCCGTTGTTCTTGCTCTTGCTCATCGTGCCCACGCCTTCGTAGGTGATGAAGGTGCCGGCGGGCAGCGCGCCCTTGGCCTCTTTGAGCAAGGCGTGCGTGACCTTGCCGGCAGCGTCATGAATGTCCTCGACTTCGGCCGGCCAGAAGTACTCGACGCCGCCCTTGTCGCTCTTGCGCGAATAGATGTGATTCAGCACCATGCCCTGGGTCAACAGCTTGGTGAACGGCTCGTCGATGTTGATCAAGCCAAGATCGCGCATCACCTTGGTCCAGAAGCGCGCGTACAACAGGTGCAGGATGGCATGCTCGATGCCGCCGATGTACTGGTCCATGCCGCTGCCGCCAGTGGCACTTGTCGGGTCACGCATCCAGTAATCGGCACCCTCGGCCACCATCTTCTCGGTGTTGCTCGGGTCGCAATAGCGCATGAAATACCAGGACGAATCGACAAAAGTGTCCATGGTGTCGGTCTCGCGCCGCGCCGCCTTGCCGCAGACCGGGCAAGTCACACCGGCGTGGAAACCCTCATGCTTGTGCAGCGGATTGCCGGAGCCGTCAGGGATGCAGTCCAGCGGCAGCACCACCGGCAGATCTTTCTCAGGCACCGGCACGGCGCCGTGCTCCTCGCAGTGGATGATGGGGATGGGCGTGCCCCAGTAGCGCTGGCGCGATACGCCCCAGTCGCGCAAGCGCCAGGTGATCTTCTTCTCGCCCAAACCCAGCGCGGCCAGATCGGCCGCGACCGCATCGACACAGGCCTTGAACGACAGCCCGTCGTACTTGCCCGAGTTGACGGCGACGCCCGCGCCCTTCTCCGCGTAAGCGTCGTGCCACGCGGCGTGGTCAAACGTCTGCGCCCCCACAGCCACGACCTGCTGGATCGGCAACTGATACTTCAGCGCAAACGCGAAGTCGCGTTCGTCGTGCGCCGGCACGCCCATCACGGCGCCGTCGCCATAAGACATCAGCACGTAGTTGCCGACCCACACCGCCACCGGCTCGCCGGTGAGCGGATGCCTCACGAACAGGCCCGTGGCCATGCCCTTTTTTTCCTGCGTGGCGAGCTCGGCTTCGGTCGTGCCGCCCTTGCCGCACTCCTCGATGAAGGCGAGCAGCGCGGGGCTGCTGGCCGCCGCGTGCTGGGCCAAGGGGTGCTCCGGCGCCACGGCGCAGAAGGTGACGCCCATGATGGTGTCCACGCGCGTCGTGAACACGTACATGCGACCGTCGCCGATCAAGGCGCCTGCGCCATCGCGAATCTCGTGCGGGAAGGCGAAGCGCACGCCCTCGCTCTTGCCGATCCAGTTTTCCTGCATCAGCTTGACGCGCTCGGGCCAGCCCGGCAGGCCGTTTTGCACCTGGTCCAGCAACTCGGGCGCGTAGTCGGTGATCTTCAGGTAGTAGCCCGGGATCTCGCGCTTCTCTACGGTCGCGCCGGTGCGCCAGCCCTTGCCGTCGATCACCTGCTCGTTGGCCAGCACGGTCTGGTCCACCGGGTCCCAGTTCACGACCTGGGTCTTGCGGTAGGCGATGCCCTTTTCCAGCATCTTCAGAAACAGCCACTGGTTCCACTTGTAGTACTCGGGCGTGCAGGTGGCGACCTCGCGGCTCCAGTCGATGGCCAGTCCCATGCCCTGCATCTGCTCTTTCATGTAGGCGATGTTCTCGAAGGTCCACTTGGCCGGGGGCACGCCATTCTTCAGCGCGGCGTTTTCCGCCGGCAGGCCAAACGCGTCCCAACCCATGGGCATGAGCACGTTGTAGCCCTGCATGCGCAACTGGCGCGTGAGCATGTCGTTGATGGTGTAGTTGCGCACATGGCCCATGTGCAACTTGCCGCTGGGGTAGGGCAGCATGGAGCAGGCGTAGAACTTCTTCTTCAGCTCGCCCTGTGCATTGCGCGCGTTTTCCGTGACACGGTAGGCGTCGATGGCGGTCCAGTGCGTGTGCGCGGCGCGCTCAACTTCGGCGGGGGTGTATTTGTCTTGCATGGCGGGGGAAGCGTGAAATGTGGCGCAAAGGGCGATTTTAGGCTGGGCGTCTGGGGCTGAGGTGCTGGCCGGCAACGAGGGAACAACTTTGACTTGAACTTGCGGCAGAATCGGCCTCGCGCCCGTGGATTTTGGCGCGTTCTCCTGCCAGCAGCTTCGCACCCAGTCATTCGTCGGTCAAACGCAATATCGGAGGAACCATGGCTTTTGAAAATCGGTTTTCTAACAGCAGCTTCCCGCGCAACGGAATGCGCAACGCGGTGCTGGTCTTGGTCGTGGCCCTGGTGGCGGTGTTCATCGCTCCCGTGGCCGTGGTGCCCGCCGGCGGCCGCGGCGTCATGACCACGTTCGGGTCGCCGCGCAATGAGTTGTACGAGCCGGGCTTGCACTTTCGCTGGCCCATCGCTCAGACCATGCACACCATGAACGTCCAGATCCAGAAGGGCGAGGGCGAAGGCGACGCCGCCTCCAAGGATCTGCAGTCGGTGCACACCAAGGTGGCGATCAATTACCACTTGGAGCCGAGCTACGCGGTGGAGGCCTTCAAGAACATCGGCCCTTCGACCGACGTGGCGGCCGAGCGCATCATCATGCCGGCCACGCACGAGGCCGTGAAGGCCGTGACCGCGCGCTTCACCGCCGAAGAGCTGATCACGCGCCGCACCGAAGTGCGCGACGCCATCGCCGTGTTGCTGAAAGAAAAGATGGCCCGCCACGGCCTGGCTCTGGACGAATTCAACCTCATCAACTTCGCCTTCTCCAAGAGCTTCTCGGACGCGATTGAAAACAAGGTCAAGGCCGAGCAGCAAAAGCAGCAAGCGGAACGTGACCTGCAGCGGCTGCAAGTCGAGGCGCAGCAAAAGATCGTGGGCGCGCGCGCCGAAGCCGAGTCCTTGGCGCTGCAGCGCCAGCAGATCACGGCCGAATTGTTGGCGCTGCGCCGCATCGAGAACGAGCGCGCCGCCATCGCCAAGTGGGATGGCAAGCTGCCGCAGGTGAGCGGCGGCGCCACGCCCTTCATCAACATCGAGCGTGCGGCCAAGTAGGCGCCACCCATGACACAAGACCTCTTCCGTCTGGACGCCTACCTTGCCGAATGCAGCGCCACCGTGACCGCCATCGGCGCGCAGGGCATCGCTTTGGACCGCACCGTGTTTTACCCGCTGGGCGGCGGCCAGGCGGGCGACGCGGGCGTGCTGGTGCTCTCCGACGGCACGGAAATTTCCATTGCCGACACGCGCAAGGGCAAGGACGAAGCCGGGCAATTCAGCAGCGATATCTTCCACGTCCCGGCGCCGTCTGGAGACGCAACGTTATCGATCCAGGCCTGGTGCGAAGAGCGTGGACTGAAGCTGGGTGACAGCGTGACGGCCCGCATCCACTGGCAGCGACGCCATCGACTGATGCGCTTTCACACCGCCACGCACCTGCTGTGCCACCTGGTGCCGCAACTGGTGAACGGCTGCTCCATCACGCCCGACTACGCGCGCCTGGACTTCAACATGACCGATCCTTTGGACAAGGACGCGCTCACTGCGGGCATCGCCCTGCTCGTGGCTGCGGCGCACCCGGTGACGGTGAGCAGCATCACCGACGAAGAACTGGACGCGAACCCGGCGCTGGTGAAAAGCATGTCGGTGCAACCGCCGCGCGGATCGGGGCGCATCCGCACCATCCGCATCGGCCAGGCCGAGCTCATCGACTTCCAGCCCTGCGGCGGCACGCATGTGGCCAACACCGCCGAGATCGGCGCCGTCGTGGTGACCAAGATCGAGAAGAAAAGCGCGACCACGCGGCGCGTGGTGCTGGGGTTTGCGGGCTGAGCTCGTTGCTCGTGGCCGTGGCGCGCGCCGAACCGGCGCTCAAGCGCTCAAGCGGAAGTCGGAGTTCCCCATCGGTGCGACTTCACGAAGCGAAGCGGATGGCACCACGACGCCCCTGGCGTCAGTTGACTTTCGGGTCAGCGGGCTTCTTTTCTTCCGCCGCCTTCGCGTCCGCCACAAAGCCGATGCGGTTGAGCCCGGCTTTTTGCGCCACGCCCATGACTTCGACCACGCGGCCGTAGGCAACGGCTTCGTCGGCGCGCAACTGCACTTCGGTGTCGGGGGTTTGCTTGGCGGTCTGCGCCAGGCTTTGCGCCAGTTGTTCCAGCGTGATCGGCTGATCCTGCAAAAAGGTCTGGCCGGCCTTGTCCACCACCAGGGTAACGGACTTGGGCTCTTCCACGGGCTTGGCGGCGTCGGTCTTGGGCAGGTCCAGGCGGATGGAGCTGGCCAGCAACGGCGCGGTGATGATGAAGATCACCACCAGCACCAGCATCACGTCCACCAGCGGCGTGACGTTGATGTCGCTGAAAGGCGCAGCGCCTTTGGAGCGTTCGAAGCGGCCAAAAGACATGGTGTGACCTTCAGGTCGCTCAGGCGTCGCAATCCGGGCGCGTCGAGTGCGCAGGCTCGTCTGCAAGCAGGTCCAGCAGGTCGCGGGCAAAGCCTTCCAGATCGGCCTCGATGCGGCCGATGCCCCGGCCCAGCACGTTGTACGCCAGCACCGCCGGAATCGCCACGGCCAGGCCGGCGGCGGTCATCAGCAAGGACTCGCCCACCGGGCCGGAAATCTTTTCGATCGTGATCTGGGCCGCGCCCGTCATGCCCACGAGCGCATGGTAGATGCCCCAGACGGTTCCGAGCAGGCCGACAAAGGGCGCGGTCGAGCCGACCGTGGCCAGCAACACCTGGCCAAACTGCAGCTTGTGCAGCACGCCATGCAAGGCGTCGCGCAGCCCGCGCGTCAGTTGCTGGGCCTTGCCGGCGCCGCCGCCCAGCGTGGGACTGGCCTGCAGTTGGGTCGCGCTGATCAGCGGCAGCACCAGCAATTCCCGATCGAAGGCCGCCACCTTGGCCTGCGCGTCGTCCATGGACGCGGCTTGCCAGAAGGCGGCCGTGCTGCGCGAGACATCGCCCAGGGCGCGGCGCAGCAGCCAGCCCTTCCAAAAGATGACGACCCAGCTGGCCACCGACATCAGCAGCAACAGGGTCGCCACGATGCGGGTGACGGCATCGCCCTGGGAAAGGAGTTGCGACAGATTCATTTCAAGCCCAGCACATCAAACATGTCATACAGGCCCTGGCGCTTATCCGACACATAGCGCACGGCGCGCAGGCTGCCTTGCGCGTAGGTGGTGCGGCTGCTGGACTTGTGCGTGATCTCGATGCGCTCGCCGGTACCGGCAAACAGCACCGTGTGGTCGCCCACGATGTCGCCGCCGCGGATGCTGGCAAAGCCGATGGAAGAAGGGTCGCGCTCGCCGGTGACGCCTTCGCGCGCATAGACGGCGCAGTCCTTCAGATTGCGGCCCAGCGCGTCGGCGATGACCTCGCCCATCTTCAGCGCCGTGCCCGAGGGCGCGTCCACCTTGTGGCGATGGTGCGCTTCGATGATCTCGATGTCGTAGCCGGTGGACAGCGCCTTGGCCGCGAGTTCCAGCAGCTTCAAGGTGACGTTCACGCCCACGCTCATATTGGGCGCCATGACGATGGCGATGTCTTTCGCCGCTTCGGCGATTTCGGCCTTTTGAGCTTCGGTGAATCCGGTCGTGCCGATGACGGCGTTCACGCCCAGGGCGCGGCATTGACGCAGGTGCGCCAGCGTGCCTTCGGGTCGGGTGAAGTCGATCAGCACCTGGGCGTCTTTCAAGCCCTGATGCAGGTCCGAGGTGATCAGCACGCCGCTGCTGCCACCCAAAAATGCGGCGGCGTCCGAACCGATGGAGGCACTGCCTGCCAGGTCGAGCGCGCCGGCCAGCACGCAATCGTCGCTGGCGCGGATGGCCTCGATCAGCATCTGCCCCATGCGCCCGCTGGCGCCACACACAGCGACCGGCTGGCGCAGCGGCGAATTCACAGACATGCCCGTCATGCTTTGCTCCGTGGCGGCGTCAAGGTGCCGGCGCTTCCAGCGGCGGATAGCTCACCGGCAGGGGCGGGAGTTCGGCCTCCTTGGGCTGGGCGGCGAGCGGCAGCGCGAACGCCTTCAGGCTCTCGGGCGAGGCTTCGAGCAGCGGCGGCGTGGCAACCGGGCGCGCGATGTCCAGACTGGCGACGAACTCGGCCTCGGTGGGCATGGGGTCGCTTTGAAAGCGCTCCAGCACATCGCCCTTGAAAAACACCGTGAGTCGGCGCGATTGCGTGTGCACGCCTTTGCGCCGCAGCGTGAAGGCGTAGTCCCAACGTTCACCGCGAAACACGCTGGTGATCATGGGCGTGCCCAGCAGGTCGCGCACCTGGGAGCGGGTCATGCCTTCCTTGAGCAATTGCACCTGTTCGCTGGCGACAAAGTTGCCCTGCACCACTTCGACCTTGTACGGGGTGAAGATTTCCGCCTTGGGCAGGAAATTCAGGTTGAACCCGCTGCAGCCGCACAGGGCAGCGGCGAGAAGCGAAGCCAACAGGGCACGAGCAGAAACAGGAACGGGCATGATGAAACCGGTAGCTATATGATCGGCCATTGTAGCCTTGAGACCCAAACCCGCCAGGCCCTGGGGTGTACCAGGCAAGCGCCGCCCAGCCTCACGATGAACACACTCAACGAACTCAAAAGCACCGGCCTCAAGGCCACCGGACCGCGCCTGAAGATCCTGGAAATATTCCAGAAGGGGGGGCGGCGCCACATGACGGCCGAAGACGTGTTTCGCGTGCTGATGTTGGAGCGCAGCGACATCGGACTGGCCACGGTGTACCGGGTGCTGGGGCAATTCGAGCAGGCCGGACTGCTCACGCGCGGCCACTTCGAGAGCGACAAGGCGGTGTACGAACTCAACGAAGGCGAACACCACGACCATCTGGTGTGCCTGGATTGCGGTCGCGTGGAAGAGTTTGTGGACGCGCAGATCGAGCAGTTGCAGCACGCCGTGGCCCGCACCAAGGGCTTCGAGATCGTGGACCACGCGCTGAGCCTGTACGCGCATTGCCACAAGGAACATTGCCCACACCGCGCTGACTTTCATGCAACGGCCGCGACGCGCACCGAGTCATGAAGGTCCGTTCTTTGACGTAACAGCGGATTGACCCGCTCAGTTGCCGCTGTTCATCGCCTGGCGATGGCGTTCGACGAAGTCCTGGTAGGTATCGATGCCGCGCAATTGCAGGATGGTGTTGCGCACCGCCGCTTCCACCAGCACCGCGATGTTGCGCCCGGCCACCACCTGAATCACCACCTTGCGCACCAGCACGCCCAGCACGTCCTGGGTCAGCGGTTCGTAGGGAATGCGCTCGTATTCGCGCTCCAGGGTTTCACGGCGCACCAGGTGCACGATCATCTTCAGGCGCATCTTGCGCCGCACGGCGGTCTCGCCAAAGATGGCACGAATGTCCAGCAGGCCAATGCCGCGCACCTCCAGCAGGTTTTGCAGCAGTTCCGGGCAACGGCCCTCGATCGTGGTCTGGTTGATGCGGTACAGATCGACCGAGTCGTCGGCCACCAGTCCATTGCCGCGCGAAATCAGCTCCAGCCCGAGTTCGCTCTTGCCCAGGCCCGACTCGCCGGTGATCATCACGCCCAGACCCAGGATGTCCATGAACACGCCGTGCATGGCGATGCGGTCGGCAAAGTGTTTGGACAGGTAGGCGCGCAGCACATCGATGACAAAAGCCGGCGACTCCTTGGTGGCAAACATCGGAATCTGCGCCTGCTCGCACATCGACAGCAGGGCTTGCGGCGCGATCTGGCCATCAGCCAGAATCAGCACCGGGGGCACCAGCGCGATGATGCGTGAAATGCGCCGGGCGCAGTCCTCGGGGCTGCCGTTGCTCAGGTAGGCGACTTCGCGCTCGCCCAGCAGCTGCACGCGATACGGATGGATGTAGTTGAGGTAGCCCACCAGGTCGGCGCCGGAGCGCGCGGCCTGCACCGCCACCTCGTCAAAGCGGCGCTCGGAGGCGCCCAAGCCGGCCACCCATTCCCACTTCAGGGCCGCACGAAACTCCTCAAACAGGGCGTCAGCGCTGACGACGGTGGGTTTCACTTGGCGTTCAGGGCCGCGGCGGCGTCAGGCCACCTGGGTGGCGCGCCAATTGGCAATCAGCTCGTGCAACACGGCCGCATCGTCGCAGGACTTGATCTTTTCGCGCAGTGCCGCGTCGCTCAGCAACTCGGCGATTTCAGACAGGATTTCCAGGTGTTTTTGCGTCGCCGCTTCGGGCACCAGCAAGAAGATCAGCAGGCCCACGGGCTGCTCGTCCGGCGCTTCGAAACCAATCGGCTGGGCCAACTGGAATACCGCCGCCATGGGCGACTTCAACCCCTTGATGCGGCCATGAGGAATCGCCACGCCGTGACCCAGGCCGGTGGAGCCCAGGCGTTCGCGCGCAAACAGCGAGTCGGTGATCAGCGTGCGACTCAGGCCGTGCAGGTTTTCAAACAGCAGGCCGACTTCCTCGAAAGCCCGCTTTTTGCTGGTCACATCAACGTGCGCCTGGACCTGGTCTGGGGGCAAAATGGTGGCGAGTCGATTCATGGTCGGCCAGATTATGCACCTGCTGGCGGGCGCGGCCACAGAACCGCGCAAAAGTCCCGCTCTGGCGGGTTGCTGACAAGAAAAAGCCGCCCAGTGTTCGGGGCGGCTTGGCTCAAGGCAGCTTGGCTTACATCAGTCGCTTAGGCGTTTCGTGATGGTGGTCCTGGCGCCGCTCCTTGTGGCTGACGACCTGACGGTCCAGTTTGTCCACCAGATCGTCCACGGCGGCATAGAGGTCTTCGTGGGAGCTTTCGGCAAACAGATCATTGCCTTTGACATGGATATTGCACTCGGCGCGCTGGCGGCGCTCTTTCTCCTTCTGGTTGTCCACTGTCAGGCGGACTTTGACATCCACGACCTGATCAAAGTGGCGTATGACGCGATCAAGCTTGGTCGTTACATAACTGCGCATGGCTGGGGTGATTTCGAGATGTTGACCGCTGATCGTCAGGTTCATAAATAGCCTCCTGTTACTGGGTTGAAAGACGGTTTCACTATGCCTTTGATAGGGCGCAAATGCAAACTCTTTTTGCCTTTCGCACTGGGTCATAATGCGGCTTGGATCTGGCCTTTGACGGCCCTGCGACAATCCGGGCATGAAGCCAGCGTCCGCGAATCCCGTTTACATCCTCACCCTTTCCTGCCCGGACCGCCTTGGTCTGGTGCACAGCGTCTCGGGCTTTTTGCTGGAGCGCGGCGGCAACATTGAAGAAGCCGCCCAGTACAACGACCATGACACCGGCCTGTTCTTCATGCGCGTGCGCTTTGCCTGCGAGGCGCTGAGCCACGCCGAACTGCGCGCCCAATTGCCGCCGTTTGCGCAAGCCCTGTCCATGGACTGGGCACTGCACGCCACGTCCGAACCGATGCGCACCGTGCTGCTGGTGAGCAAGGAAGGCCACGGCCCGCACGACTTGCTGTTTCGCTGGAAATCGGGCCTGCTGCCGCTGGACATCCGCGCCATCATCTCGAACCACCGCGAGTTCTACCAACTGGCCGCGAGCTACAACGTGCCGTTTCATCACATCCCGGTGAGTGCCGCGAGCAAGGCGCAGGCCGAAGCCCGACAGTTTGAAATCATCCAGAGCGAGGGCGCCGAACTGGTGGTGCTGGCGCGCTACATGCAGGTGTTGAGCAACGACCTGTGTCAGAAACTGGCTGGGCGCGCGATCAACATCCACCACTCCTTCCTGCCCAGCTTCAAGGGCGCCAAGCCCTACTACCAGGCGCACGAGCGCGGCGTCAAGCTCATCGGCGCCACGGCCCACTATGTGACGGCGGATCTGGACGAGGGTCCGATCATCGAGCAGGACGTGGCGCGCGTGGACCACAGCAAGACCGTGGAAGACCTGACCGCGCAAGGCCGCGACACCGAAAGCCAGGTGCTGGCGCGCGCCGTGAAATGGCACAGCGAACACCGCGTGCTGATCAATGGCCATAAGACCGTGATCTTCAAGTAGCGCGACAATGCCCCCACGATGATGAACTACAGCTTTGTGACTGCGACGATCTTGCTGGTGCTGATCCTGGATCCGTTCGGCAATATCCCGATCTTTGCCAACGCCTTGCGCAACGTCGCGCTGGAGCGCCGCCCCAAGGTCATCCTGCGCGAAGTGCTGATCGCCTTCGGTCTGCTGCTGGCCTTCATGTTCATGGGCGAGGGCTTTTTGCGCGTGATGAATCTGAGCGAGCTGGCGCTGCAACTGGCCGGCGGCGTGATCCTGTTTTTGATCGCCCTGCGCATGATCTTTCCGCCCCTGCCCGGCGACGTGCCCGAAGAAGTCGGCGAGCCCTTGATCGTGCCGCTGGCCGTGCCCGCGCTGGCCGGCCCCTCGGCACTGGCCACGGTGCTGCTGCTGGTGTCGCAGGCGCCGGAGCGGCGACTCGAATGGGTCGCGGCGCTGGCGGTGACGATGCTGATTTGCGCCGTGGTGCTGGTGCTGGCCGAGCGCATCCAGCGCTTGCTGGGCGACCGCTTCCTGGTTGCGGTCGAGCGCCTCATGGGCCTGATCCTGGTGGCCGTCTCGGTGGAGATGCTGCTGCGCGGCTTCAAGGCCTATGCGCTGCAACTGCGCTGATTTTTTCAACTCAAAGACCTTCCTATGACAAGCCCGAAATTCTCATCCGCCGACGCACTGCCCGCGACCCCCTGCTACCTCAACGGCGAATACACGGCGCTGCGCGACGCCAAGATCAGCGTCATGGACCGCGGCTTCATCTTCGGCGACGGCGTGTACGAAGTGGTGCCCGTGTACGCGGGGCGCCTGTTCCGCTTTGCCCAGCACATGGCGCGGCTCGACCGCTCGCTGGGCGAGTTGCGCATGAAGAACCCCTTGACGCACGAGCAGTGGCGCGAGATCGCGCTGGAGCTGGTTGCGCGCTATGCGCAATCGAGCGGCGCCCAAGCGCAGCAAACCGATCAGCTGGTTTACATCCAACTGACGCGCGGCGTAGCGCTGCGCGACCACGTCATGCCCAAGGACCTGGCGCCCACGGTCTTCGTCATGAGCAACGGCATGAAGCCGCCGACGGCACAGCAGCGCGAACAAGGCGTGAGCTGCATCACGGCCGACGACTTCCGCTGGGAAAAGGCGCACATCAAGAGCACCAGCCTGCTGGGTTCGGTGTTTGCGCGCCAGCTCAGCTTTGACGCGGATGCGCTGGAGACCGTGATGTTTCGCCACGGCTTCCTGAGCGAAGCCGCCGCCAGTAACGTCTGGGTAGTCAAGGGCGGCAAGCTGCTCGGCACGCCCAAGGACAACCTCGTGCTCGAAGGCATTCGCTACGGCCTGATCGAGGAGATTTGCCGCGCCGCCGCCATCCCCTTCGAGCTGCGCCGCATCAGCCGCCAGGAGGTGCTGGACGCGGACGAATTGCTGCTGTCCTCGGCCACCAAGGAAGTGCTGGCCGTGACCACGCTGGACGGCAAGCCCGTGGGCCAGGGCACGCCGGGCCCGGTCTATGCCCAGTTGCTGGCGGGCTATCAGTTGGCCAAGGCCCAGGCCTGAGCTGGGGATGGTTTCGCGAGGCGCGCCATGACGACCAGCCGCTCCGACAGCAGCGCGCCACCGGCGTCGCTCATCGAGTACCCGTCGCAGTTCCCGATCAAGGTCATGGGCCTGAAGGTCGAGGGGCTGGTGGCGGCGATCACGCACATCGCGCATCAGTTCGATCCGGCGTTTGACGCCGCCCGCATCGAGCTGCGCGAAAGCAAGGGCGGCAAGTACCTGGGCGTCACCATCACCATCACCGCCACCAGCCGCGAGCAGCTCGACGAGCTGTATCGCACGCTGTCCACGCATCCGATGGTGAAGGTCGTGTTGTAGTACGAGCCGGCCATGGAGATCACGCTGCATCATCTGGGCCGGGTGGACTATGTGCCCAACGCCGCAGCGATGCAGGACTTCACCGCAACGCGCACGCCCGCCACCCCGGACGAACTCTGGATCTGCGAACACCCGCCGGTGTTCACGCAGGGGCTCGCGGGCAAGGCCGCGCATCTGCTGCTGCCCGGCGACATTCCCGTGGTGCAGAGCAACCGCGGCGGCCAAGTGACCTACCACGGACCGGGTCAGGTCGTGGCCTATCCGCTGATCGACATGCAGCGCGCGGGCTACTACGTGAAGGAGTACGTGTACCGGTTGGAAGAGTCGGTCATCAAGACCCTGGCGTACTTCAACGTCACCGGCCACCGCGTCGCCGGCGCCCCCGGCATCTACGTGCGTTTGGACGACCCGGGCTCGCATGCGGCGCTGGCGCAGCGACCGATGAAGCAAACAATTGGGGTCAGAACCCAATTAAATGAACCCGTCACGTCGAATGTCGATAATTGGAATCTGACCCCAATTAAAAGTCCACCCCTCGATTTCACCGGCCTGGGCAAGATCGCCGCGCTGGGCATCAAGGTCAGCCGCCACTGCACCTATCACGGCTTGGCGCTGAACGTGGCCATGGATCTGGAGCCCTATTCGCGCATCAACCCCTGCGGCTATGCGGGTTTGCGCAGCGTGGATCTTTCTACAATCGGCGTTTCGGTCAGTTGGCAGGAAGCCGCTGAACGCTTGAGCCAAAAGCTTCTGATCTACCTCGCGCCATGAAACCCACCGAACCCAACACCGTGCGCGAAGCGCAAACCGTCGCCAACTACGACGCCTCGGCCAAGCAAAAGGCCGCCGCCAAACTGTCGCGCATTCCGATCAAGGTGCAGGCCGGCGAGGTGCTGCGCAAGCCCGACTGGATCCGCGTCAAAGCCGGCTCGCCGAGCACGCGCTTCTACGAAATCAAAGACGTGCTGCGCCAGAACAAGCTGGTCACGGTGTGCGAAGAAGCCTCGTGCCCGAATATCGGCGAGTGCTTCGGCAAGGGCACGGCCACCTTCATGATCATGGGCGACAAGTGCACGCGGCGCTGCCCTTTTTGCGACGTGGGCCACGGCCGCCCCGATCCACTGGACATGAACGAGCCCCAGAATCTGGCCAAAACGATTCACCAGCTCAAGCTCAAGTACGTGGTCATCACCAGCGTGGATCGCGACGATCTGCGCGACGGCGGCTCGCAGCATTTCGTTGACTGCATCCGGCGCATCCGCGAACTTTCACCCTCGACCCAGATTGAAATTCTGGTGCCGGATTTCCGCGGCCGCGATGACCGCGCGCTGGAGATCCTGAAGGCGTCGCCGCCCGACGTGATGAACCACAACCTGGAGACCGCGCCGCGCCTGTACAAGGAGGCGCGCCCCGGCTCCGACTACGCCTTCAGCCTGAACCTGTTGAAGAAATTCAAGGCGCTGTTCCCCCACATCCCGACCAAGAGTGGGCTCATGGTGGGACTGGGCGAGACCGACGAAGAGATCTTGCAGGTGATGGCCGACATGCGCGCGCACGGCATCGACATGCTCACCATTGGCCAGTACCTCGCGCCCTCGACCTCGCACCTCACGGTGAAACGCTACGTGCACCCCGACACCTTCAAGATGTTCGAGACCCGCGCCTACGAGATGGGCTTCAAGCATGCCGCCGTCGGCGCCATGGTGCGCTCCAGCTACCACGCGGACAGCCAAGCCAGTCACGCATTCGCAGGCCAACCCGGTTAAGCGTCGGCGAAGTTGACGCAAGAACGAAAGGTCGGATGTGAAATCTTTCCAACGCCCGAACCCGGGCCTGTGGTTTGACCCGCGATCACTGCTGCTGCACAGCGACGAGGCGACCTACAGCCGAGGCATGGCGCTGTACATCGGGCAACACGTGCTGTACCTCGACGTCCAGCCCATGGGCGATCACTGGCTGCTCTTTGGCGAAGTACAGGGCGGGCACCGCACCCCCTATGAGCTGTCGATCGAGATGGCGGTGCTGCCCGACGGGCGCATCGACTATTGGGACAGCGACTGCACCTGTCCCATGGAAACCCAGTGCAAGCACGGCATCGCGCTGATGCTCAAGGCCGCGTACCAGGGGCGGCAGATACTGGAAGCGCTGGTTGTGCACGCACCCATTGCGCCCAAGAGCCCGGAGCAGATCGAGGCCGAGCGCCAGGCCGCATTGCAGCGGGCCCAGGAGCGGGCACGACTGGAAGCCGAGGTGCAGCTGACGCATTGGCTGGCCCAGATGGATCAAGCCGGCAGCGGCTCGGAGCGGGCCATGCCCCACGGGCACGAGCGGCCGGAACAATTTCTCTACTTGTTGAGCGTGCTCGGCGCGCAGGCGCAGCGGCCGGTGCTGCACCTGGCGGCCGTCGTCTCCTACCCCAAGGTCAGCGGCGGCTGGGCCAAGCCCAAGCTGCTGCGGACGGCGCCCTATCCGGGCCAGGCGATCTACGAGCGCGCCAGTGAGGCCGACCGTGAGGTGCTGCAGTTGGTCCGCGCCATGTCGGACCACAGCAGCTATCGCTACGGCACGCAGTTCAGCGCCAGCATCGCGCTGCAAGGCCAGGTCGGCCTGGTCGCGCTGCAGCAGGCGGCCAGCACCGGCCGCTTGTTTGCCAACGACGGCCATGGCGGACCGGGCGCGGCCGTGCGCTGGGGCGAAGCCCAAGCGCTGCACTGGGAATGGCAGGAGGTCGCGAGCAGCCAGGGCCTGGAGCCTGCTTGGGCCTTGCGCGGCAAACTGGCGCGCAGCCAGGCGACGCTGTGTCTAAACCAGCCGCCGCTGTACCTGGACACGGCTCAGGGCACTTGTGGCCCGGTACAGGCCGCAGACGTTCCAAGCGCACGACTCAACGTCCTGCTCAATGCCCCGGCGCTGGCGCCTTCGGCCCTGAAGAAGCACCAGGTCGAACTGATGCAACGCCTGGGCCCACTGCCGCTGCCGCCGGTGCTGGAGACGCTCACGACGCTGCAGGGCGTTGCGCCCAAGGCCTGTTTGCGGCTCTCGCTGGTGGCCGCTCAGGACGCGCCGCAGCGGGGTCTGATCCAGGCGCAACTGAGTTTTGATTACGCCGGCCACCGTGGCTGGTGGGTAGGCCAGGGCAGCAGCGTGCTGATCGACTCGGCCCAGGGCCGGCTGCTGCTGCAGCGCGACCCCGAGGCCGAGCTCGACGCCATCGCCCGACTGTTCGACTTTGGTCTGGCGTCAACCGACCAAGGACGGTTTGGCATCCCCGGCGAGCAGCCACAGCAGACCTGGTTGCACTGGGCGGACAACGATTTTTCGGTGCTGCGCGACGCCGGCTTTGAGCTCACGCTGGATGACTCGCTCCAGGGCTGGATTGCGCACGCCGAGACGCTGCAGGTGGAGTTGCAGCCGCAGGGTGAGGACGAAGCCTCCTCGCCCTGGTTTGAGCTGTCGCTGGGCATGGAGATCAATGGAGAGCGGCACAACATCCTGCCCTGGCTGCCCGAGCTGATTGCGCAGGCGGCGCAGCGTCCGCTCCATCCCCAGACCGGACTGCCCGAGCTCGCGCCCTTTGTCTATCTGCGTGATGCCAAAACTGGCGGCTTCATTCGCCTGCCCACGGACGCGCTCAAGCCCTGGATGGCCGCGCTGCTCGAACTCGTGGGCGAGCGCGAGCACAGCTTTTCCGGCGACACGCTCAAGCTCTCGCGCCTGGACGCGCTGCGCGCCACCGCGTCACTGGGCGAAGGCGCCGTGTGGCAGGGCGCGCAAGTGCTGCGCGATGTTGTGCGCCAACTCAGCGGTCAGGCCGAGCTGCCCGAGGTGCCGGTCCCGAGCAGCGTGCAGGCCAGCCTGCGCCCGTACCAGCAGCAGGGCGTGAACTGGCTGCAGTTCCTGCGCGCCTCGGGCCTGGACGGCATCCTGGCCGACGACATGGGTCTGGGCAAGACGCTGCAGACGCTGGCGCATATCCAGGTGGAGAAGGACGCCGGCCGATTGACGCGCCCGGCGCTGGTGATTGCACCGGTGAGTCTGATGGGCAACTGGCAGCGCGAAGCGGCGCGCTTTTGCCCGCAGTTGCGCGCCCTGGTGCTGCACGGCAAGGAGCGGCACGAAGTCGCGGCCAGCATGCACGAGCACGACCTGGTGATCGCGCCCTATTCGCTGCTGCAGCGCGACCGCGAGCGCTGGCTGCAGGCGCAATGGCACCTGGTGGTGCTGGACGAAGCGCAGAACATCAAGAACGCCAGCACCCACGCGGCGCAGGTGGTGGGCCAGTTGCAAACGCGGCACCGCCTGTGCCTGTCGGGCACGCCCATGGAAAACCATCTGGGCGAACTCTGGAGCCTGTTCCACTTTCTGATGCCGGGTTTTCTGGGCAGCCAGGCGCGCTTCAAGCAACTGTTTCGCAACCCCATCGAGAAGCATGGCGACCCGGAGCGGCTGGCGCAACTGCGCGCCCGCATCACGCCCTTCATGCTACGCCGCACCAAGGCCCTGGTGGCCTCCGAACTGCCGCCCAAGATCGAGACCGTGATGCGCGTCGAGCTCTGCGGCAAGCAGGCCGACCTGTACGAAACCATTCGCCTGGGCATGGAGAAAACCGTACGCGAAGCGCTCAGCAACAAAGGCCTGGCGAAATCGCAAATCACCATCCTGGACGCGCTGCTCAAGCTGCGCCAGGTCTGCTGCGACCCGCAACTGGTGCCGCTGGCTGCAGCGCAAAAAGTCAAGACCTCGGCCAAGCTGGAGCAACTGATGGAACTGCTGCCCGAGATGCTGGGCGAGGGCCGGCGCATCCTGCTCTTTTCGCAGTTCACCAGCATGCTCACGCTGATCGAAGTGGAGCTGAAAAAGCGCGGCCTCTCCTGGGTCAAGCTCACCGGGCAGAGCCAGAAGCGCGACGCGCTCATCGAACGCTTCACCAGCGGCGAGGTGCCGCTGTTTCTCATCAGCCTCAAGGCCGGCGGCGTGGGCCTGAACCTGCCGCAGGCCGACACCGTGATCCACTACGACCCCTGGTGGAACCCGGCGGTGGAGACCCAGGCCACGGACCGCGCGCATCGCATCGGCCAGACGCAAAGCGTGTGGGTAGTGAAGCTGGTGGCGCAGGGCACGATCGAAGAACGCATCCTGGCGCTGCAGGAACGCAAGGCGGCGCTGGCCGACAGCATGTACAGCGGCGCGGCGGCGCGCAAGCAGCCGCTGTTCACCGAAAGCGATCTGGCCGAGTTGCTCAAGCCCTTGTCCGAGTAGGCTGCAGCGTCGGTGGGTGCGCCCGGTCAGCGCACAACGCATCCACCGTCGCCCGTCGCAAACTCCAAGCCGCTGCCTCACAAACCGTTCTGGTAATTGGACCATCCAGCGCGATGGTTGTGGTTGACTCTTGATGGCTGATAGCGGAATTCGAAATTTCCCGGAAGCAGTCACTCAGCTGGTCATTGCGCTTGTTTGAGAGTCCCTCTAATCGGGTTAGACCTCGGCTTCAAGTTGCGCCTCACGCGCAATAACGAGCTGTTCAAGTGCCTCGCCAGCAGAGCCTGTGAAACACCGATAAAGAAGAGGGAAACCTCCGCCCTTGAACATAACCAAATAGGCTGCGGTATGCCGGTGAAGCTCGGTGACCTCACTCCACTTTACCGAGTAACTACCCAACTTTGATTGTCTTTCTATTTTGTCGTCGTCAATGAAAAAAGTGCAGACACCGACTTTCCGAACTTTGTACCAGTGAATAATTGGAAAGATTGACTTGAGCGCAATTTTCAGAGCAAGCGGGAGTTCCTCTGGCGCTGGCGTTCCTTTGCGCACCGCCTCATTGCGCAGCTCAACCAGCATTTGGTCGGCGGCGATATGATGTATTCGCCTCGCCCATAGGTGATTGAAGCAGTCAGTTGGGCCATGGTTCAACTTTTCAAAACCTGAGCAATGGCGGTTACCGTTAATCGCATTTACTGTTTCCGCAGAGTTGATTTCATTGCGATCATCGTATCAAACTGGAAGGTCACTCTGAATGGCCGCTCCCGCTGCCAAGCAGCCACCCGGAGGCGATGCCCATTTCCTGCAATTGAACCCTCCGATGCGCGCTTTCGCGGACTCTAGTTCTTCTTGGTGTACGTGATTTTCTTGGACCCACTGTCACAACTTCCGACGACCTTGGCGTTGCCAGCCTTGTCGTTTGCCACGATGTCAAGGGTATAAGCTTTGACGCCGGCTGCATCCAATTTGACGGCAATTTCGCTCTTCAGCTCCGCGCAGTTCTTGGCTGCATTGGCTTGCGTAAAGGCGGCAGTCAGTGCGAGGAGAATGAATAATTTCTTCACGTGATTCCTTTGAATGGGATGACTGCGTTGCAGGTCGAGATCAACGCATTTCTGGAACCTCGGCATGCACCGGCCACAGGTCCTGTGCTCGTTCGAGCGCCGCAGCAAAAATGCGCTATCTGCATAATCAGCCGCTATGCCCGCCTCCTCCTCCTCCCCATCGCACAGCCGATCTGCCACCTGGCTCGCGCTCGGCGCCATCGGTCTGTGGGCCACGCTGGCCTCGCTCAGCGTGTCGCTGGCGCAGGTGCCGCCGTTCCTGCTCACCGGGCTGGCGCTGCTCGCGGGCAGCCTGATCGCGCTGCCGCTTTCCGGCTTTGAGTTGCGCCAATGGCGCGTGCCGCTGCCCACGCTGGCGCTGGGCGTGTATGGCCTGTTCGGCTATCACTTCCTGTTCTTCATCGCGCTGCGTTTCGCGCCCGCAGTGCAGGCCAATCTGGTCAACTATCTTTGGCCGCTGCTGATCGTGGTGCTGGCGCCGGTGTTGCTGCGCGGCCTGCACTTTCGCTGGCGCCATTTGCTCGCGGCCTGCATCGGGTTTTCCGGGGCGGCGCTGGCGATTGCGGGCAAGCACTCGCTCGATGCCGGCTTTGCCTGGGGCTATGTGCCGGCCCTGGGCTCGGCCTTCATCTGGGCCAGCTACTCGCTGCTGACGCAACGCGTGGCGCATTTCCCCACCGCCGCCATCGGCAGCTTTGCGCTGCTGTCGGGCCTGTTGTCGCTGCTGTGCCATGTGCTGCTGGAGCCGCGCACGGCGCTCAGTCTGAGCGACGCCTTGCTGATTGCCGCCATGGGCTTGGGGCCGCTGGGCGCGGCATTTTTTCTCTGGGACGCGGCGCTCAAACGGGGCGACCCGCGGCGCATCGGTCTGCTGAGTTTTTTGACGCCGCTGCTCTCGACCCTGCTGCTGCTGGGCTTGCGCCATGAGGTGCCGGGCTGGCACGTGCTGGGGGCCACGGCGCTGATCGTCGGCGCGGCCGCGATCGGACTGCGCCAGCGCTAAGTCTTAACGCTCGCCCATCAACTCCGCCGGATATTCGGCCAGCATCACCCGTTGCGCCCAGTCGCGCAACTTGCTGGTGTCGGCGCGCAAGACTTCCTGCTTCACCGCCAGGATCTGCGACGGATGCATGGAAAAGCTGCGCAGCCCCAGGCCCAGCAACAGCCGCGTGAGGCTCACGTCGCCGGCCATTTCGCCGCACACGCTCACGCTCTTGCCCTGGGCTTGACCCTGGGCGATGGTGTCGGCCACGAGTTGCAGCACCGCCGGGTGCAGCGGGTCATACAGGTGGGCCACGGACTCGTCGGCGCGGTCGATCGCCAGCGTGTACTGGATCAGGTCGTTGGTGCCGATGGAGAGGAAATCGAAGTATTTGAGAAAGATCCGCAGCGTCAGCGCCGCCGCCGGAATTTCTATCATGGCGCCCAGCTTCACCGCGCCGTAGGCCTGGCCGCGATGATCCAATTCGGCGCGCGCCTGATCCAGCAGCGCCAGCGTCTGGCGGATCTCGCTGGCGTGCGCCAACATCGGGATCAGCAGGTTCACGCGGCCCTGGGCGGAGGCGCGCAGGATGGCGCGCAATTGCGTGAGAAACATCGCCGGGTCGGCCAGGCTCCAGCGGATGGCGCGCAGGCCCAGCGCCGGATTCAGGTGGGCCTGCGCGCCCAGTCCCTGGTCGTGACGCGCCTCGATCTGTTTGTCGGCGCCGACATCGACGGTGCGAATCGTCACCGGCATGCCCTGCATGCCCTGCACGGCGCGCACATAGGCCTGGTATTGCTCCTCTTCATCGGGCATGCGGGTCTGGCCCGACTGGTTGCGCCCCATGAACAGGAATTCGCTGCGAAACAGGCCCACGCCAACCGCGCCCGCGGCCATCGCACCGAGCGCGTCTTCCGGCATTTCAATGTTCGCCAGCAGCTCCACGCGCTGCCCGTCCAGCGTGATCGCCGGCGTGTTGCGCAAGCGCGCGAGCTTGGTGCGCTCGAGCTCATACTGGCGCTGCTTGAAGCCATATTCGGCCAGGATGATGGGCGAAGGGTCCACCAGCACCACACCGGCTTCGCCGTCGATGATGATCCAGTCGTCCTGGCGAATCAACTGGCTGGCCAAGCGCGCACCCACCACCGCCGGGATATCCAGGCTGCGCGCGACGATGGCGGTATGCGAGGTCTTGCCGCCGACGTCGGTGACGAAACCGGCGAAGACGCTTTGCTTGAACTGCAGCATGTCGGCTGGCGACACGTCGTGCGCCACCATGATCAGCGGCACATCCACGGTGTCGTCGAGCAGCAGGTCCTGCTGCGTCTTGCGCTTGGGCGTGCTGTGCACCACCGGCTGCGCCACGCCACGCATGTGGCGCAGCACGCGCTCGACCACCTGCTCCAGATCGGCCTTGCGCTCGCGCAGGTACTCGTCTTCCATTTCATCGAATTGGCGCGCAATCACTTCCAACTGCGATGTCAGCGCCCACTCGGCGTTGTACAGGCGGTCGGCAATCCAGTGCTTGATGCCCGAGGTGAGCAACTCGTCCTGCAGCAGCATCAGGTGCACATCGAGCAGCGCCGTCAACTCGTGCGGCGCGTCCTTGGGCATGGCGGTCTGCAGGCGCTGGATTTCATCCACCACGGCGTTGCGTGCGGAGCGCACCCGATCGATTTCGGCTTCGATCTGCGCGGCGTCAATGAAGTAGTGCGCCACGTCCACCCGGCTCGACGCCACCAGCACGGCGCGGCCGATGGCGATGCCGCGCGCGACCGGCGAGCCGTGGATGGAGAAGGTCATGCTAGGTTGGCTGCTTGCATTGGGCGTCGAGCCCGATGCAAGCAGGAATTCTTCCGCGGGTCGATCCCGCTTCGCGGGGCCCTCGCCCCTCGCTTCATCATTCGCCCTCGCCAAACTTGTCGGCGATCAGGGTCAGCAGAGCGTCCATGGCTTCTTGTTCGCGCTCGCCGCTGGTTTCCACCTCGACGCTGCTGCCGATGCCGGCGGCCAGCATCATCACGCCCATGATGCTCTTGGCGTTGACGCGGCGCTCGCCGCGCGCCATGAACACTTCGCAGGGAAAACTGCCCGCCAGCTTGGTCAGCTTGGCCGAAGCGCGGGCGTGCAAGCCCAGCTTATTGCTGATGGTCGTGGTGGTTTTGATCATGGGGTTTCTTCACCTGGTTTTGGGGTGCGGTAATGGCCACTTGCAGCACGCCTTGGGCGCCACCGGCAACGGCGCGCGCCACCAGCGCATCCAGCGGCTCATGCCGATAGGTCAGCACGCGCAGCAGCATGGGCAGGTTCAGTCCGGCAATCAGTTTCGAGTTCACGCCATCGACCAGCTTTTGCGCGACGTTGCAGGGCGTGGCGCCAAACACGTCGGTCAGCACCAGCGTGTGGCTGGTGCCGAGCTGGGCCATGGCGATGCGCGCGCCGGCCAGACTTTCTTCCGGCGGCACATTGGGCTGCACGTCGAACGCGAACACATAGTCGCCGCAGTCCGGAAAGACGTGCAGCGCACTGGCGCGAAAGGCCTGTGCCAGCGGCGCATGGGCGAGAATGAAGATGCCGTTCATAGCCGCTGATTATGCGGTTTCGCCGCCAGGAACCAGGCATAGGACGCGATACAGGTCAGCAAAAACAAACCCATGGCGCTCTGGTAGGCGACGATTTCGCTCAGACCCAGGCGCTTGAAGCCGTCCACCGTCAGGCCCACGCCCCACTGCACGACAAACACGCCGGCGAACAGCACCAGGTTGAACGCGGACAGCGCGCGCCCGGCCAGCGCGGCGGGGAACGCCATGGCGAGGGCGGGCTGGGCCAGCGATACAAAGGTGGAACCCACGCAATACAGCGCCCAGATGGCGGCGCTCGCGGCGCCCAGGCTGGCTCCCGCGCCGATCAGCCAGGCCAGGAAAACAAAACTCAGCGGCACGCCCCAGGTCATGAGCCGATCGGTGTGCAGGCCGCGTCGCGCGAGCATCGGATTGACCCAACCCCAAAGCGAAAAGCTGCACAGCATGGTGACGTTGATCCAGAACATCCCGGTCGCCGCCTCCAGCGGCGTGTAGTGCGCCACCTTCACCATCCAGGGCGAGGCCCACAGCGTCTGCATGGCGATCAGCCCGCCGTAGTTGAAAAATCCCAGCGGCGCCAGGCGGCGAAAGTAGGGGTGGCGCCAGACCTGCACATAGCTGCGCAACAGCCCCTCGCTGGCCGGGGCCTGGGCTGACGCGCTGTTCCAGCGCGGCACCGACCAGGCGATCAGCAGCATGGACAGCGCCACGCAGGCGGCCAGCCCCCAGAAAATGGGGCGCCAGCCCAGCACCGGCATGAGCCACTGCACCGGCAGCGTGGAGGCCACCATGCCCATGGAGCCCGTCATCAACATCCAGGAGTTGGCACGCAATTGAATCGCGGGCTCCAGCCAGCGCCGGTAGGCCGTGAGCGGCGCCATCAGGCAGGCACTCACGCCCGCGCCGCACAGCAGGCGCGCGGCCAGCAACGCCGCGAAGCTGGTGGCGGCGGAGAACGCCAAGCAGCCCGCCACGGCCAGCGCCAAGAACGCCAGCAGCACCTTCTTCGGTCCATGCCGGTCCAGCCAACGCCCCAGCGGCAACTGCATCACCGCAAAGCCGAGAAAGTAGCCGCCCGCGAGCAAGCCCAGGTCACCCGCGCTGAGCGCGAACTCCTGCGTCAGCGTGGGCGAAAGCGTGGCCGTGATGGCGCGCACCAGTGCCGACAGGAAGTAGGCAAAGGCGAAGGCCAGGAACACCAGCACGGCGCTGCGCCGCGGCAAGACCTGCATGCAGGGCGATCAGTCAGCGCCGCCCTGAGGACCGAGCAAGATCACTTGGCCTTGAAGTTGTCGTGGCAGTTCTTGCAAGCGCCGCCCGCAGGCCCGAAAGCGGCCTTCAGGCTGTCCAGGTTACCGGCCTTGGCAGCGGCGCTGAGCTTGGTCGTTTCGGCCATCAACTTCTCCGACGCCTCCTTGAACTTGGCGGGCTGCGACCAGACTTCGGGCAAGGCCTTGGTGTTGCCCGCCTTGTCCGAGCCTTCAACAAAACCGGCCCAGGGCAGCTTGGACATGTATTCCACGATGGCGGCGCTGTCGGCGGCCTGCTTGGCATCGAAGGGCGCTTTGCCGTTGGCCATGGCGCCGAGGCGACCGAAGTGCGTGGCCATGACGGTGAGGGCGCTCTGGCGGTATTTGACGGCGTCTTCCGGCTTGGCAAACTGGGCCAGGGCGGGGGTGCTCAGGGCGGCGACCGATGCGGTCAGTACAAATGCGGCAATGGCTTTCATGGAATATCCTTGGAGGTGTGAGATGGCTTAGGGTTCACAAAGGGGTGATGCACCCCCTCGGCGGCGAGTGTAATGGCACGGATATAGTTTTGCCGGCGACAGGCTTTGGCTGTGCTGGCAAGCAACAGGGAAAGACGCAATGACACACAAAATCAGGGTTTGGGACCTTCCGACCCGCATT
Source organism: uncultured beta proteobacterium (assembly GCA_903844215.1). Taxonomy (GTDB): domain Bacteria; phylum Pseudomonadota; class Gammaproteobacteria; order Burkholderiales; family Burkholderiaceae_C; genus CAIKVZ01. Next base: position 2,075 of record CAIMSP010000006.1, on the reverse strand, counting down.
TTTCACTGGGCTTTGGTGCTGTGCATCGTGGGCCTGGTCAGCACGGGCCAGATCGGTGGCGACCTCATGCCCTGGCATTTCCGGCTCGGCTACAGCGTGCTCAGTCTGCTGCTGTTTCGCATCGTGTGGGGCTTCATCGGCGGGCGCTGGTCGCGCTTTGCCGCGTTTGTGCATCGGCCTGCCATGGTGCTGGCTTATCTGCGCGGTCGCGGCCAGGCCGAGCACAGCGTGGGCCACAACCCGCTGGGCGCGGGTTCGGTGTTGGCGATGCTGCTGTTCCTGCTGGCGCAAGTGGGCAGCGGTCTGTTCAGCGACGACGAGATCGCCGCTTCCGGTCCGCTGGCCAAGCTGGTGTCCAACGCCAGCGTGGGCCTGGCCACGAACTACCACGCCCACATCGGCAAGATCGTTTTGATCGTGCTGGTGCTGCTGCACGTCGGCGCGATCGTGTTTTACCGCGTGAAGAAACAGCAGAACCTGGTCCCGGCCATGCTGCACGGCGACAAGGAACTGGAGCAGCCGATGGAGAGCGCGCGCGACGACCTGGCAGCGCGCGCGCTGGCGCTGCTGGTGTTTGCCCTGTGCGCCGCCGCCGTGGCCTGGGGCGTGCAGTGGGCCGGTTGAAAGCAGGGACTTGACGCAGCTTTCTACAATCAGCCCCATGAAACCCATCGTCTACACCCGCGGCCAAGCTTTGCCGCCACTCCTTTCGCAACGCATCCTGATCCTGGACGGCGCCATGGGCACCATGATCCAGCGTTTCAAACTGAGCGAGGAGCAGTACCGTGGCGCGGGTGGCCCGGCGGGTGCGTTCGAGCGCTTCCAGGCATTCCATCGCGATGTCAAGGGCAACAACGAACTGCTGTCGATCACCCGCCCCGACGTCATCGCCGACATCCACGAGGCCTATCTTGCCGCTGGCGCCGATCTGATCGAGACCAACACCTTTGGCGCCACGCGTGTGGCCCAGGCCGACTACGACATGGCCGATCTGGCCTTCGAGATGAACCTGACCTCGGCCAAAATCGCCCGCGCCGCATGCGACAAATATTCCACGCCCGACAAGCCACGCTTCGTTGCCGGCGCCTTAGGGCCCACGCCCAAGACCGCCAGCATCAGCCCCGACGTGAACGACCCCGGCGCGCGCAATGTGGACTTCGAGACCCTGCGCGCCTCGTACTACGAACAGGTGCAGGCGCTGGTGCAGGGCGGCGCCGACCTGCTGCTGGTGGAAACCATCTTCGACACGCTCAACGCCAAGGCCGCGCTGTTTGCCATCGACGAATATTTCGAGGCCACGGGCGAGCGCCTGCCCATCGTCATCAGCGGCACCGTCACCGACGCCTCGGGGCGCATCCTGAGCGGCCAGACCGTGACCGCTTTCTGGCACTCCGTGCGCCACGCCCAGCCGCTGGCCATCGGCCTGAATTGCGCCCTGGGCGCCGCGCTGATGCGCCCCTACATCCAGGAACTGCACCGCGCCGCGCCCGACACCTTCATCAGTTGCTACCCCAACGCCGGTCTGCCCAACCCCATGAGCGACACCGGTTTTGACGAGACGCCGGAGGTGACTTCGCGCCTGGTGCGCGAGTTCGCCGCCGAAGGCCTGGTGAACATCGTGGGTGGCTGCTGCGGCACCACGCCCGCGCACATCAACGCCATCCAGCAGGCCGTGGCCCCGCTGCCGGCGCGCGCCGTGCAGCGCGACTATTTCTACAAGGAAGCGGCCTGAGGTGGAGCCCGCAGGGACAGCACCTGCGGGCTTTGGCTGCACCGACTGAATGGCCACAAGTATTCAAATAGTCCCGACTATTTTGCAATCGACGTAAAAATAGTCGCGTGTGCTTCGTGACGACAATAGCCGACTGATCCCTGAGGAGGGAGGGATCACGCTGCTGCGTCAAGTCTTCACAGAAAGCCCAGCTAGGGCTCCAACCCAGAAATTGACTAGTACTCCGACACAGAAGTAAAGGAACAAAATGAAAGTGATGGATTCGCGCTCAGGCCTAGGCGCAAAGCGCAGACATAGCGGTGGCTATGGCGAGCATTTGCAACAACGGCATGGGTGCGAAGGC
>CAIMSP010000005.1 GCA_903844215.1 uncultured beta proteobacterium | reverse complement strand
TGCGCCGTACCCGTCTGGCCACATTGGCCTTCTTCTTCAACTTCATGGTGAAAACTCCTTTGTGCCGAGCTTGCGCCCAGCATTTCAAAATAGGCCGAGTTTCCACTTATCCCGCTGTTCAGATTTGTCGAACCACTTCTCAGCTCTGCTGCTCAGCGCCCAGCGCGGGCCAGCCGCGCCAGCAAGTCAGAGCGCAGGGCATGGTTCGCCGCCACCAGTCCCCGGGCCGCCGGGCACCGAGGCCTGGTTTTCAGATTTCAATAGCGCGTGTTTCACCATGGCGCAGCAGCCAGACCCGCTCGTTTGTCAGGCCGTGCTGTTCCAGTGCTGCCAACAGATCGCGGGGCGGTTGGTCAAACGATTCCTGCGTCAGTTTGAAGGTGCCCCAATGCACGCCCATGGCTTGCTTGGCGTCCAAGTCCAGCATGAGCTGCACCGCATCGGACGGGTTCACATGCATCTTCTTCATGAAGTCGCGCGGTAGGTAGGCGCCGATGGGCAAGGCCAGGAAGTCCACAGCGCCCAGGCGTTCGCGAATGGCCTTGAAGTCTGCGCTGTAGCCCGTATCACCTGGAAATAGAAAGCGCCATGCATCGCTTGCTCCAGGTTTTCTTTCCACCATATAGCCACCCCAAAGCGATGCATTGGTGTCAAACGGCGTGCGACGACTCCAGTGCTGCGCGGGCGTGAAGTGGATGCGAAGCGGCTGCGCCAAGGGCTTGCCATCGACGTCGCTGCTCACATCCGCGTGGTCCCACCAGTCCAACTCGGTCACGTTCTCAATGTTGCGCGCGTCAAACCAGGCTTTGAGACCCAGCGGCACAAAAATTCGGGGTCGTTGTCCCGAGGTGACCATGGCTGCGATGCTTGCATCGCACAGATGATCGTAGTGGTTGTGTGAAATCAGCAGCACGTCGATCGCTGGCAGCCTGTCTGCGCGCAACGGCGCAGGCACCATGCGGGGCGCGCCAAAGCGTCCATAGGGTCCGGCAAAATCGGCCAACGTGGGATCGGTCAAGACATTCAGCCCGCCGACTTGCAGTAGCACGGACACATGGCCCAGCCAGGTCACCACGGGGGCTGCCTGTCGCCGCGCAATGCGCGCATGGTCCAGCGGCACGCTCCAAGCCTTTGCGAATGCCGCGTAGCCATTTTCAGGCGTGCCCAAGGGTTTGAAGTCGCCGCGCAGGCTGCGCCAAACCATTTCATACCAGGGGAAGTCACCGATAACGACGGCGGGGTCGCTGTTGGCGAAGCCTGCTTCGCGATGGTGCGGGGGTTTGGCTGGCAAAGTATCGGTCTTCATGTTGCAAGTTTATGGCCTGCGCGCAATTTTCCTGGCACGCCTAGGTGACCAGTTCCTTTAGCGCCAGCATGTAATCTTGCCCTCTTGCTTGGGCAAACAGGTCCAGTGCAAGGGTGAACCCGGCTTGCAGCACGAGTCCTGCGCCCATTCCTGCAGCGACATCCCAGCGGTGCAGGAATCCGATCAGACAAACTCCAAGCACCAGCAGAACCATCTCGATGGTCTTGTAGATGTCGAAATTTTTCATCACGGTCTGCATGCGACGCAGCTCGTCTTGTTTGAATTGCGCGGGGGCGCTTTGTGACTGGGTGATGAGGCCCTGCACCTGGGATTCGGTGCGCAAGTAGACCGTGGCGCCGACCACCAACTGCATCAAGGCCACCACCACCAGCGGAACAGCCATGAAGCGCAACCGGTGTCCATTGGCCCACAACCAGGCCGCCACGCCCATCGCCATCAGGGCCACCGCGATGAAGAGCAGGCTCTCCTGCTTCTCACCCGTAAAGTATTCCGTCATTTCCTTGATCATGGGTGTTTGCGCTTGTGCTGTGAATGGCCAACTCAATGCCGATGGGGCGCACCGCTCTGGTACTCGATCCGATAGGCGCCCGGTGTCTGTCCGGTCCAGCTTCTGAAGGCCCGAATGAACGAATTGCTTTCCTGAAAGCCAAGCAGCCAGGAGATTTCTCCGGGCGAAATGCTGGAGTTGATCAGGTAGTGTTGCGCCAGTTCTTGGCGCACGCTGTTGAGCACGTCCTGAAAACTCAAGCCCTCGTCGCTCAAATGGCGTTGCAAAGATCTCTTGCTCATGGCCAAACGCTGTGCCAGCGCATGAATGGAACTCAGCCCCGCCGGCAGCATTTCCAACAACGCGCTCCTGACGCGGTCTTGCATGTTGTCATGTTCATCGAGGGCCGATAGGCGCTTGCGCAGGCTGGGCTCGAATGCCTCCCACATGGCGAAGTTCTCGGTCAGGAAGGGGCGCACAGCGTCGTGCGCCGAAAAGCGAATCTGAATGGCGTCAGAGCGTTTCAGTCGGCAGCCAAAATACGCCTCATAAAGATCGGCCTTGCCCGGCAAGTCCGGCGTCGATGCCGCCAGCGGAACAATGCGCTCGCGGGTGGCCAGCCTTGCCAGCTGCGTGAAAAACACCAACTCTGCCGTGCTCAGGCTGCGTGGAATCGGTCCAGTGTGGCCGTAACAGGCCAGGGTCACCAGGGTTCCTTTGGCTGTGATGTCCACATCCATCGTCAAAGGGCCGACCAGGCGTTTGTATTGGGCAAGCCGTTGCAGCGCCGTATTCAGGTCTGGACTGCAGAGACAGGCAAACAGCGCAGGATCAAACGCCTCGACAGAAATGGCCTGACCCAGTTTCAACGGCAGCTCGTCTGCACCGCCCACCTGCTCCAGGCCGCGCCACAGGTTGAAATATTCCTCCGGCGACAGGCTTGCATCCTTGCGCGCGAACAGGTCGCCCGGCAGCCGGGCGAAGGCCAGCACATCCGCCGGCTTGTAGCCCATGTCCAGAATGAGCAACTTCCAACTCACTTGCACACTGAATCGCGTAGCCTGTTTCAAAATGACGGTCCCTGAAAGTGGCGGGGCTGGCCTATTTGGCTTGGCTCATGATGGCCATGTCAAAGACCCGGTCCCCAAAGTATTTGCGAATGAACAGCAACGGCTTGGCCAACTTGCCCACCACGTAACGGGTCTTCGGGCGGCGCGCACGAATCGCTTGAAGTATGGCAGCTGCCACCACCGATGGGGGCGAAGCAGAGCCGCCTTTCCCGTATGAGCTGCGCATGGCCTTTGCCATGCCGTGTGCCATTGCCCGGTAGGGTCCATCGCCGGAACGCTTGAGCATGGGGTCCAGCATGATTTGGCCCCACTCCGTGGCGATCACCCCGGGCTCAATGATCACCACCCGAATTCCGAACGGCGCCAACTCGATGCGCAGGCAGTCGCTCCAGCCTTCCACGGCGTGTTTCGTGGCGTGGTACCACGAACCCAGTGGGGTGTAGATCTTTCCCCCCATGGAGGAGATGTTGACGATGGTGCCCGCGCCCTTGCTGCGCATCGCGGGCAGCGCCAATTGCGTGAGGCGTGCCATGCCAAACAGATTGACCTCAAACTGGTAACGCGCATCCTCGATGGTTGACTCTTCCATGGAGCCATACATGCCAAAGCCGGCATTGTTCACCAGCACATCGATTGCGCCGTGCCGGTCCTGGATTTGCGTGACGGCTGCAAGCACGTCTGCTTGCAGCGTGATGTCCATCTTCAGTGGGATCGCCCCAAGCGTGCGCAGATCCTCCATTTGGTCCACTCGACGCGCAGCGACATACACGACCAGTCCCTCTTGCAGCAAGCGCTTTGCCGTTTCCTTGCCCATGCCAGAGGACGCCCCCGTCACAAGTGCGACCTTGGCTGCGGATGATGTCGATGTCATTGAAAACTCCATTTGAGGTTGTTGTTGCGAATGGAGTCATCGTAGTTTCTGTCGCCGGAGCCGTCGCAATCGGATCACGCCAATTGGCATTCCAAAAGTGCCATCTTGTGTCGGTCCGCACGATGCGAGATCAGCGCCGAGCCAACACCAGCGCCGCGTCGCGCCGCTGCACCGCTTTGAGTACGAACAGCAGGCCGGTTCCCAGCACCATGACGCTGGCCGCCACATACAGGCCCGCGTCGTAACTGCCCAACTTCGCGCCGATCACGCCGGTGATGGCGGGGCCCATGATTTGTGCCGCGCCGTAGGACAGCGTCATCTTGCCCATCATTCTGGCGGGCATGCTGGGGTAGTAGCGCCCGGCCATGCTCAACACCAAGCTGACCATGCCGATGAAGCTTGCACCAAACAGCACCGAAGCCAACAGGGCGGTCCACAGGCCAGGCAGCAGGACCGGCAGCAAGATGCCAAATATCTGCAGCACGGCGGCCAGAATCAGCGCGTTCAAATCACCCGTGCGCCGGGCCATCAAATCCCAACCGATGCAGGCCGGTGCCGCCCCGATGCCAATCGCCAAAAACACCAGATTGCCCCACCCGGCCAAGCCGGGCAACTGGTTCACGATGGCCACGATAAAGGTCACGCTCACCACATAGCCAAAGCCGGCACAAAAGTAGGCGGCCATGAAGACGCGCAAATACAGCGGACTCGGCGGCCGGTCTTGCAGCTTGTGCCCGCTGGTGCTCAGGCCGCTGGTGTCGGGTGGTGGTAACCAGCCCAGAGCCGGCACCAGAAGAACGCAGCCCAGTGCAGTCAAGGCAAACCATTGCTCGCGCCAATCCAAGCCGGGCGTGAACAGCATCACCGCGCCAGCACAACCGGCAATACCCAGTCCAATGCCGGAAAAGTGAATCCCCATCTCGCTGCGCAAGTTGTGGCGGATCAGCCAGTTCATGATGAGCCCCGTGCCCAGCAGCATGGCGGCCGCGCTGCTCAAGCCGGCCACATAACGCGACACGGCCCACACCAGCACATGGGTGCTCAAGCCCATGACCAGGGTGCTGACAACGGCCAGCACCATGCCGGCGCGGTAAAGCCGATCTTTGAGCACCAGGCTGCTGATGCGCGAGGCAATCAACGCACCGCTCAAATACCCGGCGTAGTTGATCGCCGCGAGCCAGCCGGCGGCGGCCACACCCAGGCCGGCTTGGTGTTGCATCAGCGGCAACAGCGGGGTGTAGGCAAAGCGGGCCACGCCCAAGGCCAGTATCAGGCTGAAAATTCCCGCACTGAGCACCTTGAAGCGGGTGGCGTGGCGATGCATGTGCGGTGGTGGGCTGACGTGGAAGAGAGCATTATCGTGGCGCGCGCCCCGGCCCCGATCGGCCTGGGTCAAGTCACTGACCGTTCAGCGCGGGCGCGCTGAAGTCTGGTGCGGCTCAGAGCTTGCCGGGATCCTTCTGGTCGGCCAGTTGGTCGAACTCGATGTTTTGCAGCTTGGCGCCGACCCGCTCCACCTTGCGGATGTAGATAGTCTGAATGATGTCGCGCGTGGCCGGGTCGATGCTGATGGGGCCGCGCGGGCTGATCCACTTCATGCCCTTGGCGGCTTCCATGAACTTGTCGGCGTCGGTGTTGCCATTGGTCTTCTTCAGCGCCGCCATGATCAGGTGCATGCCGTCATAGCCGCCCACCGACATGTAGTTGGGCCGGTCGTTCGGGTAGGCCTTGGCGTAGGCTTCGGTGTAGGCCTTGTTCTCGGGTGACTTGTGCGATTCGGCGTAGTGGTCGCTGCTGACCACGCCCAAAGCGGCGTCGCCCAGCGCATCCAGAATGTCCTCGTCGGTCAGGTCGCCGGTGCTGATCAATTGAATGCCGGCCTTGGCCAGGCCGCGTTCGGTGAAGCCCTTCATGAAGGCCACGGTCTCGGCGCCGGGCGGCAGGAAGATGAACACCGCGTCGGGCTTGGTGTCCTTGATCTTTTGCAGGAAGGGCGCGAAGTCGGGGTTCTTCACCGGTGCGCGCACCTCGCCCACGATCTCGCCGCCGGCGGCGGTGAAGGTCTTCTTGAACTGG
>CAIMSP010000004.1 GCA_903844215.1 uncultured beta proteobacterium | reverse complement strand
TCAGCAAGGCGCCATGATGATCGAATCGCTGATGGCCATCCTGATACTTTCGCTTGGCATTCTGGGTATGTTGGGCGTGAATGCCGTGGCCATCGGCGGCCAGTCCGACGCCCAATACCGCTCCGACGCCAACCGCCTGGCAGGGCGCATTGCGAACGAGATCTGGGTCGGCGTGGATCGCTCGAACGCGGTCAACCTGGCCAATTCGCTGGACGGCTTTGCCCATCGCGCCGATGTGGCCAACGCATGCGACGTGGCAACGGCTGGAACGCCATCGGACAATGCCGTGGTCAAGAGCTGGGTGACTGCGGCCACGGCCGGGGCCTTGCCGGGTGCCACTGACCGCATGCAGCAGATCGTGATCAACCCGGCATTGAACCAGGTTCGTGTCACGCTGTGCTGGAAAGCGCCGACCGACCTGGCGGCGCGCCGGCATGTGTTCACCAGCTACATCAGCTGAGCCTTGCCATGCAGCGCGCGCCCGTTTTCCAATCAGGCCGCCGTTCGCGCGGTCTGTCGCTGATTGAAATCCTGGTCGGTCTGGCCATCGGTTTGGTCACGGCGCTGGTGATCTTCGAAGTCTTTTCGATGTCCATGGCGAGCAACCGCACCACGTCCTCGGGCAATGAGGCGCAGATCTCCGCCGCCATCGGACTGTTCCAGCTCGAACGTGACTTGAAGGTCGCCGGCATGGGCTTTGGCACGCTGACCCAGATGTCGGCTGCGGGCGTGCCGTGCAGCGTGAACGCCATCAACCCGGCGCTCGCAGCCAGCAGCCCTTTTACTTTCCCCTTGGTGCCGGTCGTCATCACGCCGGGTGCCGGGGCGGTGCCCGATCAGCTCGACGTGCTGTATGGAAACTCGTCCTACATGACGGCGGGTCGGATTTACCAGTCGGGCTCGGTGAGCGGCAAGACCACGGTGTCGCGCGGCGGCATCCACCCCGGCGATCAGGCGGTGCTGAGCGACCCCTTGATGCCGCCCGCCGCCTGTGAACTGGTCGAGATCACGAGTGACGCCAACGCCGACGGCTTCACGGTGGATCACGTGCAGGATGCCATTTACACCAGTTTCTATTCGGCCGCACAGGTCGTGGCCACGCGCAACAGTGCGGGCACACCGGCCGCACTGAACGGCACCGGCAGGCTGTACAACCTGGGCCCGCAGCCCCGGCTGAACCAATGGCGCATCGTCAATGGCGCTCTGGTGGCCGCCAATTTGTTGGCCTCTGGCGTGGCCTCGCCCGTGGCCGATGGCATCGTGAACTTGAAGGCCGAGTACGGCGTGGACGACGGCGGCGGCGTGGCCGGCGCCGCCGCCGTGCCACCGGCCGCGGCCAACGACGGCATCATCAGTCCGAGCGAATGGACTCGCGCCGCACCGGCCAACTGGTCGCAAGTGCTGGCCGTGCGCTTTGCCCTGCTGGCGCGCAGTCCGCACCTGGAAAAGTCGCCCGTCACCCCGGTGGCGCCGAGCTGGCAGGGCGGCAGCTTTGATATGAGCGCCATTCCCAACTGGAAGAACTACCGCTACCGCGTGGTGGAGAGCGTGGTGGCCATGCGCAACCTGATCTGGGGGACCAGCCCATGACGGCGCTCGCGGCGGCGCGCCTGCGCGGCACTGGGCGGCCGGCGCGCCAGCGCGGCGTCGTCTTGTACGTGGCCTTGATGGTGATGATCGTGATGATGCTGGCCGGTGTGGCGCTGCTGCGCGCGGTTGGATCGGGGCAGGGCGTCGCCGGCAACCTGGCCTTCAAACAAAACGCCACCTCGGCCGGGGACCGGGCCTCGGTGACCGCGTTGGCCTACTTTCGTCCGGCCGTTGCCGCCTCGGCGCCCACTCAGGCGGCGCTGGCGGCCAATCTGCCCGCTCAGGGCTACTTTGCTTCCTGGACCCCTGGCTTCGACCCGAACACGTTTGCCTGGGACACCGATCCCTCGGTGGTGCAGGCCACGGCCAATGACGGCAACGGCAACCGCGTGCGTTATGTGGTGCACCGCCTGTGCCGCAACGTCGGCGCGCTGTCCGGCAACGACTGCGTCTCGGTGATGGATGGCGCCACGCTCGGCGGCGCGGGCGGTGGCGCCAGCTTCTCGGGCATCGCGCCGCCACCGCCGCCACCGTATTTTCGCCTCACGACGCGCATCGACGGACCGAGAAACACCGTGAGCTACACCCAAGTCGTCATGAAATAGATTGCCAGGAGAAGAACATGAAAACACAGGCCGTGGCGCAGGCGTTGGCACGATCCGGGCGAATCCTGGCGATCCTGGGCGGCTGCAGCCTGTTGCCCTGGACCCACGAGGCGGCGGCGGCACTGACCGACCTGTCCAACGCGCCCATTGCGAGTGCGCAATCGGCGGCTGTCAAGCCCAACATCATGCTGCTGATGGATGCGTCCGATTCGATGCGCGCCTCGCACATGCCGGACGATCTGGAACAGCTCGATTCGGACGAGCAAGCCATCGGTTACCGCAGCTACCAGTGCAATCCGGTGTACTACAACCCGAGCCAGACCTATGTTCTGCCCAAGGTGGTGGATGCGAGCGACGCCGCCTTGCCGCTGATGGATGCGCCCACGCCCAGTTTCACTGCCGCTCCCTACAACTACTACAGTCCGGCCATCCTGAGCCCGCAGGGCGGGACCTCGGTGAACCTGAGTAGCGCGTTTCAGGCCTTCGATTTTCAGACCCGCTTGGGCTTGGGCCAGGGCACGACCGCGCTGTCGCGCTCCGACGCGCCCCAGGCTGCCTACTACTACCTGTACAGCGTGGCGGGGCCGCAGACCTACAACGCCGCGCCCTGTACCGATGTCCTGGGCACCGTGAGCAGTGCCGCCGGTGGCGGCTGGACGCGGGTGCTGGTCTCCGCCACCGAGCAGAGCAACTTCGCCATTTGGTACAGCTACTACCGCACCCGCATCGCCCTGGTCAAGAGCGGCATTGGTCGGGCCTTCAAGGACATGGGCGATAACTACCGCGTCGGCTTCATCACCGTGTCGCCCCTGGTGGCCGGCAACGCTGCGGACCCGAATGTGCCGCCGCTGGCCGGCAGCGCGGTCGATCCGGCCAAGTACCAGGCCATCGACGATTTCACGGTGGCGCAGCGGAAAAATGTGTACAGCAAGCTCTATAGCCAGAGCCCCGGTGGCGCCAGTCCGTCGCGCGAAGGGCTGGCGCGCGTCGGGCGGCACTACTCGGACTACGGTGCCGGCGTTGTCGGCACTTCGGCGCTGCGCTCCGTGGGCATCAACAAGGGCATGCCTGAAGACCCGGTGCAAAACGCTTGCCAGAGAAACTACACCATCATGACCACCGATGGCTACTGGAACAAGACCTTCGAGACGGCGGGCGCGGTGCAGATGGATGGCACCACGTTGGTGGGGCAACAGGACAGTCCGCTGAGTGCTCCCATGGGCGTTTGCGACGGCAACGGCAACGGGAAAGAGTCGAACCGGCAGTGCGCTCCGCGCCCCATGTTCGATGGGACCAGCAGTTACCTCGATCAGCAGCAGCTCTACGACTACCAGGCACTGAGCTGCAGCAACAACGACAACCAGACCGTGACCAACTACACCCGTTCGGTGGAACAGTATTTCAACACGACACGGGGGCAGTCGCGACAGACCGACACCTTGACTTACGAAAACACCCGGACCAGCAAGGTCACGACCACGCAGACGATCGATCAGAAGCAGCTCAAGGAAAGCGTCACCCACCAAGCGAAGACGGTGACCCGAAGCACGCAGCGCGACACCGTCTCGACGCAGTCCGTGCGCACACTGGCGCGGGTGACGACGCAGGTGCTGCGCAACGACTGGCAGCAGAAAATTCAGTACCAGTACGTGATGATGACGGTCCAGACCGCGAGCTACCAGGCCTGGAGCATGACCCGTACGGTCGAGCAATGGCAGCAGGTGGGCAATGACGGCTCCACCTGGAGCTATGTTCTGGCCTGTTCTGCCGGGACCCTGGGCACCTCGGGCTGCCGCTTATCAAATAATTCGCTCTTGGACCAGCCGGTGGATCCGCTCTACTGCAGCAACCAGGACCCACTTCCCGGCAACAACTACACCCGAATCACCTGCTCCGCGCTGCTTGATTCCGGCCTGCTGGCGCTGGACCCAAGCGCGGCCTGCATCGGCGACAACCAGGCCCTGGTGACCAATCCGCTGGGGCGCCAGTCCTGCATCCTCAACACCACGGTGTCCTATGTGGATCCCACGCTTTGTACCGACAGCACCAGCGACACGACGGTGGTTTCTTGCGGTCCGATTCAGACGCCGAGCCTGAGTTCGGGGCCGGCCAGCGGCGACAACGTGGCGGACTGCACCGCAGCGAACCAGGTCACCACCAATCTGCTGCTGCCCCCGGTGTCGCCACCGGCCGTCGCCGGGACGGACAACAACTACCAACTTCTGTGCCCGACCGTCGTCATCACTGCGCCAAATGGTGCAAGCATCACCAATGCGGTCGCGCAGCAGTACGCAGTCGATCCCTTGACCTGCGCCGTCACGGCGGGCGTCCCGCCGACGGCCGCCAGCAGCACGAATGCTACGGGCCTGACCACAACCTGTACGCCGTCCGTCGTGAGCACGCCCGTGCCCACGACGGTTTGCGCTGGGCCTTGCCTTGCCGTCCCCGCGAGCGCACCCCACTGGATCGCGACCACCTACTCTCTCGTCATCCAAAGCGACGGCTATGTTGCCCGATCGGTCTGCCCGGCCACGAGCACAACGTATGCAGCCGCGCCGCCCTATGCGCAAACCGACTGCACCCTGGTCTCGGACAATTCCTACTACGTTGACACCGCCCTCTGTGTGGTCGGACCGACCTTCAATGCCACCAGCGGTCAAACGAGCAGCTGCGGCAGCACCACCATCAGTGGGCCCACCATCGTCCCGACTTGCAGTCACTCTTTCATCAGCCCGAACACCACCAGCTGCGCCACCGTCACCGACGTCGCCTCGCACGCTGTGGCCTCCTGCACCTATGCCACTGGCACGACCGTGTTGGGCAATCAGACTTATAGCTGCGGGACTTCCACGACGCTGGGTATCGCCGTTGAGCCCGATTCCTGCACGCCCGGTACCGCGTCCATCAACGTGGCTGGTATTACCACCACCACCACCTGCCACGCAAAAAGCGTCGTCACGAGCTACGTTCAAAAAGACACATGCAGCGCGATTGCGGCTGGCCCCGGAGTGAAAACGGTGGTGGACTGCCCGGTGACGACGCCAACGCCGCTGGGGCCGGTGGCTCCGGGCTTTTGCTCCCCCGGAACGGTCTTCAATGCGGTCACCGGCGATACGTCGGTCTGCACGAATACCACCACCGGCCCGACGCAGGAAACCGTGGGCACGGCGTGTCCCGGAGCCGCCTATGACCCCGGCTTGGGCGCCGGCTACAGCGCAACCACGGCCACCGATCCAACCACCCAGACGCAAACCCGGTGCCTCATGTATGACTCGGGCCCGACGCTCATCGGCGAGGTGTGCACGCCGGGCATCACGTCAGGCACCGATTTGACCCAGCAGATCTGCAGCATGAGCACCGTCGCGGCGGCGGCGCCCGACGCAGATTGCACCACTTCCTTCTTTTCGTGGAACGGGCAGACGTACCACCAGACCTGCAACGCGTCCGTGCTGCCCTCCACCGCGGTGAGCCACGCTGCCTGCCAGGCCGCGAGTGCCGCAGCCAGCGCGGCGTCACCGGTGACCTCGAGCGTGAGTTGCGATCCGATCATCGACTCGTGGCAGTTGCAGTCGCGCTACACCACGAGCAGCTACGCGCAAACGCTGAGTGCAGGCACGGCGCTGGGGGCGCCGGCATTGGTTTCGAGCATCGGTCCCACGGACTGGGTCAACGCCAGCGCATGCACGCTCACACTCACCACACCCATGCCCGTGGATGCCATCGCTTCGGTGCTGGCCAGTGCGGCCAGCCCGGCGATCGACCCCGTGGCTCTGACTCAAACCGACGCCGACGGCGGCAACAGCGCGGCCTGCACTTCCTGGCCCTGCCGCATCTACCCGACGGCCACCGGCAACGGCAGCCAAAATTCGCTCGCCGATGTGGCGCAGTACTACTACGCCACGGACCTGCGCGCCGCCTGGGTCAACAGCATCCAGGTACCCCCAACCGCAGGCAACGAGGATGACCGCGCGCCGCACCAGCACATGGTGACCTACGCGGTGGCCTTGGGGGTTTCGGGGTCGTTGGCGTTCGACCCAGACTATCGAAATCCGGCCAATCTCATGGGCGACTTTCCGGCCATCCGTGCCGGTGCCACCGTGCCAGGTCAAGTGGGCGGTACCGGTCAAGTGGCTTGGCCCGTGTGGCCCACGGCCACGATCGAAGCGTCGCTCAATCCGCTGGACTTCAGCGATCCACGGTCGATCGATGATTTCTGGCATGCGGCGGTGAACGGTCGGGGCCGCTATTACAGCGCCGGCAATGCCTCGAGCATGGCGGCCAGCATCAGCGGCGCGCTCGATGACATCAACACCTCGGTGGCGTCCGGCAACGGCGCCACGCCCAGCACGTCAGCGCCGACCAGCGCGGACAACACGGTCTTCGTTCCGAGCTTCACGAACGTGGGGTGGTCCGGCGACATCCAGGCGCACACCTTCGATTTAAGCGCCAGCGTGGCGGCCGGCAGCAACACCTGGTCGGCCCGGGCCGCGCTGCAGTTGCTGGTCGGCCCGGCGGCCGACAGCCGCAATATCGTGTTTCGCAAGGCTGGCGGCAGCGCCATGACCTCAGGCTCCAATCTCGCCGACTTCAGCTATGTGAATCTGGTGGCGGCGGGAAAGCAGAGCTATTTTGACGCCACCGTGGCGCCTGGGTGGAGCCAATACACCAGCATGGATGCCGACCAGTTGGCTTCAGCGGCAGGCGCGAACCTGGTGAATTTCCTGCGCGGACAGCGCGAGCACGAGGACTTTGCCGTCGGTGCGGTCTTGACCGGCGTGCCTTTGAAGCTCTACCGCAAGCGCGACGCCGTTCTCGGTGACATCGTGGGGTCGCAACCCAGCTACGTGAAGGGGCCCAGCGCGAGCTATGCAGACGCAGGCTACGCCGCCTTCAAGAGCACGGCGGCAGCACGCAAGAAGATGGTCTATGCGGGCGCCAACGACGGCATGCTGCACGCCTTCTATGCCCCCCAGCCTGCGGATGCCAATTGGACTGACGCGGGCAAGGAAGCCTGGGCCTATGTGCCCAGCCAAGTGATGCCCAACCTGTACCGCCTGGCCGATGTGCAGTACAGCGCGAATCATCGCTTCTTTGTGGACGGCACGGCCACGGTGGGGGATGTCTGCATCAGCAACCCCTGCGTCAGCGCGGATGACTGGCGCACCATCCTTGTCGGTGGCTTGAACGCGGGCGGCAAAGGCTATTACGCACTCGACATCACCGACCCCGACCAGCCCAAATCGCTGTGGGAGTTCACCACCGCAAGCACGGGTGGGAGCAAGCTGGGCTTTAGCTACGGGCGGCCCATTCTGAGCAAACTGGCCGATGGAACCTGGGTGGTCATGTTCACCAGCGGCTACAACAATGCCGACGGCAACGGCTACTTGTATATCTTGAATGCGGTGACCGGCGTGCAAACCACGGTGAGTCCGATGGCCACCGGTGTCGGCAGTGCCAGCGACCCCAGCGGCTTGCGCGAAATCAACAACTGGGTGAGCAACGTGGCGACGGACAACACGACGCAGCGTGTCTATGGCGGCGACCTGTTGGGCAATGTGTGGCGCTTTGACGTGAATGGCTCGGCTGGCGCCTTGCGACTCGCTACGATCAAGGATTCCAGCGGCGTGGTGCAGCCGATCACAACCCGTCTGGAACTGGCGGAAATCGGCGGCGATGCGTATGTGTACGCGGGCACCGGAAGACTGCTGGGCTTGTCCGACCTGGCCACAACCCAGACCCAGTCGATCTACAGCTTCAAGGACATTGGCGCGACCTACAGCAACGCCGGCGTCGCCGACGGCAACGTACGGCCCAGCCTCAAGCAAATGGTGTTGACCACCACCATTCCCAAGCTTTCCGACGGCCAGCCAGATCTTGCCAACGCGACACGCAGCATCGCCTGCAGCAGTAGCGCCCTGGTCTGTGCCCAGACCACGGGCTGGATGGTTGATCTGCCCGAGACGGGCGAACGCATGAATCTGGATTTCAGGGCAGGCAAGGGCACGCTGGCCTTCGTCACGAATGTGCCGACGGCGGATCTTTGCTCGGCCGGTCACAGTTGGCTGAATTACGTGGATGAGGTCTCGGGAAATCCAGTGCCGGGGGAAACGGGCTACTCCAATGCCGGGGTGATGCTGGATGCGAGTTCACTCGCGGTGGGGGTGGCCATGGTCGATGTGTCGGAGCGGCTCAAGGCCATCGGCGTGAGCGCCAGCGGCCAGACCAAGGTCAAGGACATTCCCTGGTCCTCACCCGTGCCCGTGGGCAAGCGCATCAGTTGGCGCGAAGTCGAGCCCTGAGCTTCATGGCGTGGCCTGCATGGCGCAGCGCGCCATGCAGGTCAGCCCCGCACCTGGTCCACCAGCGTCTTGAACTCGTCAATGTCCTCGAAGTTGCGGTACACGCTGGCAAAGCGCACATAAGCCACCTTGTCGAGCTTCTTGAGTTCGCGCATCACGAGCTCGCCGATGCGCTGCGACTGCACTTCGCGCAGACCCAGGCTGAGCAACTTCTCCTCGATGCGCTCGATCGCGCTGTCCACCTGTTCGGTGCTGACCGGGCGCTTGCGCAGTGCCAGGTTCATTGAGCCGCGCAACTTGCTGCGGTCGAACTCGATGCGCCGTCCATCTTTCTTCACGAGGGTGGGAAAGTTGACGTCGGGGCGCTCGTAAGTGGTGAAGCGCTTGTCACAGGCGCCGCACTGGCGCCGCCGCCGAATGAAGTCCGCATCTTCCGAGATGCGGGTCTCCACCACCTGCGTTTCAAGGTTGCCGCAAAACGGGCATTTCATGGTGTTATCCGCATGGTTTGAGCAGACACGGTCCGCCCCTCACCCCGGCCCTCTGCCCGCAGGGGCGAGGAAGACACCTTCCACCCCCGTGCGAATGCGCGGAAGAAAAAACTCCCTGTCCCGCACGCGGGAGAGGCTTGGGGTGAGGGTGTATCGATCACCGGTACACCGGGAAGCGGCTGGTGAGCGCGCTCACCTTGGCGCGAACGGCGTCGATGTTGGCGGCGTCGCGCGGCTTGTCGAGCACGTCGGCGATGAGGTGGGCCGTGGCGCGCGCTTCCTCGTCCTTGAAGCCGCGCGTCGTCATGGCCGGTGTGCCGATGCGCACGCCGCTGGTGACCATGGGCTTTTCCGGGTCGTTGGGAATGGCGTTCTTGTTGATCGTCATGTAGGCGCTGCCCAGCACGCTTTCTGCTTCCTTGCCGGTGATGCCCTTGGCGCGCAGGTCCACCAGCATCAAATGGCTCTCGGTGCGGCCGCTGACGATGCGCAGGCCGCGCTGCGTGAGCGTTTCGGCGACGATCTGCGCGTTCTTCAGCACCTGCTGCTGGTAGAGCTTGAACGAAGGCTCAAGCGCCTCCTTGAAGGCCACGGCCTTGGCCGCAATCACGTGCATCAGCGGCCCGCCCTGCAGGCCGGGAAAGATCGCGCTGTTGATCGCCTTCTCATGTTCGGCCTTCATCAGGATGATGCCGCCGCGCGGTCCGCGCAGGCTCTTGTGGGTGGTGGAGGTCACGATGTCGGCGTGCGGCACCGGGTTCGGATAAACGCCGGCAGCGATGAGCCCGGCGTAGTGCGCCATATCGACCATGAAAATCGCGCCCACGTCCTTGGCCACTTTGGCAAAGCGCGCAAAGTCGATCCCCAGGGAGTAGGCCGAGGCGCCCGCGATGATGAGTTTGGGGCGGCTTTCATGCGCCTTGCGCTCCATGGCGTCGTAGTCGATTTCTTCCTTGTCGTTCAGGCCGTAGCTCACCACGTTGAACCACTTGCCGCTCATGTTCAGTGGCATGCCGTGCGTCAGATGCCCGCCTTCGGCCAGGCTCATGCCCATGATGGTGTCGCCGGGCTTCAGAAAGGCTAGGAACACGGCTTCGTTCGCCGAAGCGCCGCAATGCGGCTGGACGTTGGCCGCTTGCGCCCCAAACAGCAGCTTCACGCGGTCGAGCGCCAGTTGCTCGGCCACATCCACGTGTTCACAGCCGCCGTAATAGCGACGGCCCGGATAGCCTTCGGCGTACTTGTTGGTGAGCTGCGAGCCCTGCGCTGCCATGACGGCGGGGGAGGCGTAGTTCTCGCTGGCGATGAGCTCGATGTGGTGTTCCTGGCGCGCGTTCTCGGCCAGGATGGCGGCCCACAGTTCGGGATCGGTTTGTTCGACGAGGATATTTCGGTGGTACATGCTGGCAGTCCTTTTGACGTGAAAGGCCTGACTTCCATGACTCGGGGCGCTTCGCAGCCGACGCATGGAAGTTAGACGTGGATCCCTGCATTGAGTGGCGGTTTGGCTACCGCCTCACACAAGGGCTGCCCAGGCGAACGGCTGAACATGGGTGACTCGCGTCGCCCACGGTGCGCTTCCCCGTGGTGTAGATCCCACGTCAGCGTCGAACCCTCGGCAGGGTCACGCCTATCGCCAGTCGCGCACCGCCCAAGTGTAGCTGAGCTCAGGGAATCGACAGCAGCGCGACCTGTTCCTCGGCCGGCAAAGGTTTCGCTGCGGGCGCCACGGCGTTCGCGTTGGGGGCAGACAGGGGGACGGAGCGCCCGGCGGCGACCTGCTGCAGCCGGCCGTACTCGGCCAGCACCTTGCCCGAGTAGCCGTCGTCGCTCTCGTTGTTGGCCGCACCCACGTAGTAACGCAGGCCGCCTTCGACCGAGCCGGCGCGCGCGATGCAGTCCTGCAACACCTTGACGCCGACGCGCAGGTTGGTGAGCGGATCGAAGGTGGCCAATTTGCCGCCGAAACTCTCGAATTTGTCGGAATGCGCCGATGTCATCACCTGCATCAGGCCCTGGGCACCGACCGGGCTCTGGGCAAAGGGGTTGAAGCCGGACTCGATCGCCATCACCGCCAACACCAGCGTGGGGTCGAGCTTGGCCCGGGCACCGGCGTCATAGGCCTCAATCACCAAGGCGCTCAGAGGTTCGGGCGCGATATGGTATTTCTTGCTGAGCCAGAAGGCCACGGCCGCTTGTTGCTTTGGCAAGTCCTTGGGGTCGGCGGCGGTGGCGCGCTCCACGGCGTCGGCCTCGACCTTCATTCCCATGATTTGCGTCTGGCGCAGTTGCAGCCAGTTGGAGAGCTGGATTTCACCGGACTGGCGCAGATCGGGCCGTGCCACCAGGGTGATCACAGTAAAGGCCACGGCCAGGCCGAGCAGGGCGAAGCTGTGGTGGGTGGCTTGGATAAAAGCGCGGGTCAGGGCGGAGCCAATGCGCTGAAAGCTCTGGCTCATGGTGGATAACGCGGTCATAGCAGTTCCTCTTCTCGTGGGGCTCGGTTGCGGTTGAGCGGCATTGCTGCCATTCAGGACCAAGCCCTCGTGGGATGGATACGCCATCAGGATCGGCATGGCGTGACATGTGGACGCTTCGATCTGACTTAGCCGGGTTCGGCAGCGGATACGGGTTGACCCTAGGTTTTTAGGGTACGGGCGGATTTTGGGTGATTCATCATATCAAGTCAAGGATAACAAATAGAGTTGTTATTCTATATATCGCGCATTTGCAGCGGGCATCGGCGCCGGTTGGCGTTTCTTGCGGCCTTTCCCATGGTCCGAATTTCGCCAAGTCGGGGTCCCCCGTCCCGGGTTTCGTGCGGCGCCGGATAACAGCGACAATACCGGCTGCGACTTTGCGCCTGCCTCCTCATTCCAATCCTATGATCCGCTTCCCTTTTGCCAAGACTGAAACGCCCGAAGTGACTCCCGTGTCCCCCAAGGCCCATGAACCCCATCCGCTGGACGCACTCACCGGCGGCGCTTTTTCCGCTGCCACCTCGGGCGAACGCACGGCCCGGGTGCGCCAGTGGCTGGTGAGCGAACCCAGTGCCGAAAAGATGCAGGAAGTGTTCAAGGAACTCAGCGTCAAGGACAAGGGCGCGGCCAAGCCGCTGCGTGAAAAGCTCGACGAACTGCGGCGCGCCAAGGGTCAGGAGGCGCTGGCCGCCGAATGGGCCGAGAAGGCGCAAACCCTGCTCACCCAAGTCAAGATCAACATCGCCGACGCGCTCGCCTGGCAGCGGGACGCCGCCAAGGCCGGCGCGCCGCTGAGCCGCGAGCCCTTGGCCACGGTCAAGCTGCAACTGGCCGAACGCGTGAAAGTCATCGAAGACCTGCAACACCGCACGCAAGTGCAGCGCGAGGCCGCTGTGCTGCTGGCGCAACGCATCGAGGTGCTGTCCACCAAGAGCTGGAAAGACGCCCAGGCAGCGCTTGAGGTGCTGGGCACCGACGTTGAGCATTGGAAGACCCAGGCGCAAGCCTTGACCACGGACGCCAATTGGAGCAGCGTTGACGCCAAGTTCCCGCCCTTGCTGGAGTCATCCCAGACCCAGTTGGGTGTCGTTTGGTCGGCATTTCAGGCCGCTGTGGCCCTGACCGTGGCCGCCGCCGAGGACGCTGCTGCGCCCTTGCCGCCGGTGCGGGTTTGGGCGGACGAGTTGCGCGCCGTGCGCGGCGTGGCGGCCGAACCCGAACCCAGCGTGCAACGGCCCCGCATCGACCCCGAGGTGTTGAAGGAGATGCGCGCCAAGGCGAGCAAGAAGGTGCAGGAGACGCTGCACAAGGTGGAGCAGGAAGTGGCTGAAGGGCACGGCAAGGCCAGCGCCGGTGCCGCTGCGGCGCTGCGCAACGCGCTCAAGGAAAACGTCAAGCTCATCGATGACAAGCTCGAAGCCCAGGCCCATGCCGCGCTTGCCGCCGCCGGCGAGCTCGAAGGCTGGCAGCGTTGGCGCGCCGACCAGTTGCGCGAGGAGTTGGTGGCCAAGGCCGAGGGCTTGTTGAAGCGCCCTGACGGGCAGGCCATGGGCGGACGCAAGATGCAGGAGACGCTGCGCGCGCTGCGCGAGCAGTGGAAGCAGACCGACCAGGGCGGCGTGCCCAACCACGGCTTGTGGAAACGTTTTGACGAGGCCTGCAACGAGGCCCACAAGGTGGTGGAAGCCTGGCTGGACAAACTCAAGGCCGAGGCCGCCGAGCACCGCGCTCAGCGCCTGGCGCTGATCGACGAGGTGAAGGCCTGGGCCGGCGCCAATCCGGCGCCGCAGGATGGGCGCGCGCACGACTGGAAGGCGGTGAGCCGCAGCCTGCATCAGTTTGGCGATCGCTGGCGCGAAGCCGGACACCTGAGCGAAAAGGCCTTTGCAGAGCTGCAGCCGCTGTGGTTGGAGGCCATTTCTTTGGCCGCCGCACCGCTGGAAGACTTGCAAAAGCGCAGTCTGGCGCAGCGCCACGCGATGATCGAGGAAGCGAAACTGCTGGGCGCTGCGCCCATGCTGCACATCGACTCGGTGAAGGCTTTGCAGCAGCGCTGGCAGGCCGAAGCGCACGCCGTGCCGCTGGAGCGTCGCCACGAGCAAAAGCTGTGGGATGCGTTTCGCAAGCCGATCGACGATGCCTTTAACCGCAAGACGCTGGAGCGTGAAAAGAGCTCCGCCGCACTGGGCGAGCACGATCGCACGGTGCTGGACGCCGCCCGCGCCCTGGAAGCCGCCAACGCCAAGGGTGAGGCCGGTGCGATCCGCAGCGCGATGGCGGCATTGGACGCCGCCATCCGGGGTCAGACCCAGGCGGCAGACCGGGCCGCCGCCGCGCCTCAGGCGCCAGCCGCCGCGCCCGCAGCGGCTGAGCCGGCGCCCAGCGCCGAGGAAGGCGCCGAGCCGGCCGTGCAAGAAGGCGAGTCGGCGGTCGAGCCTGCGGCGGCGCCTGTGGCCCCGCCCAAACCTGTCAAGCCGGTGATTGCCATGCGTGGCGATGACCGACCCGGTATGCGCAAGTCCGAGCCCGCAGCCCCGACCCGCGGTGGCCGGCCCGACTCGCGCTCGGATTCGCGCGGTCCCCGACCCGACTCCCGTGACGGCGCACGGCCGGCCTTTGGCGATCGCGGCCCGCGCTTTGGGGATCGTCCTCCGATGGAAGACCGTGGACCCCGTCTGGGCGATGCGGCCTTCCGGGCGCAGCGCGACGCCCTGGATCGCGCCGAATTCGCACTCAAGAAGCTCGCAGCCCAGGCCCACGGCGAGGCTTTGACGCAGCTCTTGAGCGCCTGGGAGCAGCGCGACTCGGCACTCGTGCCCAGCGCTCAGGAATTCGGTCCGCGCGTGGCCGCACCGGTGCGCAGCAGCTGGATCCAGGCCCTGGGCGCCGCGCCCAAGGCCGACGAAGCCGCTGCCGCTCAGTCGCTGTTGCGCCTGGAGATGGCCGCCGAGCTGCCCACGCCGGCCGAACATCTGAACGAGCGCCGCATGCTGCAGTTGCAACTGCTGACACGTCGCAACGATCCGGCGCCGGCGCAAACCTGGGGTCAGGATGCCGCGCGTCTGCTGGCCAACGCCTTTGACGAGGCCAAGGCACGGCGTCTGCAAGGCGTGCTCAGGGTGCTGCTCAAACGCTGAGTCGCTGATCCCCTTGGGTGAACCTCAACCGGGGCGAAAGAACGCGTCGAACAGTGCGCGCAAGGCCGGGAACTCCTGGCTGAAGCGCGGGCGTTGCACGAAGTAGGCTTCGCAGGCGACGGCAAAAAACTCCGACAGCGACTCGGCGCCGTAACTGTCCATCCAGGGCACGGCGCCGCCAAAGCGCTCGGCCCGGATCACCTGCTCGCGAAACGCGTCATAGGCCGGCTGCAACACCGCCAGCCAGGCGGCGCGCGCCGCGCCAGGGGAGTGGCTTGCGAGAAAACCACGGGGCAGGGGCGGGCAGCCCTGGGGCTGGCCGTCGCGCAGTTCAAGCTTGTGCGCGAATTCATGGATCACCAGGTTGTAGCCCTCGGCGGCGCTCGCGTTGGAGCGCGCCACGTCGTGCCAGTTCAGCATCACCGGCCCCTGGTCCATGGCCTCACCGGCCAGCACTTCGTGGTACTGGTGCACGACGCCAGCCTCGTCCACGGTCTCGCGCGCGGCCACCACCTGCGCGGGATGCAGCACGATGCCGACGAAATCGTCGTACCAGCGCAGCAGCCTGGAAGCTGACGCGCCCGCCTCCAGATGCAGCAGCGGCAAGCAGGCCTGAGCGGCAATGGCCAGCGCCATCGCGTCCGTGATGACCAGGCCTTGCGCGCCGTGGAACTGCTTGCGCGCCAGAAATTCAACGCAGAGTTGGCGCAGCGCGCCTTGCTCCGCTGGGTTCAACTCCGCCAGAAAGTCGTGGCCCTGCAGCGTCGCAGTCCACAAGGCCGAGTCGATGGCGTCAGCGCGCTCGCGTCCGGGCAGAAGGCAGCGCGCCAGCCAGTTCCACATGGCGCTGCCCTGGGCTCAGGCCGACCCTGGCGCGATCCGGCGCAGCGTGGCTGCTGCGCCAGCGCGCTCCAGGCGCAGCACCTGCGCGCGTGGCGACGGCGCAGTGCAGTCCCAATCGCTCAGCACCCAGCGCTGGCGCTCCTGTCCCAGGTCGTGCAGTGCCGGTCGATGCGTGTGGCCGTGGATCATGTGGGTGGCCCGCGCCGCGTCCAGCCAGGCGCAGGCGGCGGCCTGGTCCACATCGGCATAGGTCTCGGCGGCGCGCTGCACCCTTTGGCTTTGCTCGCGCAGTTCGCGCGCCACTTGCTGGCGCTGCGCCAGGGGCTGGGCCAAAAACGCCTGCTGCCAGGCGTCACTGCGCACCTGTTGGCGAAACTGCATGTAGTCGGTGTCGGCCAGGCACAGGGCGTCGCCGTGCGTGAGCAGCCAGCGCTGCGCGGCAAATTCCAGCACGCAGGGGTCGTGCAGGCTTTGCAGCTGGCAGTTCTGCAGGAACGCGCTGCCCACCAGGAAGTCACGATTGCCGTGCATGAAGTAGAGCGGCCGGCGCTGCGCTGCGCGCCTGAGCACCTGCGCGCAGCGGGCCTCGAAAGAATCGCTGGCGCCCAGTGCCGCGTCGTCGCCGACCCAGGCTTCAAACAGATCGCCCAGGATGAACACCGCGTCGGCGCAGCTCTGCTCCAGGTACTGCTGCCAGGCCAGGTATGTGGCTTCATCCGAGGCGTGCAGATGCAGGTCCGAAATGAAATCGACCCTGCGCCAACTGGCCGGTGCGATGAGCTCGGTCAGCGGGGGCAGGGTCGCGGACATGCGATGGGCAGCAGGGTCAGAGCGCGACGGCCTTTTCGATCACCACGTCGGCCTTGGGCACGTCGTCGTGGTAGCCCTTGCGGGCGGTGGCCACGGCCTTGATCTTGTCCACCACATCGGCGCCCGAGACCACCTTGCCGAACACCGTATAGCCCCAGCCCGAGGCCGTGGGAGCGGTGTGGTTCAGGAAGCCGTTGTCGGCCACGTTCAGGAAGAACTGGGCGGTGGCGGAATGCGGATCCGAAGTGCGCGCCATGGCCACGGTGTAGTTGGCGTTCTTCAGGCCGTTGTTGGCTTCATTTTCGATCGGCGCGTCGCACGGTTTTTGCTGCATGCCGGGCTCGAAGCCGCCGCCCTGGACCATGAAGCCCGGGATGACGCGGTGAAAAATGGTGTTGTCGTAGTGGCCCTTGGCGACGTAGCTGAGGAAGTTGGCCGTGGACTTGGGCGCTTTGTCGGCGTCGAGTTCAAGGGTGATGACACCGTAGTCGGTGACGTGCAGTTGGACTTGTGGATTGCTCATGGTTTCTTATTTAACGAGGGTTGCGGAAGTGATGACGATGGGAGTTTTGGGAACGTCGCTGGGAAACGGGCCGCCGGCGCCGGTGGGCAGCATTTTGATCTTGTTCACGATGTCCATGCCGCTGACGACCTTGCCGAACACGGTGTAGCCGAACAGTTGCGGCGCGTTGATGAGGCTGGCGCGCGGCGTGTTTTCATAAACCCGGCCCTGGTACTCGAACTTGGGCACCGGGTCACCGGGCGGGATCAGCGTGGGGTCCAGAAAGGCGTTGTCCTTGATGTTGATGAAGAACTGCGCCGTGGCCGACTGAGGGTCGTTGGTGCGCGCCATGGCCAGCGTGCCGACGACGTTCTTCAATCCCTTGGCCAGCGCTTCGCGGCCTTCGTGCGGCACCGCCGAACGGGTCTTCTTTTCCTCATAGGTGGTGCTGAAGCCGCCGCCTTGCACCATGAAGTCGTTGATGACGCGGTGAAAGATGGTGCCGTCGTAGTGCTTGTCCTTGACGTACTGGAGAAAATTCTCCACTGTCTTGGGGGCCTTGTCGGGATAGACCTCGACCACGAAATCGCCCGCCGTGGTGACAAACTTCACCCGAGGGGCGCTTTGTGCCCAGGACTGGCCGGCGATGGCGGCAACGGCCACGCCCGCGACCAGGGCGCGACGAAGCAGGGAAAAATGGTTCGAGTTCAAGGAAGGACTCCGGTTGCAGAAGGGGGGTGAATCAGATTCAAGGCGCGACGATATCAGGGTGACTTGGGTGGCTTGGACAGCGGCGTGAGCAGTTGGCGAAGCAGCGTCAATTTGGCCCCAGCGCCCGATTGCGCCGGATCGAGTTGCAGTGACTTGGCATAGGCCAGCGCCGCCAGTTTGGCATAGACATCGCCCAGGTTTTCGTGCGCCGTGGCGTATTCCGGATTGACACGGATGGCCGACTCCAAAGCCGCCCGCGCTGGCTCGAACTGGTTCTGTGCGGCCAGCAGCACCGCCAGATTGTTGTAGGGCTCGGGCAACTCCGGGTATTCCTGCGTCAAGCTCGTGAAGGTTTGCAGCGCCTGCGCGCTCTGTCCGGACTCGCTTTGAATCACGCCCAGAATAAAGCGCATCTGCGGGTCGCTGGGCTGAGTGGCGATGTAGGCCTGTGCGGCGCTGAGCGCCTCGCTGCGCTTGCCGTCGCGCAACAAATGGCTCACGTCGGAATACACGTCGGCTTGCGCGCTGCCGGCCAACAGCAGTGCCCACAGCGCCAGCCGTGTGGAAAAAGAAAAGAGCACAGAGCGCAAAAGGGACCTTTAAGAACCGGGGTGGCGAGGGGGTGCGCTGGGCAAGCCCGAGCGGGGCTTTATACTGCGTTTTATTGTAGCCCACAGGGCGGATTCCCGACCCTGTTGCCAGCTTCAAGCAAACACAATCGATTTTTGAAAAAGGTGTCCCGGCCCTGCGCCATGCTTTTGCATGCCCAGTGGCCCGCGCCGTGATGGATTTCATGAGCCTGCGCATTTACAACACGCTCTCGCGTGCACTCGAAGTTTTTACCCCGATCGAGCCCGGCCACGTGCGCATGTACGTCTGTGGCATGACGATCTACGACCTGTGCCATGTCGGGCATGCACGCATGATGATGGCCTTCGACGTGGTGCAGCGCTGGCTCACGGCGAGCGGTTACCGAGTGACCTATGTGCGCAACATCACCGACATCGAAGACAAGATCATCCGGCGCGCCGTCGAGCGCGGCATCAGCATTCGCGCGCTCACCGACGAAATGATCAGCGCCATGCACCAGGACCTGGCGGCGTTGGGCATCGACGCGCCGACCGTGGAGCCGCGGGCCACCGACTACGTGCGTCAGATGACCGACCTCATCGGCCTGCTGCAGCAAAAGGGGCTGGCCTACCAGGCGGCCAACGGCGACATGAACTACTCGGTGCGCAAGTTTCCCGGTTACGGCAAGCTCAGCGGCAAGTCGCTGGATGATTTGCGTGCCGGCGAGCGCGTGGCCGTGCTCGACGGCAAGGAAGATCCGCTGGACTTCGTGCTCTGGAAGGCCGCCAAGGCGGACGAACCCATCGACGCCAAGTACGACTCGCCGTTCGGACCCGGGCGCCCGGGCTGGCACATCGAGTGCTCGGCCATGAGCTGCGCCGTGCTGGGGAAAACCTTCGACATCCACGGCGGCGGCGCCGACCTGCAGTTTCCGCACCACGAGAACGAAATTGCGCAAAGCGAAGGGGCGCACGGCCAGGCGCTGGCGAACTACTGGGTGCACAACGGCTTCCTGCAGGTGGACAACGAGAAGATGTCCAAGAGCCTGGGCAACTTCTTCACCATCCGCGATGTGCTCAAGAGCTTTGACGGCGAGACCGTGCGCTTTTTCATGCTGCGCGTGCACTATCGCCGCCCGTTCAACTACAGCGACGCTGGACTCGAAGACGCGCGCACCGGGCTCAAGCGCCTCTATACCGCGCTGCATGGCGTGCCGCCACAGGCGCTGGAACTGGATTGGGCCGAGCCACTCGCGGCGCGCTTCAAGGCGGCCATGGACAACGACTTCTCCACCCCCGAGGCCGTGGCCACGCTGTTCGATCTGGCCAGCGAAGTCAACCGAACCGGCTCGCCTGAGCTGAGCGGTCTGCTCAAGCGCCTGGGCGGCTGCCTGGGCCTGCTGCAGGGTGACCCGCAGCGCTATCTGCAGGCCGGCGCCGTGCTCGATGAAGCGGCGATTCAACAATCGATCGCGCAGCGTGCAGCGGCCAAGGCGGCGAAAGACTTCGCGCAAGCCGATCGCATTCGCCAGGAATTGCTGGCCCAGGGCATTGCGCTCAAGGACTCGCCCGCCGGCACGACCTGGGAGGCGGCGCAATGAGCGCCGTGATGGCGTCGCCAGCGGCGCACCACGGAGCAGGGACGGCATGATGGCCGTCGTCAAGGCCTCGGCCACCACGGTCTTCACGCCCGAGTACTGGTCGGATGCGTGCCGCCACCTGGCGCGCAAGGACCGCGTCATGAAGCGGCTCATTCCCCAGTTTGGCGACGCCTGCCTGCAGTCGCGCGGCGACGCCTTCGTGACGCTGGCGCGCAGCATCGTGGGACAGCAGATTTCGGTGAAAGCGGCGCAAACGGTGTGGGAGCGCTTTGTCGTGTTGCCGCGCAAGATGAGCGCGGGCAATGTGCTCAAGCTCAAGGTGGACGACATGCGCGCGGCCGGCCTCTCGGCGCGCAAGGTTGAATACCTGGTCGATCTGGCGTTGAATTTCGACGCCGGCACGCTGCACGTCAAGGACTGGTCGAGCATGGACGACGAAGCCATCATCGCCGAGCTGGTGGCGATCCGCGGCATCGGTCGCTGGACGGCGGAGATGTTCTTGATCTTTCACCTGATGCGCCCCAACATCCTGCCGCTGGACGATGTGGGGCTGATCAACGGCATCAGCCGCAACTATTTTTCCGGTGAAGCCGTGAGCCGCAGCGATGCGCGCGAAGTGGCCGCCGCCTGGGCGCCGTACTGCAGTGTGGCGACTTGGTATATTTGGCGTTCGCTCGACCCGTTGCCGGTCGAGTACTGACAAGGAGCACGCGCTTGGCAAAAAGAACCTTCCTCGATTTCGAGCAACCGATTGCGGATCTGGAAACAAAAATCGAAGAGCTGCGCTATGTGCAGACGGAATCGGCGGTGGACATCTCCGCGGAGATCGACCAGCTCAGCAAGAAGAGCCAACAACTCACCAAGGACATCTACAGCGACCTGACTCCTTGGCAGATCACCAAGATCGCACGCCACGCGGAGCGGCCCTACACGCTGGACTATGTGCGCGAGCTGTTCACCGACTTTGTCGAGTTGCACGGCGACCGGCATTTCTCCGATGACCTGAGCATCGTCGGCGGTCTGGCGCGCTTCAACGGCACGCCCTGCATGGTGCTGGGACATCAGAAGGGGCGCGACACCAAGGAGCGCGCGCTGCGCAACTTCGGCATGAGCAAGCCCGAGGGCTACCGCAAGGCGCTGCGGCTGATGAAGCTGGCCGAAAAATTCAAGCTGCCGGTGTTCACCTTTGTGGACACGCCCGGCGCCTATCCCGGCATCGACGCCGAAGAGCGCAGCCAGTCCGAGGCCATTGGGCGCAACATCTACGAGATGGCGCAGCTCGAGGTGCCGATCATCGTCACCATCATCGGCGAGGGCGGCTCGGGCGGCGCGCTGGCGATTTCGGTTGGCGATCAACTGGTGATGCTGCAATATTCGATCTATTCCGTCATCAGCCCCGAGGGTTGTGCCTCCATCCTGTGGAAGACCTCGGACAAGGCGCAGGATGCCGCCGATGCCCTGGGCATCACCGCGCACCGCCTGAAGGCGCTGGGCGTGGTGGACAAGATCGTGAACGAACCCGTGGGCGGCGCGCATTGTGACCACAAGCAGATGGCGGCCTTTCTCAAGCGCGCCCTGGTTGACGCCTACCGGCAGGTGAGTGACCTCAAGGTCAAGGAACTGCTGGACCGGCGTTACGAGCGCTTGCAAAGTTATGGACGATTCACGGATATCAAGGCCGACAGCAAGTAAATTCGAGCCTCAGTTTTCTATCGCGGTGCCACGGAGTTGCGCCGTTCACCCACGACCCATCATGAAAAAATTCCTTTCCACCTTGATCCTGTGCTGCGGCCTCGCAAGCACCGCCCTGGCCAACGATTTCACGTTCGCGCAAGCCGGACTCAAGATCGATCTGCCCAATGGCTTTAACCTGTTGCCGCGCGCCGACATCGACCAGCTCTACGCGCCCACGCGCGGCCCGGGTTTTGTCATCGGCAATGCCGCGCGCAGCGTGACCATCAGCTACGACCTCAAGGCGCAGGACATCACCGAAATGAATCTGGCGCAGTCGCTCAAGACCTTTGAGCAGGTGTTCGAGCAGCGCCTGCCCGGCCTGGTCTGGAAGCAGCGCAAACTGCTGGAGCACGAGAAGCAGCAGTGGCTGCAACTGGAGTTCCTGTCCAAGTCGGGTGGCGTCGAGTACTACAACATCATGCTCATCACGCCCATCAAGAACCAGATGCTGGTGCTGAATTTGAATTCGACCGTGGCTGAATTTCCCACGGCCGAAGCGCCGTTGCGCGCCGTCATGAAATCCATCGCGCTCAACGTCGTGGTCCCCGAAATGATCACGAATCCGGCGCCCGCCAAGAAGCCGGCAGCGAGCAAGAAGAAAGACAAGCCCGCCGCCTGATCGCCTGCGCGCGGTCGTGCCCCAAGCTGTGGTTCGCGGGCCGCAGCGATTGCCAGTACCCAGCCGGATGCCCATGACCCCTACCGTGGACGACGCCATCAATGCCTTCGCGCCTGCACTGCCGCTGGCCGTGGGCTACAGCGGCGGTGCCGACTCCACCGCACTGCTGCTGGCCTGCGCGCGCAAGTGGCCGCAGCAGGTCAGTGCGATTCACATTCACCATGGCCTGCAGGACTGCGCGGACGCCTTTGTCCGGCATTGCGAGGCCTTCTGTGCGCAGCTGAACGTGCCCCTGGTGGTGCAGCGCGTCGATGCGCGTCACGCCAGCGGCCAGAGCCCGGAAGACGCGGCGCGGCGCGCGCGCTACAGCGCGTTTCAGGCGCTGCAGCAGCAGGGCGCGGTGGGCACGCTGCCCAGCATCGCGCTGGCGCATCACGCCGACGACCAGGTCGAGACGCTGCTGCTCGCGCTCAGTCGCGGCGCCGGTCTGCCGGGCTTGAGCGCCATGCCTGCGGCCTGGGAGCGCGACGCCATTCAGTACCATCGGCCCTTGCTTGGCGTGCCGGGTGCCACGATTCGCGCCTGGCTGCAGGCACAGGGCGTGGACTGGCTCACCGATCCGAGCAACGCGCAGCTGCAGTTCACGCGCAACCGCATCCGCGCGCAGCTGCTGCCGGTGCTGGACCAGGCCTTTCCGCAGTTTCGCCAGACCTTTGCGCGCAGCGCGGCGCACGCGGCGCAGGCGCAAGGCTTGCTCGAAGAACTGGCCGAGCAGGACCTGCGCGCCACCGGCATTCCGCCCCATATTCGCCGGTTGCAAAGCCTCACGCCGGCGCGGCAAGCGAACGCGCTGCGCTACTGGTTGAAGACGATTTGGCGCACCAGCCCGAGTGCCGCGCAACTGCAAGAACTGCTGCGCCAGGTGGGCGCGTGCACAAGCCGCGGGCACCAGATTCAGATCAAGGTCGGGGCGGGCTTTGTGCGGCGCAACATGGATGTGCTGGATTGGTACAATTCGGACTCGGCTTAACCTAAAAGAGCGAACTTTCGTGAACCGGCGCGTCTCGCTGCCGAAACACGAAAGTCAGTGCCTCACTCCTCAGAAATTTCTCCCGATGTCATTGATTGTTCATAAATACGGCGGCACCTCGATGGGTTCCACCGAGCGCATTCGCAATGTCGCCAAGCGCGTCGCCAAATGGGCCCGCGCCGGCCATCAGTTGGTGGTGGTGCCCTCCGCGATGAGCGGCGAAACCAACCGGCTGTTGGGCTTGGCCAAGGAACTCGCGCCCGCCAAACCGGGCGAAGACTACAACCGCGAACTCGACATGCTGGCCGCCACCGGCGAGCAGGCGTCCAGCGCTTTGCTGGCGATTGCGCTGCAGGCCGAGGGCCTGGAGTCGGTGAGCTATGCCGGCTGGCAGGTGCCGATTCGCACCAACATGGCCTACACCAAGGCGCGCATTGAATCCATCGACGACACGCGCGTTCGTGCGGACCTGACGGCGGGCAAAGTGGTGATCGTCACCGGCTTTCAAGGCGTGGACGACCAGGGCAATATCACCACGCTGGGACGGGGCGGCTCCGACACCTCGGCCGTGGCCGTGGCCGCGGCGATGAAGGCCGACGAGTGCCTGATCTACACCGACGTGGACGGCGTCTACACCACCGATCCGCGCGTCGTCCCGGAAGCGCGCCGACTGCACACCGTGAGCTTTGAAGAGATGCTGGAGATGGCGTCCATGGGCTCCAAGGTGCTGCAGATTCGCTCGGTCGAATTTGCCGGCAAGTACAAGGTCAAGCTGCGCGTGTTGTCCAGCTTCACGCCCTGGGATATCGACCTCACCGAAGAAGCCAAGTCTGGCACCCTGATAACTTTTGAAGAAGACGAGCAAATGGAACAAGCCATCGTGTCCGGGATCGCGTTCACCCGCGACGAAGCCAAAATTTCCGTCCTGGGCGTACCCGATACCCCCGGCATCGCCTACCAGATCCTGGGCGCGGTGGCCGACGCGAATATCGACGTGGACGTCATCATCCAGAATCTGAGCAAGGACGGTCTCACCGACTTCAGCTTCACCGTCACCCGCGGCGACTACGCGCGGGCGATGGAGTTGCTCAAGGAACAAGTGTTGCCCAAGCTGGGCGCGCAAGAAGTGGTGGGCGATCCGCGCATCTGCAAGGTCAGCATTGTCGGCATCGGCATGCGCAGCCACGTGGGCGTGGCCAGCAAGATGTTCCGTGTGCTCAGCGAAGAGCGCATCAACATCCAGATGATTTCCACCAGCGAGATCAAGACCTCGGTGGTGATCGACGAGAAATACATGGAGTTGGCGGTGCGGGCGCTGCACCGCGCCTTCGAGTTGGATCAACCCGCGGCCTGAGTCAAAAATCCACTGTGCGATGGGGCTGGAATCGAGCCAGCTTCGGGCATAATACGAGATCTGGAAACGTGACCGAGTGGCCGAAGGTGCTCCCCTGCTAAGGGAGTAGGGTACGTTATATACCCTCGAGAGTTCGAATCTCTCCGTTTCCGCCAAAACTGCGTGTTTGTGTGATCCTCTGGACCGACAAGAACAAGCTCAAAACCCCGCAATACTTTGTGCTGCGGGTTTTTTTTCTGGCCGCGAAGGGGTCCGTTACCTGGCGCTGAAGCCGGTGAACTGATAGCTCAGCGCCACAGCGGCGACATCGGCTTTGAAATGGCCGCGTGGCGCCGTGATGCGGCCCACGCTGGCCAGCAGTCCCAGGGACTTGGACAACTGCAGGCCGATGCCGGCATTGGTCTGGGCGACCAGCCCGCCACCAACGGCGAGGCCGCCGCCGCCGGCCGCACCCAGCAGCAGTTCAGCCTCGACATGCCAGCGCTGCGCCAGTGGCCACAGCGTGCCCGCGCCCACCAGGCCGGTCATGTAGGCACCGGCGCCGCCGGCATAGGCGGCCAGGCCCTGGCCGCTGAGAAACCAGTGGGGCGAGGCGAAGTAGTCCAACTGCACGCCCAGGTTGCTGACCGACAGTTCGGGGTTGCCAGAGCGCCACTGCGGGTCGGCCTTGAAGTAGGTCTGACTCACGGCGCGCACGCGCAGCTGCTCGGTGTCGAAGCCACCCAGTGCGCGCCAGGACAGGGCCTCGGGCGATGAAACGTCGGGCACGCCGAACTGGTGCGTGACTTGCAGCGCCAGGCTGCGCGCCTTGAAGCTGCCCGACGGCGTGCGCACTTCGCCCACCGAAAACGCCAGCGCGTTGTGCGCAGAGATCTTTTGCTGCAGCGCCAGGCCAGCATCCAGCAGCAAGCCGCCACCTGCGTCCACGCCGCCCCCGCCTGCCGGTCCGGCGGCCGCATGCAGCTTGAGCGCGCTGCTGCTGCCAAGCGCCAGCTTGTAGCCGCCACCCGCCAGGATCTGCATGTAGCCATTGCTCTGGCCGCCCATGGCGCCTTCGGCTTCGAGCTGCAGGAACCAGGGCCCCTGCGCCGCCGCGATCCATTGCACGCCCATGAGCTGCAGGCTCGAATTCTGCGCCGAGCCGTCGTTGCGCAGCACGGTGGCGGGGATGCGGTAGTCGCGCAGCACCAGCGAAAACTCCTGACTGCGCGCCGCCAGTGCCGGGGCCAGGGCAGCGCCGCTGGACGGCGTCGGCGACCAGCCACTGCTGATCAGCGTGTGGAACGGGACTTCGTAGGCCAGATAGGGTTGCGTGCTGCGCAGCGTGCCGTTGGGAAAGCGCACCTGGCTCAGGCCCAGTCCGAAGCTGCCCCAGCCCGTGGTCTCGTAGCTCAAGCCCAGATCAGCGCGCAGCATCAGGCCGCCACCGGCCAAGGTGTTGCTGCTGCGACCGCCGCCAGCGCCCAGGTAGAGCCCGGTGTGCGCGCTCCAGGACGGGCCCAGGCGTTGCCGTGCTTCGCCCGCCAGGCCCAGCGTGATGAAGCCACCCCGGTCGCCACGCACCGCGCCATAGGACCCCACGCCCAGGCGCAGGTGCTCGTCCAGGTCAAACAGCAGGTCGCCGCCCACCAGGCCCATGCTCTCGGCGCCGGGCAGCTTGAGTGTCTCCGACGTGAGGCGCCAACGCGCCGGCGTAGGGCTCACGCTGGCGCGGGCGGCGGGCAGGCTTTGTGCCCAGCTGCCCGTGCACAGCGCGAGGCTGCACAGGGCGAGGGCGAAGGGGCGTCGGTCAGGGTGGTGCATGGCGTGTCAATGTAAAAGGCCCACAACGGCAAGCCGTGTGGGCCAGGTTTGAGCGCGAATGATAAGGGGGCTTTAGCGCTGCTTGATTGGCAGCACGTTGCGCGCCACCGAACCCGTGAACAACTGACGCGGACGGCCGATCTTGTACTCGGGGTCGCTGATCATTTCGTTGAGCTGGGCGATCCAGCCGACGGTGCGCGCCAGCGAGAAGATGCCGGTGAACAGGTTCACCGGGATGCCGATGGCGCGTTGCACGATGCCGGAGTAGAAGTCCACGTTCGGATAGAGCTTGCGCTGCACGAAGTAGTCGTCTTCCAGGGCGATTTTTTCCACGGCCTTGGCCAGCTTGAACAGCGGGTCGTTTTCCAGACCGAGCTCGGCCAGCACTTCGTTGCAGGTTTCCTGCATCAGCTTGGCACGCGGGTCGTAGTTCTTGTACACGCGGTGACCAAAGCCCATGAGCTTGACGCCGGAGTTCTTGTCCTTGACCTGCTCCATGAACTCGCCCACCTTGGCCAAGCCGCCTTGGCGCTGCAGGTCTTCGAGCATGTTCAAGCAGGCTTCATTCGCGCCGCCGTGTGCCGGTCCCCACAGGCAGGCCACACCGGCGGCGATGGCGGCAAAGGGGTTGGTGCCCGACGAGCCGCACAGGCGCACGGTGGATGTGGACGCGTTTTGTTCGTGATCGGCGTGCAGGATGAAGATGCGGTCCAGCGCGCGTTCCAGCACCGGATTGACCTTGTAGTCTTCGCAGGGCACGGCAAACATCATGCGCAGGAAGTTGCCGGCGTAGCTCAGGTCGTTGCGCGGATAAACGTAGGGCTGGCCGATGCCGTACTTGTAGGCCATGGCCACCAGTGTGGGCATCTTGGCGATCAAGCGGATGGCGGCGATGTCGCGGTGTTCCGCGTTGGTGATGTCGGTGCTGTCGTGATAGAAGGCCGAGAGGGCGCCCACCAAGCCGGTCAACACCGCCATCGGATGCGCGTCACGGCGAAAACCGCGCAGGAAGAACTGCATCTGCTCGTTCACCATGGTGTGGTTGATGATGAGCTTGTTGAAGTCCTTGCTTTGCTGTTCGTTGGGCAATTCGCCTTTGAGCAACAGGTGGCAGGTGTCCATGTAGTTGCACTGCGTGGCCAACTGCTCGATCGGGTAGCCGCGGTACAGCAGTTCGCCCTTGTCGCCATCGATGTAGGTGATGGCCGACTGGCACGAGGCCGTGGACAAGAAGCCCGGGTCGTAGGTGAACAGGCCGGTCTGGCCGTAGAGCTTTCGGATGTCGATCACGTCGGGTCCGACGCTGCCCTGATAGACGGGCAAATCGATGCTCGGGCTGCCGTTGCTGAACGACAGGGTGGCTTTGTTATCGGCAAGTTTCATGGTTGACCTTTCAAGGACGTTTCTTTAGATTTCAACATTTGCAAAACTTCGCGCACATCGTCCCGATCCAGTTCCGGGTCCACTTGGACCAGGGTTTTGCGGGACAAATGCAAATCCAGTAAATCGTTGTCGCTCAAGTCCATTAAAGCGTTCAAAGCTTGCGACTGCTTGACACTCAAGCTGTCCTCGTAGCGTTTGAAGAAGCGCTCGATGAACAAATCGTTTTCCAGCAGACCCCGGCGGCAACGCCATTTGAGTTTGCTCAATCCCCGTTCACCCAGCGGCTCATCCAGCGTGCGAGTTTCCACTTGATTGTCGGTTTGCGGTTTGTCCAAGATCAAGGCTTTTGTCGGTGATCACACGGCGCGCGCAACCATCATTTCCTTGATCTTGCCGATGGCCTTGGTGGGGTTGAGTCCCTTGGGGCAAACATCGACGCAGTTCATGATGGTGTGGCAGCGGAACAAACGATAGGGATCTTCCAGATTGTCCAGGCGCTCGGCGGCAGCGTGATCGCGGCTGTCGGCGAGGAAGCGGTAGGCTTGCAGCAGACCGGCCGGCCCGACGAACTTGTCCGGGTTCCACCAGAAGCTGGGGCAGCTGGTGGAGCAACTGGCGCACAGGATGCACTCGTACAGGCCGTTGAGCTCTTCGCGCTCCTCGGGGCTTTGCAGGCGTTCCTTTTCCGGCGGCACGGTGTCGTTGATGAGGTAGGGCTTGATCGAGTTGTACTGCTGAAAGAACATCGTCATGTCCACGATCAGATCCCGCACCACGGGCAGTCCGGGCAGCGGCTTGAGCACGATGGTGCCGCTCAGCGTGCGCATGTTGGTCAGGCAGGCCAGGCCGTTCTTGCCGTTGATGTTCATGCCGTCGGAGCCGCACACGCCTTCGCGGCAGGAGCGGCGAAAGCTGATGCTGGGATCGACTTCCTTGAGTTTCATCAGGACATCGAGCAGCATGCGCTCGGTGCCATCGAGTTCGACCTCGATGGTTTGCATATAGGGCTTGACGTCCTGATCGGGGTTGTAGCGATAGATGCTGAATGTGCGCTTAGCCATGTTTATTTCCAATCTGCGAGGGTAGGGCTGGGCCCGGCCTCGAAATCTGTTTGAGTTAGAACGTTCTGACTTTGGGTGGAATGCTGGCCACGGTCAGCGGCTGCAGGTTCACCGGCTTGTAGCTCAGGCTGTTGCTCGCGCTGTCCCACAGCGTGTGCTTCATCCATTCGGCGTCGTTGCGGCCCAGCGGGCAGGTGGCGTCGTTGGCGTCGCGCTCGTACTCATGCACCGTGTGCGCGCCGCGGCATTCGTGGCGGGCCGCCGCCGACACGATGGTGGCCTGCGCCACTTCGATCATGTTTTCGATTTCCAGGGCCTCGATGCGCGCGGTGTTGAACACCTTGGACTTGTCCTTGAGCGCGATGTTGCCCACGCGCTCACGCAGCGCGGCAATCTTGCCCACGCCTTCGTCCATGCTGGCCTGGGTGCGAAACACGCCGGCATGCAACTGCATGGTGGCGCGGATATCGTCGCCCACGCGCTGGGCGTACTCGCCGCTGCTGGCGTTGTCCAGCCGCTCTAGGCGTGCCAGCGACTGCGCAGCGGCGTTTTCCGGCAGCGCTTGGTGCGTGTTGGCGCTGTTGAATTCGACGATGTGGTTGCCCGCAGCGCGGCCAAACACCAGCAGATCGAGCAGCGAGTTCGTGCCCAGGCGGTTCGCGCCGTGCACGCTCACGCAGGAGCATTCGCCCACGGCGTACAAGCCCTTGACGACCTGGTTCACGCCGTCCTTGGGAACCACCACCTGGCCGTTGATGTTGGTCGGTATGCCGCCCATCTGGTAGTGGATGGTGGGGACCACGGGAATCGGTTCGCGCGTGATGTCCACGTTTGCAAAGTTGGTGCCGATCTCGTACACCGAAGGCAGGCGCTTGTGAATTGTCTCGGCGCCCAGGTGATCGAGCTTGAGCAGGATGTGGTCCTTGTCCGGACCGCAGCCGCGACCTTCCTTGATTTCCTGGTCCATGCAGCGCGACACGAAGTCGCGCGGCGCCAGATCCTTGAGCGTGGGCGCGTAGCGTTCCATGAAGCGTTCGCCGTTGGCGTTGAGCAGGATCGCGCCCTCGCCACGGCAGCCTTCGGTCAGCAGCACGCCCGCGCCATGCACGCCCGTGGGGTGGAACTGCCAGAACTCCATGTCCTGCAGCGGGATGCCGGCGCGCGCCGCCATGCCCAGTCCGTCGCCGGTGTTGATGAAGGCGTTGGTGGAGGCGGCAAAGATGCGGCCTGCGCCGCCGGTGGCGAGCAGCACGGTCTTGGCTTCGAGCACGTACACGTCGCCGGTTTCCATCTCCAGCGCGGTCACGCCGACGACGTCGCCGGCCTCGTTGCGGATCAGGTCCAGCGCCATCCACTCGACGAAGAAATTGGTCTTGGCCTTGACGTTTTGCTGGTACAGCGTGTGCAGCATGGCGTGGCCGGTGCGGTCGGCCGCAGCGCAGGCGCGCTCGACGGCCTTCTCGCCGTAGTTGGCGGTGTGGCCGCCAAACGGACGCTGGTAAATCGTGCCGTCCGGGTTGCGGTCAAACGGCATGCCCATGTGTTCCAGGTCGTACACGGCCTTGGCGGCTTCGCGGCACATGAACTCGATGGCGTCCTGGTCGCCCAGCCAATCCGAGCCCTTGATGGTGTCGTAGAAGTGGTAGTGCCAGTTGTCCTCGTTCATGTTGCCCAGGGAGGCGCCGATGCCGCCCTGTGCCGCCACGGTGTGCGAGCGCGTGGGGAACACCTTGGACAGCACGGCGACGTTCAAACCGGCACGCGCCAATTGCAGCGAGGCGCGCATGCCGGAGCCGCCGGCACCCACGATGACGACGTCGAATTTTCTTTTGCTAACGGAATAAGCCACGGTTTAAAGCCTCCAGAGAACTTGAATCGCCCAACCCGCGCATGTGACGAGCCAGACCAGGGAGAAGATTTCCAGCGTCAGACGCACGGACACGGGTTTGACGTAGTCCATCCAGATTTCGCGCATGCCAACCCAGACGTGCAAGAGCATGGCCAGGATGACCGTGAAGGTCAGCGCCTTCATCCATTGAGCGGCGAAAATGCCGGCCCATTTTTCGTAGCTGAGTGGGCCCTTGCTGAAGATCACCTGGGCCAACAGCAGCAGCGTGAACAGCGCCATGATGACAGCGGTGGCACGCTGCGCCAGCCAGTCGCGCAGTCCGTAGTGAGCACCGGTGACGATGCGTTGAGATCCGTGGTTCACAGACATGGTTCTTGTTCCTGTAGGTGTTTAGTAAAGGCCGAACAGTTTGGCGCCCAGCACGGCGGTCAGACCCAGGCTGAACACCAACGTGGCGACGGCCGAGGATTTGCCGAATTCCTTGGAATAGGCGTGGCGAAACTCCATGTACAGGTGGCGCAGACCGGCGGTGAAGTGATGCAGATAAGCCCAGATCACGCCCAGCGCCAGCAGCTTCCAGACCGGGCCCGGCAGGTACAGCATGCCGTTGCTGAAGGCCGAGGTGAAGCGGGCGAAGGAGTATTCGGAACTGATCGAGGTGTCGAACATCCAGATGATGAAGGGCATCAGCAAGAACAGGATCAGGCCGCTGATGCGGTGCATGCCCGAAACGATGGATGCCAGGGGCCAGCGGTAGCCGGGAAGGTCCTTGAAGGCGTTGATGTTGCGGAATTCAGGTCGCTTGGGTTTGCTGGTGCTTGAGCTCATGGGGGCTTTCTTGGGTGAAGCGAAATTCTATTGCACCGCACCAAGCTGACGGCAGGGTTGCATCAGCTCAGTGCGTTCAAGTAATGGTGACTGTCGGTCCGGTAAAGACCACGGCGCAACTCCATCGGGACGTCATTGTAGGTGTGGGCCACGCGCTCGACGCTCAGTAGGGGTGTTTGCGGGCTGACCTGCAGGCGTGCGCACTGCTCGGCATCCGGCAGGACGGCGCGGATGCGCTCTTCGGCGCGCACCATGCGCACGCCGAATTCGGTTTCGAACAGGGCGTACATCGGGCCGTGGTAGTCGTCCAGGCGCTCGGCCGTCAAGCCCTTGAACGGCGTGCCGGGAAGCCATAGCTCTTCCAAAATGGTGGGGACACCGCCAAAGGAGAGAACGCGGCGCACCTGCAACACCGAGTCGCCGCTGCGCAGCCCCAGGGCGCGCGCAATGTCGGCGCTGGCGCGCACGCGCTTGCAATCAATGATGCTGCGCTGCGACGGCCCTTCGCTGCTGGCTTCGCCGCTGTCGGGCACGAGCTTGAGAAACCGGTATTGCACCTGCTGCTCGACATGGGTGGCAACAAACGTGCCCTTGCCCTGGCGCCGTATCAGCAGGTTGTCGGCGGCGAGTTCGTCGATGGCCTTGCGCACCGTTCCCTGGCTCACCCGAAAGCGCGCTGCGAGTTCGGTTTCGCTGGGGATGGCGTCACCGGGCTTCCATTCTCCGGCCTGCAGACTCTGCAGGATCAGCGTCTTGATTTGCTGGTACAGCGGACTGAATGCCGGCGTGGCGCTGCCCGCCGGGCCCTGGCTGGAGGCCGCTTGCTCGTGCGTGCTGGACGTTGGATTCGCCATGGTGCCTTGCCGTGTTCAATGCGGGAGTGCAGGGCGTGATCATATCTTATATAAGACATAAGACAAGTTGACGCTTGGCCTATTTACGTTTAGACTTGCAGGCTGTTTCAAACCACTACCCTGGAGTACTTACCATGAGCAAAAAACCCGTACGTGTCGCCGTCACCGGAGCCGCTGGTCAGATCGGCTACGCATTGTTGTTTCGCATCGCGTCCGGGGAGATGCTGGGAAAAGATCAGCCGGTGATCCTGCAGTTGCTGGAAATCCCTGACGAAAAAGCGCAAAAGGCGCTCAAGGGCGTGATGATGGAATTGCAGGATTGCGCCTTTCCGCTGCTCGTGGGCATGGAAGCGCACGGCGACGCCATGACGGCGTTCAAGGACACGGATTACGCCTTGCTCGTGGGTTCGCGCCCACGCGGTCCAGGCATGGAACGCGCTGAACTGTTGGCCATCAACGGCGCCATCTTCACAGCACAGGGCAAGGCGCTGAATGCTGTCGCCAGCCGCAACGTGCGCGTGCTGGTGGTGGGCAACCCGGCCAACACCAACGCCTACATTGCGATGAAGAGCGCACCCGATCTGCCACGCAAGAATTTCACCGCCATGCTGCGCCTGGACCACAACCGTGCCCTGAGCCAGATTGCTGCCAAGACCGGCAAGCCGGTGGCCGACATCGAAAAGCTTTGCGTCTGGGGCAACCATTCGCCCAGCATGTACGCCGATTACCGCTTCGCCACGATCAACGGCGCGTCGGTCAAGGACATGATCAACGACCAGGACTGGAACGCCAACACCTTCTTGCCCACGGTGGGCAAGCGCGGTGCGGCCATCATCGAAGCACGCGGTCTGTCGTCTGCCGCCTCGGCTGCGAATGCGGCCATCGACCACATGCGCGATTGGGCGCTGGGCACGAACGGCAAGTGGGTCACCATGGGCATCCCGTCGGACGGCCAGTACGGCATTCCGAAGGACACGATGTTCGGTTTTGCTGTGACCTGCGAAGGCGGCGAATACAAGCTGGTGGAAGGCTTGACCATCGACGAGTTCAGCCAGGGCTGCATCAACAAGACGCTCAAGGAGTTGCAGGACGAGCAAGCCGGCGTTGCCCATCTGCTTTGATGCACCACAGGTCGATGTCGAGTGTTCAGCGCGCCGCATTGACGCCCTCTCCCGCGTGCGGGAGAGGGTTGGGGTGAGGGTGCCGCCGTCGCCTGCGGCGTATCGAATCGGCAATTCATGAAACACCCGCGCGAAATACTTCTGGGCTCGCAGGCCGCAGCCGGCGCCTTGCCGGTGTGCGACCACTATGCCGGGGTCGAGGCGCGCATGCGCAAGAGCCTGCAATTGCAGGCCGAGATGAGCCAGGAGTTTGGCGCCTGCGTGTTTGATGTGACGCTGGACTGCGAGGATGGTGCACCAGTGGGTGGCGAGCATGAGCACGCGCTGATGGTGGCCGAACTGGCGCTGCAGACGATGCAGCAGTCGCTCCCCGCAGCCACGCTGCCGCGCGTTGCCGTGCGCGTGCACGCCGTGGACCATCCCGCTTTTGCCGCTGACGTGGCCACCATCGTGGGGCGCGCTGGCGCGGCGCTGAGCCACCTGATGATTCCCAAGGTCGAGTCGCTGGCCGACGTGCAGCGCGCCGTCGATGCCGTGGATCAGGCCGGCCCGGCGGGTGCCAAGGCCTTGCCCTTGCATGTGCTGATCGAGTCTGCGGCCGCCGTGCACCGGGCGTTTGACATTGCCTCGCATGCGCGCGTGCAGTCGCTGAGTTTTGGTCTGATGGATTTTGTCTCGGCCCATGGCGGCGCGATTCCGGCGTCGGCCATGAGCGTGGAGTCAGGGCAGGACCCGCAGGCCTTGGGGCAGTTCACGCATCCGCTGGTGGTGCGCGCCAAACTGGCCATTGCCAGCGCCTGTCATGCCTGGGCCAAGGTGCCCGCGCACTGTGTGGTGACGGAATTCTCCGACGTCGCTGCGGTGCAGCGCGCCGCGCGCCGCGCCGCCTGCGAGCTCGGCTTCACGCGCATGTGGAGCATTCACCCGGCGCAGATCCGGCCCATTCTGGCGGCCTTTGCCCCCGAGCTGCGGCAGGTGGAGTTGGCGGCAAAAATCATTGCCGCGGCCAGCGCCGCAGGCTGGGCGCCGATTTCCCTGGGCGGCCAATTGCACGATCGCGCCAGTTACCGTTTTTACTGGCAGCTGCTGGAGCGCGCGCAGCAAACCGGACTATGCTTACCTTGCGAGGTGCAGGGCTATTTCGCGCCGGCATCCGATTCAACCCCACTTCACAAGGAAATCGCATGAACAAGCAGCTCAGCACCCTGGTTCTTTTTCTGGCCCCGGCCTGGGCACTGGCGCAGACCAGCCCGAGCGTGACTCCAGCGCTCAAGCCCAGTGCCAGCCGCGCCGAGATCAAGCTCAAGGCGAAGGATCTGGCGGTGGCGGTGGACGCCGCCGAAGCGGCGCTGACCCCGCAAGAAATGGCCATTGCCGAGCGCGTGCACGTGGGCAAGCTGCCCTGCGAATTGGGCAGCAGCGTGAGCGTCACAGCCGACCCCAAGGCGCCGGGCTACTTTGACGTGCAACTGCAAAAGCTCAAGTTCCGCATGTTTCCGGTCGCGACCAGCACCGGTGCGATTCGCCTGGAAGACCACAAGGCCGGCGCGGTCTGGCTGCAGTTGGCTAACAAGTCGATGCTGATGAATCAAAAGATTGGCAAGCGCCTGGCCGATGAATGCATGAGCCCGGTGCAGGTGGCCGTGGCCGAGTCTCTGAAGAAGAACCCGGGTGTGAGCGTGCTCGATGCGCCCGTAGCCAAATAATTTGCCGTGAACTCGCGGTAGAAGTGTCGACGATTTTGTTTTTTTTGTAACCGGAGAAATAGATGTTGCTAGCCTACCGCGCCCATGTGGCCGAACGCGCCGCCCTGGGCATTCCCCCGCTGCCCCTGTCTGCCAAGCAGACAGGCGAGCTGATCGAACTGCTCAAGAACCCACCGGCAGGTGAAGACGCCACGCTGGTGGAGCTGATCACGCACCGCGTGCCGGCGGGCGTGGACGACGCCGCCAAGGTCAAGGCCTCCTATCTGGCGGCGGTGGCGCACGGCACGCAAAAGTGCCCGCTGATCACGCGCCAGCGCGCCACGCAACTGCTGGGCACCATGCTCGGCGGCTACAACATCAGCCCGATGATCGACCTGCTGGACGACGCGGCGGTGGCGGAGCAAGCGGCGCAAGGTTTGAAGACGACGCTGCTGATGTTCGATCAGTTTCATGACGTCAAGGAAAAGGCCGACAAGGGCAACACGTTTGCCAAGGCCGTGCTGCAAAGCTGGGCCGACGCCGAGTGGTTCACCACGCGCCCCGAAGTGCCCGCGTCGATCAAGCTGACGGTGTTCAAGGTGGCCGGTGAAATCAACACCGATGACCTGTCGCCCGCACCCGACGCCTTTAGCCGCCCCGACATTCCGCTGCACGCGCTGGCGATGCACAAGAACGCGCGTCCCGGCATCGTGCCCGAGGAAGACGGCAAGCGCGGTCCGGTGAAGTTCTTCGACGAACTCAAGGCCAAGGGCCATCTGGTGGCCTATGTCGGCGACGTGGTCGGCACGGGCTCGAGCCGCAAGTCGGCGACGAACTCGGTGCTGTGGTTCACCGGCGAGGACATCCCGTTTGTGCCGAACAAGCGCTTCGGTGGCGTTTGCCTGGGCGCCAAGATCGCGCCGATTTTCTACAACACCATGGAAGACTCGGGCGCGCTGCCGATCGAACTCGACGTGAGCCAGATGGCCATGGGCGACGTGATCGAGCTGCGTCCCTATGACGGACGGGCCTTGAAGGATGGCCAGCTGATTGCCGAGTTCAAGGTCAAGAGCGAGGTGCTGTTTGACGAAGTGCGCGCCGGTGGCCGCATTCCGCTGATCATTGGCCGCGGCCTGACGGCCAAGGCACGCGAGGCGCTGGGACTGCCGGTGTCCACGCTGTTCCGTTTGCCGCAGAACCCGGTGGACACGCACAAGGGTTTCACGCTGGCGCAAAAGATGGTGGGCCGTGCCTGCGGTTTGCCCGAAGGCCAGGGCGTGCGCCCCGGCACCTACTGCGAACCCAAGATGACGAGCGTGGGCTCGCAAGACACGACCGGTCCGATGACGCGCGACGAGTTGAAAGACCTGGCCTGCCTGGGCTTTTCCGCAGACCTGGTGATGCAGTCCTTCTGCCATACGGCCGCCTACCCCAAGCCGGTGGACGTGAAGATGCACCACGAACTGCCCGACTTCATCAGCACGCGCGGCGGTGTGCCGCTGCGTCCCGGTGACGGCATCATCCACAGCTGGCTCAACCGCATGCTGCTGCCCGACACCGTGGGCACGGGCGGCGACAGCCATACGCGCTTTCCCATCGGCATCAGCTTTCCCGCCGGCTCCGGCCTGGTCGCCTTTGGCGCGGCCACCGGCGTGATGCCGCTGGACATGCCGGAGTCGGTGCTGGTGCGCTTCAAGGGCCAACTGCAACCCGGCGTGACGCTGCGCGACCTGGTGAATGCCATTCCGCTGTACGCCATCAAGGCCGGCTTGCTGACCGTGGCCAAGCAGGGCAAGGTCAACATCTTCTCGGGCCGCATCCTGGAAATCGAAGGCTTGCCGGACCTGAAGGTGGAGCAGGCGTTCGAGCTCAGCGACGCCTCGGCCGAGCGCAGCGCCGGCGGCTGCACGGTGCACCTGAACAAGGAGCCCATCGCGGAATACATCACCAGCAACATCACGATGTTGAAGTGGATGATCGCCACGGGTTACCAGGACGTGCGCACCATCAAGCGCCGCATCGCCGCCATGGAGGCCTGGCTGGCGAATCCGCAATTGCTCCAGGGCGACGCCGACGCCGAGTACGCGGCCGTGATC
Organism: uncultured beta proteobacterium; assembly: GCA_903844215.1. Classification (GTDB taxonomy): domain Bacteria; phylum Pseudomonadota; class Gammaproteobacteria; order Burkholderiales; family Burkholderiaceae_C; genus CAIKVZ01. Next base: position 16,435 of record CAIMSP010000004.1, on the reverse strand, counting down.
GAGATCGATCTGGCCGACATCGTGGAGCCGATCGTGGCCTGCCCGAACGACCCGGACGACGTGAAGACGCTGTCCGACGTGGCGGGCGCCAAGATCGATGAAGTCTTCATCGGTTCCTGCATGACCAACATCGGCCACTTCCGTGCCGCTTCCAAACTGCTGGAAAACAAGCGTGATCTGCCGGTCAAGCTGTGGATGGCGCCACCCACCAAGATGGACGCCAAGCAGCTCACAGAAGAAGGTCATTACGGCGTGCTCGGTTCCGCTGGCGCGCGCATGGAAATGCCCGGCTGCTCGCTGTGCATGGGCAACCAGGCGCAGGTGAAGGAGGGCGCCACGGTGTTCTCCACCAGCACGCGCAACTTCCCGAATCGCCTGGGCAAGAACTCCTACGTGTACCTGGGTTCGGCCGAACTGGCGGCGATCTGCTCCAAGCTGGGGCGCATCCCGACCCGGGCCGAGTACATGGCCGACATGGGCGTGCTGACCGCAGCCAGCGCCAAGGTCTACCAGTATTTGAACTTCGATCGCATAGGTGACTACACCGACGCCGCAGCCGCCGTCTGAGGTTTAACATCCGAGCCAGGATTGCGGTCGAGCCGCAATCCTGGCTTTTTTTTGCGCGCCCACCGTGGCGCGTTTCTTCGATGTTGGCGCAACGAAAGGTTGGACGATGGAGTTTTTCATCATCTCGATGCTCAACGGCTTGAGCTACGGGCTGCTGCTGTTCATGTTGAGTTCCGGGCTCACGCTGATTTTCAGCATGATGGGCGTGCTCAACTTCGCCCATGCGAGCTTCTACATGCTGGGCGCCTACATCGGCTACAGCATCGCCAGCGTCACCGGGTTTTGGCCGGCGCTGCTGCTGTCGCCGCTGCTGGTGGGTGGCCTGGGCGCGCTGTTCGAGCGCTTTGCGCTGCGCCGCGTGCACAAGTTCGGGCCGGTGCCCGAACTGTTGATCACCTTTGGCCTGTCCTATGTGATCGTGGAACTGGTGCAGCTGGTCTGGGGCCGCATCGCGGTGGACTTTCGGCCGCCCGAGCTGTTGCAGGGGCCGGCGTTCACGCTCATCAACCATTCGGTCCAGGGCTTGAGCCTGATCTGGGGCGCGGCGCCCGCAGCCATGTGCAGCGCTGCAGACGCTGCCGTGCGCCTGGTGTGCTCGCCCTTTCCCGCCACCCGCGGCTTCATGATGCTGGTGGCGCTGATCATGCTGGTCTCGGTCTGGCTGTTGCTGATGCGCACGCGCATCGGCCTGGTGATTCAGGCGGCGCTGACGCACCCGGAGGCGGTGGAGGCCTTGGGGCACAACGTGCCGGGCGTGTTCATGCTGGTCTTTGGCGCGGGTGCGGGCTTGGCGGGCCTGGCCGGCGTGATCGGCGGCGCCACCTTCCTGACCGAGCCAGCGATGGCCGCGACTGTGGGGTCGGTGATCTTTGTGGTGGTCGTCGTGGGCGGCATGGGTTCCTTGCCGGGCGCCTTTCTGGCCTCGGTGCTGATCGGCGTGATCCAGACCTTTGCCGTCGCCTTTGACTATTCGGTCGCCACCCTGGCGGCGCAATTGGGCCTGCACTTGAGCGCGGGCGCGCTGGGCAACACCTTTGTCAAGCTCACACTGTCTCAGGTCGCGCCCATCCTGCCCTACCTGTTCCTGGTGTTGATCCTGATCTTTCGGCCCAAGGGCTTGCTGGGCACAAGGGAATAGCCATGGCCACGACGAACTTTTACGAATTCAAACCGCTCAACGTCGGCCGATGGCTGGTGTGGAGCCTGTTCGCCCTGGTGCTGGCGCTGGTGCCCCTGCTGTTTGGCAGCAGCCTGGCGCTGACCATCCTGTCGCAAATGGGCATCGCCATCATTGCCTGCCTGTCTTACAACATGCTGCTGGGACAGGGCGGCATGCTCAGCTTTGGCCACGCGGTGTACACCGGCCTGGGCGCCTACGGCGCGATCCATGTGCTCAACAGCATTTCCGCCGGCATGCCGATTCCGGTGGTGTTGGTGCCGCTGTTCGGGGGCTTGGTCGGCATGGGCTTTGCGGTGCTGTTCGGCTATGTGACCACGCGCAAGTCGGGAACCACCTTCGCCATGATCACGCTGGGGATGGGCGAGTTGGTGTTCTCCATGTCGCTGATGATCCCCGAGTTCTTCGGTGGCGAAGGCGGCGTGTCGGGCAACCGGGTCGTGGGAGCGCCCCTGCTGGGCATCAACTTCGGGCCGCCGATCCAGGTCTATTACCTGATCGCCAGCTACACCTTCGTGGCGGTGGCGGCGATGTTCGCCTTCACGCGCACGCCGCTGGGACGCATGCTCAACGCCGTGCGCGACAACCCCGAGCGGGTGGAGTTCGTGGGCTACAACACGCAGCGCATCCGCTACACGGCGTTCATCATCGCCGGCTTCTTTGCCGGCATTTCGGGGGGCCTGGGGGCGCTCAACTTTGAGATCGTCACCGCCGAAGTGGTGGGCACGGCGCGCTCGGGCGCCTATTTGCTGTTCACCTTTTTGGGCGGCGCGACCTTCTTCTTTGGACCCATCCTGGGCGCCATCCTGATGGTGCTGGCCTTTGTCATCTTCAGCGAGTTCACCAAGGCCTGGCTGCTCTATCTGGGGCTGGTGTTTCTGTTCATGGTGATGAACGCGCCCGGCGGTATTGCCAGCCTGATCATGATGAACCTGCGTGTGGCCAGCTTTGGCAAGCTGCGCGCCCTGTGGGTGAGCTATCTGGGCCTGGCCGTCACCGGCCTGATGGTGTTGCTGGGTGCGGCGGCCATGATCGAGATGGTGTATCACCTGCAACTGGACGCGGCGCTGGGCTCGCAGATGAGCTTCATGGGTGCGACGCTGGACGCCAAGGGCTTGAACAGCTGGTTTGGCGCGGCCTTTGCCACGCTCACCGGTCTGGGTCTGTTCGAGTTGACGCGCAGCCAGTTCGTCAAGGACTGGGGCCAGACGCAAGAAGAGATCGAGAAAGAAATCAAACGCCGGGAGCTGCTATGACAACACAGGCCCCCTTTGCCTTGGAATTGAAGGACCTGCGCAAGAGTTTCGGCAAGACCGAGATCATTCGCGGCGTGAATCTGGCTGTGGCCGCAGGCGAGCGCGTGGCCATCATCGGACCCAACGGCGCGGGCAAGTCCACGCTCTTCAACCTCATCAGCGGCCGCTTCGCGCCGAGCAGCGGCCAGGTGCTGCTGGACGGGACACGCGTCGATGGCATGAAGCCATTCGAGATCAATCGTCTCGGCTTGAGCCGCAGCTTTCAGATCACCAACATCTTCCCCAAGCTCAGTGTGTTCGAAAACCTGCGCTGCGGTGTGCTCTGGAGCCTGGGCTACAAATACAGCTTCTGGAAATTCCTCGCCGGTCTGGACGACGCGAACGAGCGCGCCGAAGAACTCATGGAAATGATCCGCCTGGATAAGAAGCGCGATGTGCTGGCGGTGAACCTAACCTACGCCGAACAGCGTGCGCTGGAGATCGGCGTCACGATTTCGGGCGGCGCCCATGTGGTGCTGCTGGACGAGCCCACGGCCGGCATGAGCAAGAGCGAGACCCGACGCTTCATCCAACTCATCAAGGACGTCACCGTGGGCAAGACCTTGCTCACCGTGGAGCACGACATGGGCGTGGTGTTTGGCCTGGCCGACAAGATCGCGGTTGTGGTGTATGGCGAGGTGCTGGCCTTTGATAGCCCGGACGCCGTGCGCGCCAATGCCCTGGTGCAAGAGGCCTATCTGGGTTCGTCGGTGGCGGACTCGCAGGCGGGAGCACAGGTATGAGCGCCGCGATGGGCCGCCCCAAGCAAGCTCGCACCCCCATGGGGGGCAGCGAGGACACACAGTGCCGAGAGTGGGGGCAAACATGACTTTGTTGGAAATTGAAAACCTGCACGCGTTTTACGGCAAGAGCCACGTGCTGCATGGTGTCTCGCTGGACGTGAAGCAGGGCGAAATTGTCGCGCTGCTGGGGCGCAACGGCTCGGGGCGCTCCACCACCGCCAAGGCCATCATGGGGCAGGTCGATTGCCAGGGATCGCTGCGCTGGAAGGGGCAGCAGATGCGCGACAAGAAGGCCTTTGAGATCGCCCATCTGGGCATCGGCTACGTGCCCGAAAGCCGCGACATCTTTCCCACGTTGACGGTGCAGCAGAACCTGATGCTGGGGCAGAAAAGCACGCGCAACACCGGGCGCTGGTCGTTTGACGACATGTACCAGATGTTTCCGCGCTTGAAGGAGCGCGAGCACACCGAGGCCGGCGTTCTTTCCGGCGGCGAGCAGCAGATGCTCACGCTGTGCCGCACGCTCATGGGTGACCCCGAACTCATCATCATCGACGAGCCCACCGAGGGTTTGGCGCCCAAGATCGTGGAACTGGTCGGCGAATACCTCAAGGCACTCAAGGCCCGGGGCATCTCGGTGCTGCTGATCGAGCAGAAGCTGACGATTGCCATGGCCATCTCCGACCGTGCCTTGGTGATGGGCCACGGCAGCATCGTCTTTGACGGCACGCCCGATGAACTGCGCGCCGACAGCTATATCCGCAAGGAGTGGCTGGAGGTGTAAGTCAGACTCGGGCACCGCTTGCCGGGTGCTGCCCGAGTCGGGCGTCGGGCGCGCGCGAAGCTTCTCTTTCGCGCTGTCGATGCTCAGAAGCCGCCGTGCTTGCCGTGGCTGCCGGGTTGGGGCGCAGCCAAATCGACCACGCCGTTGCTGCCGCTTGGCGTGGCGTTGACGGTGCATGGCCCTGCGACAAAGCGGCCCAGCATCAACACCTCAGCGCCTGCAGTGAGCCGGCCAATTGCGGACACCTGAACCAATTTGTCCCACTCGGGACAAGCCCTGACGCCGCGGTGGCGCAAACCTTCTAGAATCAAAAGTGAACGTTCGTTCGATTTTTCTGCTGAAGTTTCCATGTGCCCTGGTGGGCCAGGCTGGGCAAGCCGGCCAGGCCCCTGATGTTCATGCGGGTAGTGCCATGGGCCCTGCGCATGAGCGTTCGTAATTCACGTTAAGCGATCAAAGGAACCCTATGACGGCTCTGTACCAAGTCCACGACGATGTGGCCCTCATCACCCTGAACAATCCCCCTGTGAATGGCCTGGGCCTGGCAACGCGCCAAGCCATCACCGACGGACTGGCGCGCGCGAATGCCGATGCCGCCGTCAAGGCCATCGTCATCACCGGTGCCGGCCAGGCCTTTTCCGGCGGCGCCGACATCAAGGAATTCGGCTCGCCCAAGGCCTTGCAGGAACCCAATTTGCTCAGCGTCATCCTGGCCGTGGAGAAATCGGCCAAGCCGGTGGTGGCCGCCATCAACGGCGTGTGCATGGGCGGTGGGTTGGAGTTGTCGCTGGGCTGCCATTACCGCATCGCGGCACCTGGCTGCAATGTGGCGCTGCCCGAAGTCAAACTCGGCCTGATTCCGGGCGCCGGCGGCACGCAGCGCCTGCCACGCGCCCTGGGCGTGGAGCCCGCGCTGAACCTGATCGTCAGCGGCGATCCGGTGAAGAGCGAACTGCTGGCCATGCTGCCGGGACAAAAGCTGTTTGACAAGATGGCTGCGTCCGTGGAATCGCTGCCGCAGGAGGCGCTGGCGCTGGCCCGCGCCGTGGCCGATGTGCGGCCCCTGCCGCTGGTGCGCAACCTGCCTTGCAAGCACCCGCAGGGCGACGCCTATTTCCAGTTCGCACGCAACATGGTCAAGGGCATGGCGAAGAACTTCCCCGCGCCCGCCAAATGCGTGGATGCGGTGCAAGCCGCCACGCAGAAAAAGTTTGACGACGGCATGGTGCTGGAACGCGAGATCTTCATCAACCTGATGTGGACCTCGGAGTCGCGCGCCCTGCGTCATCTGTTCATGGCCGAGCGCGCCGCGTCCAAGATTGCCGACGTGCCGCAGGACACCGCACAGCGCGCGATCGGGTCGATTGCCGTGATCGGCGCGGGCACCATGGGCGGCGGCATCGCGATGAACTTCCTCAACGCCGGCATCCCGGTGAAGATGCTCGAGATGAAGCAGGAGGCGCTGGACCGGGGCTTGGCCACGATCCGCAAGAACTACGAGTCGCAGGTGAAGAAGGGCAAGCTCAAACCGGACAAGTACGAGCAGCGCATGAGCCTGCTCAGCACCACGCTGAGCTACGACGACTTGAAGGATGCGGACATGGTGATCGAAGCCGTGTTCGAAGAGATGGGCGTGAAAGAGGCGGTGTTCAAGGAACTCGACCGCGTGATGAAGCCCGGCGCCATTTTGGCCAGCAACACCTCGACGCTGGACGTCAACACCATCGCCAACTTCACCCAGCGGCCCCAGGACGTGATTGGCACGCACTTCTTCAGTCCGGCCAACATCATGAAGTTGCTCGAGGTGGTGCGCGGCGCAAAGACCGCCAAGGACGTGCTCGCGACCGTGATGGCGCTGGCCAAGAAGATCAAGAAGACGGCGGTCGTCTCGGGGGTGTGCGACGGTTTCATCGGCAACCGCATGATCGAGCAGTACGGGCGCCAGGGCGGCTTCCTGCTGGACGAGGGCTGCACGCCGCAACAGGTGGACCGCGCGGTGGAAAAATTTGGTTTTGCCATGGGCCCGTTCCGTATGGGCGACCTCGCGGGCAACGACATCGGCTGGGCCATCCGCAAGCGCCGCTACCAGGAAAAGCCGAACATGAAATACAGTAAGACGGCCGACCTGCTGTGCGAGAAGGGGCGCTATGGGCAGAAGACCGGCGCCGGTTGGTACGACTATCAGGCCGGCAAACGCGAGCCCATTCCGAATGCCGAAGTGATCCAGATGATCGAGGCGCACCGTGCGTCGCTGGGCATCAAGCCACGCAAGATTTCGGACGAAGAGATCGTGCAGCGCCTGGTGTTCGCGCTGGTGAACGAGGGCGCACACCTGCTGGAAGAAGGCATCGCGGCGCGCGCTGGCGACATCGACATGGTCTATCTCACCGGCTACGGCTTCCCCATCCATCGCGGCGGCCCGATGAACTACGCGAACGAAGTGGGACTGTTCAACGTGGTGCAAGCCATGAACCGGTTTGCCCAGAACCCGCTGGACGACGCCCAGTTCTGGCAGCCCGCGCCACTGTTGGCCAGGCTGGTGGAGCAAGGCAAGAGCTTCTAGAACCCGCGCCCCGCGAAACTGACCGAGGCTGGCATGATCAAGAAATCGCTGCTTGGATTGTTGTTGCTGTTGCTGGCCCTGGCGGCCATTCTGGGCGTGAACACGCTGCGCAAGGGCTCGCGCCAACTGAACCCGCCAGCCATTGCGCAGCTCGCGGTGGACCAGGCTGGCGTGGCGTCGCGCTTGGCCGAGGCCGTGCGTCTGCGCACCGTGTCCTCGCGCGACGACGCGACGCTCAATGCGGATCAGTTCCAGCAGTTGCATGCCCTGTTGCAGTCGCGTTTTCCGAAGGCCCACGCCGCGCTCAAGCGCGAACTCGTGGGCGACCTGAGCCTGCTGTACACCTGGGAGGGTTCCAACCCCAAGGCGCAGCCGATCCTGCTGATGGCGCACCAGGACGTGGTGCCGATCGCCCCTGGCACCGAGAAGGACTGGACCGAGGAACCCTTCTCCGGACAGGTCAAGAATGGCTTTGTCTGGGGCCGTGGCGCCTGGGATGACAAGGGCAATTTGATGGCGCAGATGGAAGCCGTGGAGATGCTGGTGGCCAGCGGCTACAAGCCTGAGCGCACGGTGTACCTGGCCTATGGCGCCGACGAGGAAGTCGGCGGAATCCGTGGCGCGGCGCGCATCGCCGCGTTGCTCAAGGAGCGCAAGGTGCGGCTCGACTTCGTCGTGGACGAGGGCCTGCTCATCACCGAAGGCATCATGCCGGGCTTGGCCCAGCCCGCCGCGCTGATCGGCGTGGCCGAGAAGGGTTATCTGTCCGTGGTGCTGAAGATGTCGGCCACACCGGGACACTCCTCCATGCCGCCAGCCAAGGGCACGAGCGCCATCGCCATGATGAGTGCCGCACTCAAACGCATCGACGATGACCAGCTTGCGGGTGGCATCCGAGGTGTGGCGCAGGAGATGTTCGCCACGGTGGCGCCGGAAATGAGCGGCTTCTCGCGCGTCGCGTTGTCCAATCTGTGGTTGTTCGGACCCCTCGTGCAAAAGCAACTGGAGGCCGGCGCCAGCACCAACGCCATGCTGCGCACGACCACGGCGCTGACCATCGTCAACGCCGGCAACAAGGAGAACGTGTTGCCGGGTCGCGCCGAGGCGACCGTCAATTTCCGGCTGCTGCCGGGCGACACCCAAGCGCAGATGCTGGAGCGCACGAGAAACCAGGTCAAGGAAGCGACTGGCAACGACAAGTTTGAGTTGTTTGCCCTGCCGGGGGCCGTGGAGGCGTCCAAGGTGGCGGCGACGGATTCGCCGCCATACCAGTTGATCAACAAAACCATACGGGAAGTGTTTCCTGGCACCCTGGTGGCGCCGGGTCTGATGATTGGCGCCACCGACTCGATCCACTTTGGCGCGATCAGCGAGCACATTTTCAAGTTCTCCCCGGTGCGCGCCAAGCCGGAAGATCTGGCGCGCTTTCACGGCACGAATGAGCGCATCGCCGCTGCCAATCTGGCCGAACTGATTCGTTTTTACCATCGCCTGCTAAGCGAGGGTGCAAAGGCACCGCTTAACTGAAATCTACAAGGAGAATACCCATGACATCCGCCGTAATCGTTTCCACCGCGCGCACCCCGCTGGCCAAGAGCTGGAAGGGCGCATTCAACCTGACGCATGGAGCCACGCTCGGTGGCCACGCCGTGCAGCACGCGATTGCGCGCGCCGGCATTGACGCCGCCGAGGTCGAGGACGTGATCATGGGTTGCGCCAGCCCCGAGGGCGCCACGGGCGCCAACATCGCGCGCCAGATCGCGCTCGTGTCCGGTTGCCCGGTGACGGTGTCGGGCATGACCTTGAACCGCTTTTGTTCCTCCGGTCTGCAGGCCATTGCGCTGGCCTCGCAGCGCATCATCGCCGGCGAGGCCGACGTGTTTGTCGCCGGCGGCGTGGAAAGCATCTCCTGCGTGCAGCAGGAGATGAACACGCACATGCTGGAAGATCCCTGGCTCGCCGCGAACAAGCCGCAGATCTACTGGAACATGCTGCAGACGGCCGAGCAGGTGGCCAAGCGCTATGGCATCACGCGCGTTCAGATGGACGAATACGGCGCCGCCAGTCAGCAGCGCGCTGCGGCGGCACAGGAAGCGGGCTTGTTCACGGCCGAGATCGCGCCGATCACTGTCACCATGGGCGTGGCCGACAAGCTCATGGGCCTGATGACCAAGCAGGTGACCTGCAGCCAGGACGAAGGCATTCGGGCCGGCACCACCTATGACGGCATCAAGGACCTGCGCTCCGCCATGCCCGGCGGCCTGATTTCTGCCGGCAACGCGAGCCAGTTCTCCGACGGCGCCGGCGCCTGCGTGGTGATGAGCGAAGCGCTGGCGCAGAAGAAAGGCCTGGCACCGCTGGGCCGCTTCCTGGGCTTTGCCGTGGCCGGTTGTGAGCCCGACGAGATGGGCATTGGCCCGGTGTTCGCCATCCCCAAGGTGCTGTCGCGCCTGGGCTTGACCGTGAACGACATCGACCTGTGGGAGCTGAACGAGGCCTTTGCCGTGCAGGTGATTTATTGCCGCGACAAGCTGGGCATTCCCGGCGACCGCCTCAACGTCAACGGCGGCGCCATCGCCGTCGGCCATCCCTACGGCGTGAGCGGCCAGCGCCTGACAGGCCATGCGCTGATCGAAGGCAAACGCCGCGGCGCCAAACGCGTGTGCGTGACCATGTGCATCGGTGGCGGCATGGGCGCGGCCGGGGTGTTCGAAGTCCTCTAAATCGCGAGACAGTAGGTCGGGTTAGCCCGCGAGGGCGTAACCCGACACAGAAGCAATCACATGAGCTTGTCGGGTTACGCTGCGCTAACCCGACCTACCAAGACCTAGGTTTCGCCTGCAACTGAATAGATTCTCATGAGCCTTCGCCCCACGATCGACTTCCTGCTGTATGACTGGCTGCAGGCGCAGACTTTGAACGAGCGCGCGCGCTTTGCCGAGCATGCGCGCGAGACCTTTGATGCCGTGCTCGATACCTGCGAGCGCATTGCGCGGGAAAAGTACGCGCCCTTCAATCGACTGGTGGACACGCAGGAGCCCCGCTTTGATGGCGAGCGCGTGATCCTGCCGCAGGCCACGCACGACGCGCACAAGGCCTACGCCGAGTCCGGCATGCTCAGCGCGGCGCAGGATTACGACATCGGCGGCATGCAGTTGCCCTATACCGTGGAGGCGGCGGCCAACGCCTTTTTTGCGCTGGCCTCGGTGAGCATCGGCTCGGGCATGCTGACCACGGGCAACGCCAATTTGCTGATGGTGCATGGCACGGCGCTGCAGAAAAGAGTGTTCGCCCTGAATGAATTTTCGGGACGCTGGTCGGGCACCATGTGCCTGAGCGAACCGCAGGCGGGCTCCAGTCTGAGCGACGTGGCCACGCGGGCGCTGCCTGACGGTGAGGATTTTGCGGCCGATGCGCTGGGCCCTCGGTACCGCCTCAGAGGCAACAAGATGTGGATCTCTTGCGGCGAGCACGAACTCACCGAGAACATCATCCATCTGGTGCTCGCCAAGATCCCCGGACCGGACGGCAAGCTGGTTCCGGGAACGAAAGGCATCTCGCTGTTCATCGTGCCCAAGCAACTGGTGGATGTGCAGGGCCAACTCACGGGCGAACGCAACGACGTGGCGCTGGCCGGACTGAACCACAAACTGGGCTGGCGCGGCACGACCAACACGCTGCTGAATTTCGGCGAAGGCAAGTATCCCGTGCGCGGCGCGGCCGGCGCGGTGGGCTACCTGGTGGGCGAAGCCGGCGCCGGTCTGCGCTGCATGTTCCACATGATGAACGAGGCGCGCATCGGCGTGGGCCTGGCCGCCACCATGCTGGGCCTGGCGGGCTATTACGCCTCGTTGGAGTACGCGAAAAATCGGCCCCAGGGTCGGGCGCTTTCGACCCAGGGCAAGGATGCCGCCCAACCGCAGGTGCGCATCATCGAGCACGCCGACGTGCGGCGCATGCTGCTGGCGCAAAAGGCCTACGGCGAAGGCGCGCTGGCGCTCGAGCTGTACTGCGCGCGCCTGGTGGACGAGCAGCGCACGGGCGAGGCAGCGGCGGCCGACGAGGCGCGGCTGCTGCTGGAAGTGCTCACGCCGATCGCCAAGAGCTGGCCCAGCGAATGGTGTCTGGAGGCCAACTCGCTGGCGATCCAGGTGCACGGCGGCTACGGCTACACGCGCGATTTCCCGGTCGAGCAGTACTGGCGCGACAACCGTCTGAACATGATCCACGAGGGCGCGCACGGCATTCAGGCCCTGGACCTGCTGGGGCGCAAGGTGCTGATGGAAAACGGCCGTGGTTTGCAACTGCTGGGCGCGCGCATCACTGCCAGCATCGAGCGTGCGGCGGCGGTGCCGCCACTCGCCGGGCATGGCGCGGCGCTCGCTGGCGCGCTCCAGCAGCTGGCGCAGGCCACGCAGGCGGCATGGGCCAACGGCCAGCCAAGCCAAGCCCTGGCGAATGCCGTGCCCTACATGCAGGCCTTTGGCCACACGGTGCTGGCCTGGATCTGGCTCGACGTGGCGACGGCGGCGGTGCTCGGCGATCGCGAACAATCGCTGGCCGCGACCGTGGGCCGGCTGCATGCGACGCGCTATTTTTATCATTACGAGTTGCCCAAGATCGCGGCCTGGCTGGGCGTGGTGAACAGCCGCGACAGCACCTGTGCCGACATGCCTGAAGCGGCATTCTGAAATTGGCCGCAAAGACCCTTCGTCCCCAACGGTTGACGCTTGCAGCCTGAGCCGGCGCTGGCGCCAACGAATTAACCTGGACCCACCATGACACGCAGCATTCAACAACTGTTCGATCTCACCGGCAAGACGGCCCTGGTCACGGGCGGCTCGCGCGGCCTGGGCCTGCAAATGGCGCACGCGCTGGGTGAAGCCGGGGCGCGCATCATGCTGAGTTCGCGCAAGGCCGAGGACCTGGAGCAGGCCGTCGCCGAGTTGCAGGACAGCGGCATCGACGCGCGCTGGATCGCCGCCGACTGCGCCCGCGAGGAGGACATTCGCCGCCTGGCCAGCGAGACCTTGGAGCGCATGGGCGGCGTGGACATTCTGGTGAACAACGCCGGTGCCGCCTGGGGCGCGCCGGCCGAAGACTTTCCCGTGGCGGCCTGGGACAAGGTGATGAACCTGAACGTGCGCGGCTATTTCATCCTGAGCCCGCACATCGCCAAGCAGTCCATGATTCCGCGCCGATCCGGCCGCATCATCAACCTGGCGTCGATCGCCGGCCTGGGCGGCAATCCGCCCGAGATGCAGACCATCGCCTACAACACCTCCAAGGGCGCGGTCATCAATTTCACGCGCGCGCTGGCCGCAGAGTGGGGCAAGTATTCGATCAACGTCAACGCCATCTGCCCGGGCTTCTTCCCCAGCAAGATGACCGCGGGCACGCTCAAGGCGCTGGGCGAGGAAAAGCTGGCGGCGCACGCGCCGCTGCTGCGCCTGGGCGACGACGAGGACCTCAAGGGCCTGTGCGTGCTGTATGCCTCCGACGCCGGAAAGCACATCACGGGCCAGTGGCTGGCGGTGGATGGCGGCGTTTCTGCGGTAGTGGGCGGGTGATGAATTTCGGCGCCGAAATCCCCTTCGTGCAGCACCTGGGCTTCGAGCTGAAACGGTTCGAAGACGGGCAGTCTGAACTGCATTACACGCCCCGGCCGGAACACCTGAATTCCTTTGCCGTGACGCACGGCGGCGCCAGCATGACGCTGCTCGACGTGACCATGGCCGTGGCCGCGCGCAGCGTGAACAAGGACATGGGCGTGGTCACGATCGAGATGAAAACCAGCTTCATGCAACCCGCGCTGGGGCCGCTCACGGCCAAGGGCCGCTTGATGCATCGAAGCACCACGCTGGCCTTCACCGAGGCCACGATCTACGATGAAAAGGGCCGCGCCTGCGCCCACGCCACCGGCACCTTCAAGTACGTGCGCCGTCTGGTCACCGGTGCCAAAAGCAGCCAGGCCTTTGCCGGCATTTCAACCGACTGACTTGCAGGGCCCGGCGCCGTCGCCCCGAGCCCTGAACGTTCACCCTTCACGTTCAACCAAGGAAACCCCCATGCCATCGAACCAACAATGCCTGCTCGACAACCGCCCCACGGGTGAGGCCAGCGCGAGCAACTTCAAACTCGTCTCGGGCCAGACGCCAGCCCTGCAGGACGGCCAGGTGCTGGTGCAGCACCACTACCTGAGCCTGGACCCCTACATGCGGGGCCGCATGAACGACGCCAGGAGCTACGCCCAGCCGCAGGCGCTGGGTGAAGTGATGCAGGGTGGCACCGTGGGCCTGGTGGCCGAGTCCCGCAACGCCAAGTTTCCCGCGGGCACGCCGGTGGTGGGCATGGGCGGCTGGCAAGAGTACAGCGTGGTCGATGCGACTCAGCCCGGCGCGCTGCGCAAGGTGGACACGACGCACATTCCCTTGAGCGCCTATCTGGGCGTGGTGGGCATGCCGGGCGTGACCGCCTGGTACGGCCTGATGAAGATCTGTGAACCCAAAGCGGGCGAGACCGTGGTGGTGAGCGCGGCCAGCGGCGCCGTGGGCTCGGTCGTGGGCCAGTTGGCCAAGGCGCGCGGCTGCCGCGCCGTGGGTCTGGCCGGTGGCCCCGAGAAGTGCCGCTATGTGGTGGAGGAACTGGGCTTTGACGCCTGCATCGACTACAAGGCGCATGCCGACGCCAAGTCGCTCTACAAGGCCTTGAAGGAGGCCACGCCCGAGGGCATCGACGGTTACTTTGAAAACGTCGGCGGCCTGATTCTGGACACGGTGCTGTCGCGCATGAATGCCTTTGGTCGCATCGCCGTGTGCGGCATGATCGCCGGCTACAACGGCGCGCCGTTGCCGCTGAGCAACCCGGCGTTGATCCTGGTGAACCGGCTGAAAGTTCAGGGCTTCATCGTGAGCGAGCACATGGAATTTTGGCCACAAGCGCTGACCGAGTTGGGCACGCTGGTGGCCAGCGGCAAGCTCAAGTACCGCGAGTCGGTGGCGCAGGGCCTGGCGTCTGCGCCGGACGCCTTCGTGGGCCTGCTCAAGGGCCAAAATTTTGGCAAGCAACTGGTCAAGCTGATCGCTTGAGTCGGCCCTGCGTTTGGCGTTGAAGATGAACCCGATCGAGGCCGCCAGAAACCAGCGCCTGCAGTCGCTGCGCTGGGAGTTTGTCGCGTTTGACGCCATGTCGGCGCAGCAGCTTTACGCCGTGCTGCAGTTGCGCAGCGAAGTCTTCATGCTGGAACAAGACTGCGTGTTCCAGGACATGGACGGCGCCGATGCCCAAGCCATGCACCTGCTTGGCACGGACGCGGAAGTGGACGAGCTCGTGGCCTATGCCCGCTGCTTTGCGCCAGGGGTCAAGTTTGCCCAAGCCAGCATCGGACGGGTGCTGACGCGCAGTTCGATGCGTGGCTGCGGCCTGGGACATGTGTTGATGAAAAAGGCGATGGCCGGTCTGGTGGCTCAGTGGGGCGAGCAGGCGATCCGCATCGGCGCGCAGGCCCGGCTTGAAGATTTTTACCGGCAGCACGGTTTTTCGGGGGTAGGGCAGCCCTACATCGAGGACGGTATTCCCCACATCGAGATGCTGCGGTCGGCCAATTTTCAGTTTTATTCAGGAGTCAAAAAGTGATCAGCAATTTCGAAGGCAAGACGGCGGTGTTGACCGGTGCGGGTTCCGGTTTTGGCCTGGAGTGCGCGCGCATCGGCGCGCGCCTGGGCATGAATCTGGTGCTGGCCGATGTGCAGCAGGATGCGCTGGAGCGCTCCGTTGACGAGATACGCGCCACCGGCGCACCGGTGCTGCCGTTTCAATTGGACGTTTCCAAGGCGTCCCAGATGGAGGCGCTGGGGCAGGCCACGCTGCAGCGCTTTGGCGCGCCGCACCTGGTGTTCAACAACGCCGGCGTCGGTGCTGGTGGATTGATCTGGGAGAACACGCTGCAGGATTGGGAATGGGTGTTGGGCGTGAACCTGATGGGCGTGGCCCACGGCGTGCGCGTCTTTACACCGATGATGCTGCAAGCGGCCGCCGCCGACCCGAACTGGCGCGGCCACATCGTCAACACCGCCAGCATGGCCGGGCTGCTGAATGCGCCCAACATGGGCATCTACAACGTCAGCAAGCACGCCGTCGTGAGCTTGAGCGAAACCCTTTATCAGGACCTGGCCCTGGTGACGGAGCAGATCGGCGCGTCCGTGCTGTGCCCGTTCTTTGTTCCCACCGGCATCAGCCAGAGCCACCGAAACCGTCCCCAGCCATTGGACAACGCCGCCGCAAAGCCGACCAAGAGCCAGCTGATCGGACAGGCGATGAGCGACAAGGCCGTGGGCTCGGGCAAGATCAGCGCGGCCGAGGTGGCGCAAAAAGTGTTCGATGCCGTGGCCGCGAATCAGTTCTACATCTTCAGCCATCCGCAGGCGCTGGTGAGCGTGCAGACGCGCATGGAGGACATCATGCTCGGGCGCAACCCCACCGATCCGTTTGCCAGCAAGCCGCAGATTGGCGCCAACCTGCGCGCGGCGCTGCGCACTTCCTAGCAGCCTGTCGGACTTTGGGCGTCCCGCGCGCAAAGTCCGACAGGCTGCTAGCGCCTGCGTCGCCTCAGTGCGCCTTTGTCGGTACCGGTGGCTCAAAGAAATCGACCATCAGCACCGTGCCGTCGGACTGGCCAAAGGAGTCCACCAGACGCAGCAGTTCCGGGTCTCGAACGAAGCTGGCAGATGAACTCGCTGTCAGCAGTTGAGCCGGGTCTTGCGGCCGCGCCACGACGAAGCCCTGGACATAGTCGGAGCCAGGGCCGCAGCGCCAAGCCTGAAACAGGCTGGCGATTTGCGTCGGCGTGACCATCATCGGCACCATCGCACGCGCAAAACTCACCCGATAGGGCTTAGACTTGCGCGCTCGCGTTGCGTGATACCCCGAATTCAATCAGCCAAGGAAAATGACCACATGACTCGCCCAATCTGTGAGGAGCTAGATTCGCATGGCGCGCAGTGTGCACAACGGACTCAAGTTGGTCGACCACCTGCAGTTCGGGACGCCGGTTTTTTGTGCCTTCGAGGGCATGACCCGCTCCAAGTCAAAGGGCCATCCAGCCGCGAAATTGTTACTCACGCAGGGTTGCGATGTGTCTCTCAACTTCTGTCCGAGCTATATGGCATGACTGGGTGGCCGGGCGCAGCGCTCACCTGGCGGCACCGTCATCGTTGAACGGATCACGAAGTTCAGGACTTTCATGAATTTTTCAGACCAAAGCACACCCCTGCATCTCGAAGCACTGACCAACGCGGCCAAGGAGGC
>CAIMSP010000003.1 GCA_903844215.1 uncultured beta proteobacterium | reverse complement strand
TCGACGTCATTCGGTCGGCAGCGCGATGTTCCAAGGCAGCAGCGCCTCGTAGTCGTCGGCGGTTTGGGCCAGCGGCAGCGCAACGAGCAAGGCTTGCAGATAGCGGTACGAGTTGATCCGTAAGCGATCTATTAACCCCGTCCCTTGCGCCGCCGACTCAGATGTGATTGGCGCAGTCGGCTTGGCCGCGCGACCCTATTCGGACGTCAGCGCAATGTTCCAAGGCAGCAGCGCCTCGTAGTCGTCGGCGGTTTGAGCCAGCGGCAGCGCCACGAGCAATGCGCTCAGGTAGCGATACGAGTTGATCCCGTTGGCCTTGCAGGTCTGGAGCAGCGAATACAGGTTTGCGCTCGCGTTGGCGCCGGCCACGGTATCCGAGAACAACCAGTTTCGTCTTCCGATTACAAATGGGCGTATGGAATTTTCGGCTGCATTATTGTCGATCGGGTAGCTGCCATCTTCCACGTAGCGCGAGAGCTTGGGCCACTGGGCGCTCATGTAGTGCAGCGCCTTACCCAGGGCGCTGCCCGGCACCACGGAATGAAGGTGCGCCAGCAGCAGTGTCTGGATGTGGCCCAGCACGGCAACGCTATGCTGCTGGCGGTAGCGCAGGCGCTCGGCTGCACTCAAGTTGTTGTCGTGCGCGTGCGACTCCACCGCGTACAGCCGCGCGATCAACGCCAGGAACTGCGCCGCTGGTTTGTCGGGCGTGCGCGCGCTCTTGGGCAGCGCGTCCAGTGCCTCCACCACATACCTACGGCAATGCGCCCAGCAACCAAGGTGCACCAGGTCGTGTGTCAGCGCCACCTGAGCGTAGACCTCATAGCCGTCGCTCATCAGGACGCTGCCACGGCTCATGCCGGCGTACAACGTCTGCGCCGTGGCTCCACTGCGTGAGGGCGCGTAACTGAACAGCCGTATCGGCGGCCCTGTGCCCGACGACCCTGACGCATTGGTCATCTGCGCCCACATGTAGCTCTTGGACTGCGCACTTCGCCCCGCCTCCTTGAGAACCTGCACTGTGGTTTCATCGCCGAACGTGATGGGCGAGTCCAGCAAGTGGTCGCGCATCAGGTTGATGACGGGCTGCACCCCAATGCCGACCCGAACGATGCTGGCGGCCATGGTGTTTTTGGAGAGATCCGCGCCCGTCATACGCGCCAGCAACGCCGACTGGCGATACAGAGGCAAGCCGTCGTCAAACTTTGATGTTGTGATCCAGGCCAGAGCACTTTCGCTGAACAAACCCTTGGGAATGATCTGCGCGGGCTTGGAGGCCAGACGCAGGGCGCCATCGCAGCAAGGACAGGCGTATTTGACGCGCTCGTGGCGAATCACGCGCACTTGCTGAGGGATGATGTCCAACTGCTCGCTGGCCTCAACGCCGATCTCCTTGAGGGTCGCACCATCATGCGGGCACACGCGTTCGGACTCGGGCAGTTCGTGGCGCACCACGTGGCGCGGCAGATCGGCGTCCAGTGGCTTGCGTCCACGCTTGAGGCGTTTGTGAGCTGGCACATCCACTGCGGCGGCGTCGCTGTCGTCGCCAGTGGCGCCGTCTTCCAACGCTGACGTGGCCTGTGCCACTGCTGCCAGGGCCTCGGCCTCGTTGAAGAACATGTCCTTTTGCTCGGTGCCGCGCGCTTCGCTCTTGGCAGCAAAGAACTTGCGCAGCATCTTGTCCAGCCGCTCCTTGAGCAGGTCACGCTCGGTGCTCACAAAGCGCAGTTCTGAGGAGAGTTTTTCTCGTTGAGACAGAGACGTTTGCAGGGCCTGTTGGAGGGCCATAAATTCTTCGATCGTGGGTTGCAGCGTCATTGCAATCTTCGATCGATTTACCTTTCAAAAAGTTCCTCATTTCCCCTCTATAAATGAAACTTTTTGAGATATTTTTAGGCCGCTTTTTGATACGAAACAGCAGCGTGACCACGCATGGCGGCGAGGTCAATTCCATCGAGCAACCAGTGCAGTTGCTGCACCGTTATCTCGATCACTGCCGCGTCCTCGCGCGGCCAAACGAAGCGCGCATTCTCCAGACGCTTTTGCAGCAACCAGAAGCCGTTGCGGCTCCAGCTGAGAATTTTGATGCGGTCCTTCCTGCGGTTGCCGAAGACATAGACCGCATGAGCAAACGGATCCAGACGCAACTCGTGTTCGACCAGCGCCGACAGGCCGTTGATGTTCTTGCGAAAGTCGATCGTCCCGCGGTACAGGTACACCGCCAGGTTGGCATTCAGACGAAACATGGCAGTGCCGCCAGGGTGCGCAGTACGCTGCTGGGCGCGTCTGCGTTTCGTTGATCGTGAGTCCAACTCAGGACGACGCCGTTGCCCAGTCGCGCTTGCATGGCAACGGTGGTTGGCGCCACCCACTCCCGTGCCTTGGTCGTGACCTGCGCCGATGGGTCCGGCTTGACGCGTACGACGGTCCAGTTTGAAGCGGCCTGTTGCGGGCGCTTTCGCTTGGCCTCGTACAGTCGGCGCACATCGATCTGGTGCTGCGCCGCGTACGCGCTCAGTTTCAGGCCCGAGCTTTCAGCCGCCTTCAAGTGGTCGTGCCACTTCGATTTCTTCTCACCCATCGCGCTCTCCTTTTGAAAGCCGTAGGTGTATCGCGTTCAGGTATTCAGGGGAAGGACGTGGTTAATAGATCGCTTACAAAGCAAATGGCCCTTCGGGGCCATTTGCTTTTGGGATCAAGGCCGCTGATGCGATCTTCCGCCTAGGTCAATCGATCGGCTGATAGTTTGGTACTGGCCGCCGCGCATGCTGGATGATGCGCGCAATGTGGCCGTCCGATTCCCGGCGGGAGGCACACACTGCGCCGATACCCCGCCACTCAGAACTCACTTGTTCAGGATGGCGAAAGAACCTAAATCATGGCCCTAGATTGGTGGCCAAAAAGGCTTCCATCCTTTGATAGTAATCTGTTCGATTTTCAAATCGCAGAAAACCGTGGCCCTCGTCTTTATACACGACCCATTCGTGGGGCTTGCCATTCTTTTTCAGCGCGTCGCGCATCCGCTCTCCGTTGATCAGCGGCACGCGTTGATCCAGCAGACCATAGACCATCAGCATTGGCGCCTTCACCTTGGCGGCTTGGTCCACGGCATTTCCTGCGGCTAACACGGCGGCATCCTTCTTTGGATCGCCAACCAACATATTCAAGGATCGTTCCGACGACTTTGAACTGGCGAAATCAGTCCATGTCACCTCGTTCATGTACTGTGCAGCGGTGACGCCGACGACATTGATGCCGCAGCGGTAAAGGTCGGGATCCTTCACCAGTCCCATCGCAACGGCATACCCACCGTAGCTTCCGCCAACTATGCACACTCGTTTCGGGTCAATCATGCCGATAGCAGCAAGGTGGGTAATGGCGTCGGTCAAGTCGTCCTGCATCGCCAGCCCCCACTGTTTCCATCCCGCTTTGAAATGGTCGTATCCAAACCCGTGCGCCCCCCGATACTCTGGTTGCACCACTGCATAACCACGGGAGGCGAAGAATTGCGACTCAGGGTCGAACTCCCAGTATTCGTTGCGTAGCCAAGGGCCTCCGTGCGGGTGCACGATCAGAGGAACTGGGCCACTCGCCGCCTCCTTGGGTAGGGTGACATAAGCTGCAATTTCACGCCCATCTCGCGCCTTGTAGGTAATAAAGCGTCGCTCGCTCAATTGATCTTCCTTGATCCAGGGCCTGGCCTCAAACAGGTCTTCCAGTTTTCTCTCTGCTGGAGAAAATAAAAGGTACTCATTGGGCTTTCTATCCGAGTAGGAGTTGACCAAATACTTTTGCGTGTCCCCAAGCTTTCTGAGGCGGTTGACCCGGCCTGGCAGTGCTGCATCAATGCTCGCCTGAATCTTCGCGTATTCCTTGTCAAACCACAGGGTGGTCTCCTTCTCCAGATGCAGGCGAATGCCCACAATCTGCTTATCCTTGTTCCGCAGCAGCGCGGGGGCGCGGACGGAGCCACCGCCATCATCGGGATCGTCACCTGCGGTGCCCAGGTTGGAGCCCAAATCAAATCGCGGATGCCGCGCCATCACTTCGAGTACCTGCCGCGTCGCGGGGTCGAATTTGGCGATTTCCACTTTATCGCTGTTCAGGTTGGTGGCAATCACCCAGGTGCCATCGGTGTTGGCAGACAGCGGTGCCCACCCGGGTGCATCACGGTCAAATTCGACCAATTTTTCAAATTTGCCGTCCACGCTTCTGTGGACCGCATACATGCTGGTGTCATCGTCATACGTGACGGCGCCAACGATCTTGTCGTCGTCATCTTGAAGCCATGCGGCGACATTTCCAGGGGTGTTGGGCGTCAGAAGTTGTGCCTTGCCGGTGCGCGTGTTCAATTTGTAGAGATCCGCAGATCGGATACTACGTTGATTTCCATTTGCAAATATCTCGTCAGAATCCGGACCTACAACACCGGCGAACGAATAGCCTCGATAGATGCCGTAACCTCTGTCACTGGCAGGCGAGAGGGGTGCTAGTTCCTTCACGTTCTTGCCATCTGCATCAATTGCAAACATGCCACTGCCAATCTGTTCGCCAAGTCCAGCCTTGGTGTCAATCAGTGAAAATAGCAGCCGGTTGTTGCTGATCCAGCGAACCGCGCGGATGTCCATATCGTTGTAGCGAGCAACAACCGTGCCCTTGCGCGTCGCCAGATCGTAAATCAACAAGCCACGGCGATCGCCCGCCGGTGTGACGGCGGCGAGTCGCTTGCCATCGGGTGAGACAGCCACACTCGCATGCAGCATAAAGCGTGTAAACGACTCTATCGGCACCCGGGTCTTGACTTGAGCGATGGCGTAATTCGTGGCCAGAAGCGCGAACAAGGCCATAGCCACCAGAAGCTGGGAGACGCGCAATCTTCGTATCATGATTATTCCCAATCGAAGTAAATTGGATCCGGCATTGCTTAGGAGGATCCCGGGAGCGTGCAGACTCAAAACGTACAAACGGCGACGCAGAGAAAGAAAGCCTAAGCTTCCTTCCCCTGCGTCGCAGAACACCTTTAGTAAGGCTTAGAACTGGTACTTGGCGTGGAATGCAAAAGCACGGCCACGCGAGTTCGTGTTGGCAGGATCGTAGCCGACCTGGAAATACAAGTTCTGGTCAGAGTAAGGAGGCGGGGTGTTGAATATGTTCGTGACACCAGCCGTCAACGTGACATTCTTGAACCCTGTGTACCGACCCTGCAAATCGAAAGTTTCGTAAGCGCCGACCATGCGACTTGGGAGTGCGCCGCCGAGAATTGCATTCGAGACATGCTGATCCTGATACGACGACTGCCAGTTGTAGGCCAACGATGCATCCCAAGGACCGTTCTCCCACTGCACTTCGGTGCGCTGTTTCCAACGCAATACCGCGCCAAACTGAAGGAACTGATCGACACCGTTGGGTCCCCACGAGCTTGCGCCCGGATCGCGAGCGCGTTGGCTGTCGATATAGGTGCCTTCAAGATTGACCCGGAAAGTTCCGATTTCCATCTTTGGCAAGCGGTACTTCACCGAAATATCGGCGCCGCGGGTGACTTGCTCACCGAAGTTGGCAAAGGTGGTCAACACGTAGTCGACTACCGTCGAACCAGCGGGGCCCGCATGCGGGTCAAACTTGGTCTTGACTTGGCTAGCGTAGCGGCTTGAACTGGTTCCAGTCAGAGGATTGAAGTTGTCGATATAGTCCTGCAAAATGCTATCTGCACTCAAGATGCCGATCAAGTCCTTTTGGTAAATTTGAAAACCATCGATGCCGATGGTCAAATCGCGCGATGGTTCAAGCACCATGCCGAGCGAAAAATTCTTGGATTTTTCGGGCAGCAGGGTGGCTCCGCCAGCCTTGGAACCACCTTGTTTGACCGTGAGTTGGGCGTTGCAATATTGCCCACTGAAGACTGCGGCGCAACCAACGGTCTTGTCGTATAGCGGATCGTCGTAAGCCCCGCCGGTATTCGTTTGGGTCAACTGAGAAAAGACGTCCGGCAGGGTTGGCGCACGGAATCCCGTGCCGATGGAGCCGCGCAACAGGATCTGTTTGTCCGGTTGCCACCGCAGGGCAATTTTCGGGTTCGTTGTCGAGCCGACATCGCTGTAAGTATCGTGGCGGATTGACAATTGTGATTCCACCGTCTTGATGATCGGAACGCTGAATTCCGCGAAAACTGCATTTACGGTGCGTTCGCCCACGACGGGCAACTGGGTTCCACCACCACCAATCACATCGCCTGAGTTCAGCACTGCCAGTGGGTTGTCGCTGTAGGTTTCCTTGCGACTTTCGACACCCGCCGCAAATCCTAGGGGGCCTGCCGGAAGCTGCATCAACTCGCGCGATGCTTTGGCATTGAAGATGCTGACGCCGCTTTTACTGATGCGCACGTCCTGCAAGATCTGTGCATTCTTGATCAGGTCCAGACCCTGCCCCGTGTTAACGGCAAACGGATTAACCAGGCCGGTTGCAAAAGCCGCGATGGTCCGGGCCTCGGACATGTATCCGCCTACATAGGCGTCGGTGGCCTTGCTCTGCGCATCCAGATAGCCCACGCCATAGTCCCAGCCCGCGACCTCGCCCTGAAGGTCAAGCACAAAGCGGGATTGGGTGGACTTCACCTGATCGCTACGACCACCCGTTTCCACGCCGCGGTAGTACAGATTCAGGGGTTGCCCAAGCATTGCGGGTGAATTCGCCGTTATCCAAGCCGTTGGATAGAACGGGCTTGAAGCGGGCAGCAGTACCTGATTGCCCGTCAGAGTAGTTGCTTCTGAAATAGGCGATGGCGAAATCGTGAACGTGTAAGTCCCCTTTGACAATGCGTACTCCGCTGACAAACGTGCATCGCCGGGAAGCTTCAAAGTGCCACGGAGGAAGATGTTTTCCCGTTCAGCCTTTGGCAAAATGTCGATCACACTCGCGTAGTCAAATTTGCAAGTGGTCGCTGTATCCTTGGCGCCAAACGACACCGGGGGCAAACAGCCATATTGAGAACCACCGGGAATGTTCCCAGGGGCAAGGGATCCTGCCGGCAATGCGCCAGGGGTGGCGGGTGAGCCCGCCGGCTTTTGATAGGCCGGGGCATATGGACTTACAAGGGCGCCGCTTGGGAGCGTGAAGTTGGCAGGAAATGCGTTGGAGCTCAGCCGATTAAAACCTTGTGCGGGAAGCCAGGCCGTCTTCGCGAATGGACGGTCTTTGGCTGCAACCGCTTCTTGATCGGTTCGACCCAGGTTTAGCATAACGTTAAATCCATCGGATCCAAGGTCGCCGTAGCCCACTGTGGCACGAGCCGATTTAACCTTGCCGCCTTTTTGTTTCGGCGAATCGATCCCGGCCTCAACCTCGGCACCCTTGTAGTCGGAACGAGTAATCAAGTTGATCACGCCGGCCACGGCGTCGGTGCCGTAGATGGACGATGCGCCGTCGCGCAGAATTTCGATCCGGTCAACGACCGAAAGAGGAATGTCATTGAGCGACACCGCACCACCGTCGAAGGCAAAGTTTGCCAAGCGCCGCCCATTCAAGAGCACCAGTGTGTTGTTCGAACCCAAGCCACGCATCGATGCACCGGCAAAACCAGGTCGCGCGGCATCTCCGAGAGCCGCCGACAATTGGTAGCCTTGACCATTGTTGGCGCTGATCTTCTCGACCAGATCGGAAACCGTAGAAGCGCCGGTCCGATCAATATCTGCGCGACGATAAATCGTGACGGGCAGCGCCGTCTCCGCGTCAATGCGCTTGATGGATGAGCCGGTAATCTCAACGCGTTCCAGTTTGGCGTCCTGTGCCATCACGGCGCCTGGCGCGATGGCCAGACCTCCAAAGGCGAGCACGAGGCCCGAGCATAGTTTCGTGTGTTTAAACATTGATACTCCAAGAAAGTTTAAAAGCCGCCCACTGATTTACCTGTCTGTCGCTCAAGTTTGCCTGATGAATGCAAAAATTCACAGAACGGACACTGAGAAGCGATAGGAAAAAACGTGTTTGGACCCGAAGCCACATTCTGATTCATTTGCGCAATTTGGCCTGTCTGGCCGACTCCAAACACGTTCGGCATGGGGCCAATCGTGACTCTTTGAGAATCGCCCATATCGCCGACTAAGCTGTTGATTCATAAGCGAAATTAATGGTCGTCCGATTCGCAGGCTGGCGCCATTCATTCCTTAGCAGGAGATTAATTAAGGGTTTGTACGTATGAAATTATCGTTATCGTGTTGTGCGCAAAACACACTCTGGCGGCTTCGGGACGCCGAGTCCGAATCACGAACTACAAAGGGCGGACTGTGAACGCGTTCGATGTGACTGCTGCGTTGGTGTCCATCATCGGTGTGTTCGATGGTGGCCAGGACTTCGAGTCATTCTTGCAGGCTGACGCGGATGAACTCTGATCCCACTTCGCTGAGCTAATCCAACCGCGCCGTCGGCAGAGTTTTCACATTGCGTATCACCGGATGCCGCCACGCCCACGCCGCCAACAGCAGGGCGCCCGCGCCGCCCAGGCCCAGGGCGTAGCGCAGGCCGGCATGCTCGCCCACGTAGCCGCCCAGCAGCGCGCCGGGGCCGGCGGGGATCAGGATCAGCCAGCGCATGGTGCTGGTCATGCGTCCCAGCAGCGGCTCGGGGGTGACGGCCTGACGCAGCGCAAGAAAGTTGATGAAGATGAGCACGGCGCCGGCGCTGAAGCACAGCAGCATCAGCACAAACGACGCTACGCCCCAGGCGCCCACGGGCGCGAAGGCCAGTTGCAGCCAGCCCGCGCCACACACGGCAAAGCCCAGCACCAAACAGGGGCCGGGCCCCAGGCGGCGCGAGATGCGATGGCCCAAGGTGCTGGCGCTGATGGTGCCCAGGCCCAGGCCGATGTAGCACATGCCGACCTGATGTTCGTTCAGGCCCAGCGTGCGCGTGGCAAAGAGAATCTGCACCACCATGGCGGCGTGATGGCACATCTGCCACAGGCCCACGACCAGCGCCAGGCTGAGCAGCAAGCGGTGCGTCACGACGAAGGCCAGGCCTTCGCGCAGGTCACGCCAGAAGCGCGGCTGCGGATGGGGAACGCGCACTTCAACGACGCGTATGCCGCGCAAAATGGTGACGCTGATCATCAGCAGGAAGGCATCAACGAGCAGGGTCAAGGGCGCGCCGACGAGCTTGATCAACAGGCCCGCCACGCCCGGTCCGGCGACTTCCGCGCCCGAGCTGGCCAGGGCATTCTTGGCATAGGCCTCCACCAACCGGGCGCGCGGCACGATCTGCGTGAGCACAATCTGCGCTGCGGTGCCGGCGGTGACGTTGATGCAGCCGATGCCAAAACCCACGGTGTAGAGGTAGTTCATGCTCAGGCCGCCCAGCGCCCAGGCCAGCGGCACGCTGGCCACGATCACGGCCACGAGCACCTCGCCACCGATGTACACCGGCAGCTTGCGCACCCGGTCCAGCCACACGCCCGAGGGCAGGGAGAACAGCACGAAGGGCGCCAAGCCCATGGCCGTGAGCAAGCCCATCTGCGTGGGCGTGGCGTTGAGCAGCACGGCGGCGGTCAGCGGCAAGGCCAGCATGGTGATCTGCCCGCCAAACGAGCTGATCAGAATCGACAGCCACAGCCGACGGTAGATGCGGTCGCGCAGCAAGTCGCCCGGACCCAGGCTCAGGCTGCGGCGCAGTCGCGCCAGCATTGATCTCAGGCCAACAGACATGCCGCCTGGGACTCGGCGCTGAGCGTGCGCAGCGGCGGCACTTCCTGTGCGCAGCGCGCCACGGCCTGCGGACAACGGGTGCGAAACACGCAGCCCGAGGGCGGGTTGATGGGCGAGGGCAGGTCGCCGTGCAGCAGTTGGATGACCTTGCTGCGCTCGCGCTGTGGATCGGGAATCGGGATGGCCGACAACAGCGCCTTGGTGTACGGATGACGCGGCTGCAGGTACAGGGCGTTCTTCTCGGCCACTTCCATCTCGTGCCCCAGGTACATCACCAGGATGCGCTTGCTGATGTGCTTGACCACCGCCAGATCGTGCGCGATGAAGATCAGCGCCAGGCCCATCTCGGCCTGCAGCTCCTTGAGCAGGTTGATGATTTGCGCTTGGATCGACACGTCCAGCGCCGACACCGGCTCGTCGCAGATGATGAGTTTGGGCTTGAGGATGAGGGCACGCGCGATGCCGATGCGCTGGCACTGGCCGCCGGAAAATTCATGCGGATAGCGGTTGATCTGCTGCGGCGTCAGGCCGACGCGGCTCATCATGGATTTGACCCGCTCCATCACTTCGCTCGCGGCCAGTTCGGGGTGGTGCGTGCGCAGCGGCTCGGCGATGATCTGCGCGATCGTCATGCGCGGATTGAGCGAGGCCAGCGGATCCTGAAAGATCATTTGCACGTCGGCTCGCAACTTCAACCAGCTCTGATCGCAGGCGCCGCGCATCTCTTGGCCCTGCCACAGGATGCTGCCGCTGGTGGCCGGAATCAGGTTCAGGCAGGCGCGTGCCAGCGTGGATTTGCCGCAGCCCGATTCGCCCACGATGCCCAGGGTTTCGCCGGCAAACAGATCGAACGAGACGCCGTCCACGGCCTTCAGGCTGCGCGCCGGCGCCCAGGGCCAGGGGCCGTCGTGTTTGACCTTGAAGTGGACCTGCAGGTCGCGCACCGACAACAGGGCTTGGCGTGCGTCAGACATGCTGCGCCTCCGGCTGCGGGCTGAGCGCCATGTCTTGCAGGCTCTTGTGACAGGCGCGCAGCACCGCCGGTTGGTGTGCCGAGGGCGCGAGCGCCGGACGCGTTGTGCTGCAGCGTGGTTCGGCCAGCGCACAGCGCTCGGCGAAGGGGCAACCGGCACCCAGCTGCGACATATTCGGCGGCGCGCCGGGGATCGCCACCAGCGCCTGCTCGCCCTGGTCCAGGCGCGGGATCGCGCCCAGCAAACCCACGGTGTAGGGGTGTGAGGGTTGATAGAAGATGTCGTTGGCCTGGGCCTGCTCCATCACGCGACCGCCGTACAACACGATCACCTCGTCGCACAGTCCCGCCACCACGCCCAGGTCATGCGTGATCATGACGATGGCGGTGCCAAAGTCGCGCTGCAGATCGCGCAGCAGCGCAATGATCTGCGCCTGCACGGTCACGTCCAGCGCGGTCGTGGGCTCGTCGGCCACCAACACCTGGGGCTCGCACAGCAAGGCCATGGCGATCATCACGCGCTGGCGCATGCCGCCGGAAAATTCGTGCGGATACATGGCGATGCGCTTGGCCGCTTGCGGGATCTTCACCGCGTCGAGCAGTTGCACGCAGCGCGCTCGCGCCTCGCGCCGACTCATGCCCTTGTGAAACTCCAGCACCTCGGTCATCTGGCGTTCCACCGTCAGATAGGGATTGAGCGAGGTCATCGGGTCCTGGAAGATCATGGCAATGCGGTTGCCGCGAATCTGGTTCAGCTCGGCGCTGGGCAGCGTCAGCAGGTTGTGTCCCTCGAACAGCACTTCGCCGCTGGCTTGGCCGTTGAGCGCCAGCAGGCCCATCATCGCCAGCACGGTCTGGCTCTTGCCCGATCCGCTCTCGCCCACGATGCCCAGCGTTTGGCCACGCTCCAGCGAAAAGCTGATGTCGTTCACGGCGAACACCGGGCCGTCATTGGTTTGGAATTGAACCCCAAGGTTCTTGACTTCAATCAGACTCATGATTTTTCTAACGGTCCTTGGGGTCGAGCGCGTCGCGCAAACCGTCGCCCACATAGTTGAAGCAATACAGCGTGATCGACAGCAGCGCACCGGGAAACAGCAGCATCCAGGGCGAGACTTCCATCACCTTGGTGCCGTCCTCGATCAGCACGCCCCAACTCGTCATTGGCTCTTGTATGCCCAGCCCCAAAAAGGACAGCACCGATTCGGTCAGGATCACGCCCGGCACGGTGACGGTGGCGTAGATCACCACGATGCCCAGCAGATTGGGCACGATGTGCGAGAAGATGATGCGCCGCGTGGGCACGCCGATGGCGCGCGCCGCTTCGACGAATTCCTTGGAGCGCAGCGACAGCGTCTGGCCGCGCACCACGCGCGCCATGTCCATCCACGAAAACACCGTGATCGTGAGCACCACCAGATGAAAGTCGCGCCCCAGCATCGTGACCATCAAGATCGCAATCAGCAGGTAGGGAATGGCGTACATCATGTCCACGATGCGCATCATCAGCGCGTCCACCCGTCCGCCGACGAAGCCGGCCACCGCACCCCAGGCAATGCCGATCGTCACCGACGCCAGCGTCGCCAGCACCCCGACCATGAGCGAGATGCGCCCACCGATGAGCGAGCGCACCAGCAGGTCGCGGCCGGCTTCGTCGGTGCCAAACAGGTGCCAGTTGGCCAGCGACGGCGCCAGGCTCATGGCGTCCCAATCGGCGCTGTCGTAGGCGTTGGGCAGCAGCCACGGGCCGATCACGCAGGCCAGCGTGATGAGCAGCAGGATGATCAGGCTGAAGAAGGCGGCGCGGTTGCGCGCAAAGCGCAGTCGCGCATCGGCCCAGGGGCTGCGACCCTGCACCGCCGCGTTCGCCGTGTCGGCCAGGGCTTGCACCAGGGCATCGTGCTTTTTTGGAAAAAACATCTGGCGGGGTTTCAGTATCGAATCTTCGGATCGAGCAGTGCGTAGCTCAGATCCACCAGTAAATTGAGCAGCACGGCCACCAGGGTCACCAGCACCACCAGGCCCAACACCAGCGTGTAGTCGCGGTTGCCTGCGCCGTTGACGATCAGTTTGCCCAGACCTGGCAGCGAGAACACGGTCTCGGTGACGATCGCTGCGGTGATGGCGGAAATGGCCATCGGGCCGATCACCGACACCACCGGCAGCAGCGCCGGCTTCATCGCATGGCGCAGCACCACGATGCGCATGGGCAAGCCCTTGGCGCGGGCCGTGCGGATGAAGTTGCTGTGCAGCACTTCGATCAAGCTGCCACGCATGACGCGCCCGATGGTGGAGACGTTGATGAAGGTGAGCAGCGCCATCGGCAACACCATGTAGCGCACGGAGAAATCGTCCCAGCCGCCCGCAGGCAGCCATTTGAGCCAGATCGCAAACACCAGGATCAGCACCGGGCCGATGACGAAGGAGGGGAAGGCGCTGCCGATGTTGCTGATGAGCATGAGCAGGTAGTCGGCCGCGCTGTTCTGCCGCAGCGCCGCGACCGTGCCCAGCGCCACACCGATCAGCACCGAGATCAGCAAGGAGACGCCGCCAATGGTGAACGACACCGGCAGCGCGTTCGCCACCAGTTCATTCACGCTCCAGTCGGCGTAGCGAAACGACGCGCCCAGGTCGCCGTGCAGCAGGTTGTTCAGGTAGTGCAGGTACTGCTGCCAAAGCGGTTCGTCCAGATGGTATTTGGCCTGCAGGTTGGCCAGCACGGCGGCCGACACCTTGCGTTCGCCGTCGAAGGGGCCACCCGGCGTGGCGTGCAGCAGCAAGTAGCACACGGTGATCACGGCCAACAGCGTCGGTATCGTCGCCAGCACCCGGCGCAGGGTATAGCTCCACATGGATGCGTGCCCGCTTCAGTGCTGAGTGATGTACAGGTCTTTGCTACGGAACCGGTCGAGCGAGTTCTCCAGCGAGTAGCCGCCGACGTAGGACTTGACCAGGCGCGGCACCGTGTATTGCAGCAGCGGAATCATCGGGTAGTCTTCCATGATCATGGTCGCGGCCTGGGTCATCAGCTTTCTGCGCTGCGCCGCATCCTTGGCCACGTTGCCCTGGTTGATCAGTTCTTCGGCCTGTCGGT
This sequence comes from uncultured beta proteobacterium, assembly GCA_903844215.1. GTDB lineage: Bacteria > Pseudomonadota > Gammaproteobacteria > Burkholderiales > Burkholderiaceae_C > CAIKVZ01. The sequence continues at coordinate 25,747 of CAIMSP010000003.1, read as the reverse complement.
TGCAGTTGAAGTTGTTGTTGTTGTCGGAGTCGCATTGCACCTGCGACAGGAATGTCGTGACGTCGTTGAAGTCCGCGTTCCAGCCGTGGCGCGCAATCTGAAACTCCCCGTCCTTGCGCTTTTTCAGCAGCACCTTGAATTCCATGCTCTCGGTTTCCAGGTCCAGACCGAGCTTGGTCTTCCACTCGGACGCCGCGAAGATGGCCATCTTCTTGTGGTACTCGCTGGTGTTGTAGGCGAACACCAGTTTCGTGCCGGGCTTGATGCCGGCCTGGGTCAGCAGCTTCTTGGCTTCTTCGACGCGCTTGGCCATGGGCCAACTCGACCAGTCGTATTGCGTCAGATCCGCGCCATCGACGCCGCGCACCACCACGCCGTAGGCCGGCAACTGGCCGTCGGCCGTCACGCGCTGCGCCAGAATGTCGCGGTCAATCACCATGGAGAGCGCCTTGCGCACGCGCACGTCCTTCAGGATCGGATCCTTGTTTTGCAGCGCGTAATAGCGCAGGCCCAGTATCGGCGCGTTGCGGATCTCGTTCGGGTATTGCTTCTTGAACTTCTCGTAGGTGCCGGGAGGGATCTGATACACCCAGTCGTTCTCGCCCGACTCGAACAGCTTGACGTCGGCGATGTCACTCTCCACCGGCAGGTAGGTCACGCGCGTCAACTGCACATTGGCCGCGTCCCAATAGTTCGGACTTTTTTCCAGAATGATCTTGCTGTTCACCTGCCAGTCCTTGAGCACATAGGCGCCATTGCCCACGAGCTTGCCCGGCTTGGTCCAATCCTTGCCGTATTTCTCCACCGAGGCGCGATGCACCGGGCCGAGCTGGGTGTTCGAGGCCATGTCGGCAAAGAAGGTCACCGGGTAGGCGGTCTTGAGTTCCAGCGTCCACTTGTCGATCACGCGCACGCCCAGTTCGGTGACGGGCTTCTTGCCGGCAATCACTTCCTTGCCGTTGCGCAGGAAAACACCGAAGGTCGTGGCGTAAGGCGAGGCGGTCTTGGGGTCCACGTAGCGCCGGATGCCGTAGAGAAAATCGTCCGCCGTGACCGGGTCACCATTTGACCATTTGGCGCTTTGCCGCAGCTTGAAGACCCAGGTGGTGGGATCGGTCTGGCTCCAGCTTTGCGCCACGCCGGGGACCACTTTGCCGCGCGAATCGGTGGCGGTCAGGCCCTCGAAGAGGTCCCGGCTGAGGTTGTTGGCACCCACCGATTCGGCCAGCGCCGGGTCCAGTGTCTCGGGTTCGGAGCCGTTGTTGCGCACCAGGGTTTGCGTCGCATGCAATTTGGCGCCACTGGGCACGACGGCCGCGCCTGCTGCCAACACCGTCAGCAGCAAAGCCGCTGCGGTGGCGCTTCGGAGCTTCAAAAAAACACCCATGGTCAAGCACTCCCTGTTTTATGATTTTTCGCCCGAAGGGCGCCGTCACCGATGTGTAAGCTTAGCGGAAATCGTTTTGTGCCTTCGGCACCGAGGCTGCGGCGCGGTTTTCAGAGGCGCGGCGGGCGTTTTGCGGTACAATCCCGGCTTCACGACCAAACGGGCGGGTTCTCACCGCCCGTTTTTTTTGGTCGATCGCTTTTGGATGGTCTTTTTTTGCACACACTGCGGGACGGGTTTTCGGGTGTGATGACAGGGTTTTTTTAGTGGCACTGCAAGACATTGTTGAACAAACGGTAACCGGGCTCGGTTATGAGCTGGTGGAGATTGAACGCTCCGCCGGTGGTTTGCTGCGCATCACGATTGATCTGCCCTGGACGCCTGAGAACGCGACGACGCAATTCGTCAACGTGGAAGACTGTGAGAAGGTCAATCGCCAGTTGCAGTTTGCGCTGGAGGTGGACGGTGCGGAATACCGGCGCCTGGAGATTTCCTCTCCCGGCATCGATCGCCCGCTGCACGGCGAGAAGGATTTTGAGCGGTTCGCGGGGTCGATCATCGACCTCACGCTCAAGGAGCCCATGGGCAGCGCGGCGAATGGCCAGGTCAACGCCCACCGGAAGAAATTTCGGGGCGTGCTGGAACGCACGCAGACCGGCGCCGTCGCCGGCTGGCAGATCGTGTGGCGTGAGGAACTCAAGCTCAAGCCGGGGCAGAAGCCGGGCAAGAACCGGGTGTTGCCGCCGCTGCAGGCGCTGGGGTTTGAGTTGAATGAATTGCGTGAGGCGCGACTGGCGCCGATCGTGAATTTCAAGGGTCGAAGCGGTTCTGATGAGGCTTCGATCGACGCGTCGGACGCGTGAGGCAACGTCCTTTCTTGACGCGCGGCGGTTCGCCGCCGTGGCATGAAACGGGGCTGCAGGGGGTTGGCAGAAAAAATGCGTGACGGCGCTGGTCGCTGTTGCAAATCAATTTGATAGGAGAGTCTTGGCATGAATCGCGAAATGTTGATGTTGGTCGATGCGATCTCGCGCGAAAAAAACGTCGAGTTGGACGTGGTGTTCGCTGCGGTTGAAGCCGCGCTGGCGCAAGCCACGAAAAAGCTCTATCAGGGCGAAGTGGACATTCGTGTCACGGTGGACCGCGACAGCGGCAACTACGAGACCTTCCGTCGCTGGCTGGTGGTGCCCGATGATGCCGGTCTGCAAAACCCCGATGCCGAGGAAATGCTCATGGATGCGCGCGAGCGCATCTCCGATGTGGAGGAGGGCGAGTACATCGAAGAGTCCGTCGCTTCCGTGCCGATCGGGCGCATCGGTGCCATGGCGGCCAAACAGGTGATCCTGCAGAAGATTCGCGACGCTGAGCGCGAGATGCTGCTCACCGACTTCATGTCGCGCGGCGACAAGATCTTCGTGGGCACGGTCAAGCGCATGGACAAGGGCGACATCATTGTCGAAAGCGGCCGCGTCGAAGGCCGACTGCGCCGCACGGAAATGATTCCGAAAGAAAATCTGCGCACCGGCGACCGGGTTCGCGCCATGATCATGGAAGTGGACCTGACGCTGCGCGGCGCACCCATCATCCTGTCGCGTTCCGCGCCCGAATTCATGATCGAATTGTTTCGCCAGGAAGTGCCGGAGATCGAACAAGGCCTGCTGGAGATCAAGTCCTGCGCCCGCGATCCCGGTTCGCGCGCCAAGATTGCCGTGCTCTCGCACGACAAGCGCGTCGATCCGATTGGCACCTGTGTGGGCGTGCGTGGCACCCGTGTCAACGGCGTCACCAACGAACTCGCCGGCGAGCGTGTGGACATCGTGCTGTGGAGCGAAGACCCGGCGCAGTTTGTCATCGGCGCTTTGGCGCCCGCCAACGTGTCGTCGATCGTGGTCGATGAAGAAAAGCACGCCATGGACGTGGTGGTGGACGAAGAGAACCTGGCGATTGCCATCGGGCGCGGCGGACAGAACGTGCGCCTGGCGTCGGACCTGACGGGTTGGAAGATCAACATCCTGGACGCGGCCGAGTCGGCACAGAAGACGGCCAGCGAAACCGATTCCGGCCGCAAGCTGTTCATGGAAAAGCTTGACGTGGACGAGGAGATGGCCGACATCCTGATCTCCGAGGGCTTCACCAGCCTGGAAGAAGTGGCCTACGTGCCGCTGCAGGAAATGCTGGAGATCGAAGGCCTGGACGAAGACACGGTGAACGAGTTGCGCAACCGCGCCAAGGACGCCTTGTTGACGATGGAAATCGCCAAGGAAGAGGGCGTGGAAGACGTCTCGCAGATCCTGCGCGATCTGGAGGGCATGACGCCGGAGCTGCAAGCCAAGCTGGCCGACAGCGGTGTGCACACCCTGGACGACCTGGCCGATCTGGCCGTGGACGAGCTCATGGAAATCACCGGTCAGTCAACGGACGAAGCCAAGAGCTTGATCATGAAGGCGCGCGAACATTGGTTTACCGATGATGCCGCCGTTCAAGAGTCCCAGTCATGAATACATAGTTTCACCAGTGCTTGACAGGCCCGCAGGGCTTGTCAGGCCGTAAGCCAAAGGTTGCACCACCCATGTCCAATACGACAGTCGCCGAGTTTGCCAACGAACTCAAGAAATCGAACGAAACCCTGCTTGAGCAGCTCAAGAGCGCGGGCGTGGCCAAAGCCGCAGCCAGCGACTTCTTGAGTGATTCCGATAAGCAAAAGCTGCTCAACTATCTGCAGACCGCGCACGGCACGGCCAGCGCGGACCGCAAGAAGATCACGCTGGTCAAGCGCTCCACGAGCGAAATCAAGCAGGCCGATTCGACCGGACGTGCGCGCACGATCCAGGTGGAGGTGCGCAAGAAGCGCACCTTCATTCGTCGCGACGAGGGCGTCGAGGGTGGGGGCGAATCGACGGCTGCGCAGCCGGCAGCGCAGGCCGCCGAAGCCGTGCAGGTGATCGACACGGCCGAACTGATGCGGCGCGAAGAAGAAGCGCGCCATCAGGCCGAATTCATCCGCCGTCAGGAAGACGAGCTGGCGCAACAGCGTCAGCAGCGCGAAGAGCAGGAAACGCGCGAACGCGCCGCCACGGAAAAGGCCGAAAGCGAAGCCGATGCGCGCGCTGCGGCCTACGCATTGGAAAAATCGGCCAAGGCCTCGGGCACGAAGCCGGCCAAACAGGCGCCGCCAACGGAGCTTGACGGCGCCGCAGCCGCCGCCGCCGTGCTGGCTCAGGCCGCCGCCAAGGAGCTGGCGCTGCAAGAGCAGCTGGCCGCCAAGGAAACGGCCGCTGCCGCTTCCAAGGCACGTGCCGAAGAAGACGTGGTGCGTGCCGCCGATCTGGGCGCGCGTCGCCGCAAGGCCGAGGACGAGGCCGCAGCGATCCGCTCCATGATGTCCACGCCGCAAAAGGTGCTGGTGGCCAAGAAGCCCGAAGTCAAGCCGCCTGAGCCCGTCAAGGGAACCTTGCACAAGCCCGCTGCCGGAACGGTCGCGGCCAAACCGGCCAAGCCGGGTGCGGCTGCGGCGCCCGCTGCGGCCGGCGCAGGCAAGGAAGTCAAGTCGGCCAAGCTCTCCAGCAGCTGGGCCGGAGACCCTGCCAAGAAGAAAGAACTCAAGACCCGCGGTGACACCACCGGCGGCGGCGTCGGTCGCGGCAGCTGGCGCGGCGGGCCACGCGGCAAGCGCGGCGACAACCGGGACCACGACGATCGCTCGCCGGCAGCGGCCGTCGAAGTGCGCGTGCTGGAAGTCCACGTGCCCGAGACCATCACCGTGGCCGAACTGGCGCACAAGATGGCGGTGAAGGCCTCGGACGTGATCAAGCGCCTCATGAAGCTGGGTCAGATGTGCACCATCAACCAGGCGCTGGATCAGGACACGGCGATGATTCTGGTGGAAGAAATGGGCCACAAGGCGGTCGTCGCCGCGCTGGACGATCCCGAAGCCTTCACTGACGAAGAAGTGTCGGCGCAGGTGGCGGAATCGCTGCCGCGCGCACCGGTCGTGACCGTCATGGGCCACGTCGATCACGGCAAGACCTCGCTGCTGGACTACATCCGTCGCGCCAAGGTCGCGTCGGGCGAAGCCGGCGGCATCACCCAGCACATCGGCGCCTACCATGTGGAAACCGCACGCGGCATGGTGTCCTTCCTGGACACCCCTGGCCACGAAGCGTTTACCGCCATGCGGGCCCGTGGTGCCAAGGCCACCGACATCGTGATTCTGGTGGTCGCAGCGGATGACGGCGTGATGCCGCAAACGCGCGAAGCCATCAAGCACGCCAAGGCGGCCGGCGTGCCGATCGTGGTGGCGATCAACAAGATCGACAAGCCCGGCGCGAGCCCGGACCGCGTGAAGAACGAACTGGTGGTGGAAGACGTGATCCCGGAAGAATTCGGTGGCTCTTCACCCTTCGTCCCGGTCTCGGCCAAGACCGGCGCCGGCATCGACGAATTGCTCGAGCAGGTGTTGCTGCAGGCTGAAGTGCTGGAGCTGCGTGCGCCGGTGGACGCCATGGCCAAGGGCCTGGTGATCGAAGCGCGCCTGGACAAGGGACGCGGCCCGGTGGCGACGATTCTGGTGCAGTCGGGCACGCTCAAGACCGGCGACGTGGTGCTGGCCGGTTCGACCTATGGCCGCGTGCGCGCCATGCTGGACGAAAACGGCAAGTCCATCAAGACCGCCGGTCCCTCCATCCCGGTGGAGATCCAGGGTCTGACCGAAGTGCCGCAGGCGGGCGACGAATTCATGGTGATGTCGGACGAACGACGTGCCCGTGAAATCGCCACCTACCGCGCCGGCAAGTTCCGTCACACCAAGCTGGCCAAACAGCAGGCATCCAAGCTGGAGAACATGTTCACCGACATGGCTGCAGGCGAAGTCAAGCTGGTTCCGATCATCGTCAAGGCCGACGTGCAGGGTTCGCAAGAAGCGCTGTCGCAGTCGCTGCTCAAGCTCTCGACCGACGAGGTCAAGGTGCAATTGGTGTACGCCGCTGTGGGCGCCATCAGCGAGTCCGACGTGAATCTGGCGATCGCCTCCAAGGCCGTCATCATCGGCTTCAACACCCGCGCCGACGCCGGTGCGCGCAAGCTGGCCGAGAACAACGGCGTGGACATCCGCTACTACGACATCATTTACGACGCCGTGGACGAGCTCAAGCTGGCCATGTCGGGCATGCTGACACCGGACAAGAAGGAAGAAGTCATCGGCACGGCCGAGATTCGCCAGATCTTCAAGGTCAGCAAGATCGGCACGATTGCCGGTTGTATGGTCACGGCCGGACTGGTGCGGCGCACGGCGCGTTTGCGTCTGCTGCGCAACAACATGGTCATCTACACCGGCGAGCTCGACTCACTCAAGCGCTTCAAGGACGATGCCAAGGAAGTGCGCGAAGGTTTCGATTGCGGCTTGAACATCAAGAACTACAACGACATCGAAGTCGGTGACGTGCTGGAGTTCTTTGAAATCCGCGAAGTCGCTCGTACGCTGTGATGCCCGCAAGGTCTGACTGTCTGTGAAAAAGAAAACCAGCGCACCCAACCGTGGCCTCAAGGTCGCCGATCAGATCCAGCGCGATCTGACGGAGTTGATCGCGCGCGAGTTGAAGGACCCGCGTGTCGGTATGGTGACGATCCAGGGGATCGAGCTCACGCCCGACTACGCCCACGCCAAGGTGTTTTTCTCGCTCTTGGTGGGCGACCCCAAGGCGGCCGAAGAAGGTTTGAATCAGGCGGCGGGCTTCTTGCGAGCCGGCCTGTTCAAGCGTCTGCACATTCACACCGTGCCCACGCTGCACTTTCACCATGACCGAACGACGGAGCGCGCGGCCGACATGAACGCGCTGATCGCGCAGGCCGTGGCCTCCCGTTCCAAAAACGAGGATTGACATGCAAGCGCCGCGGACACGGGTCGTGCGGCGCCCCGTGCACGGGGTGCTGCTGCTGGACAAGCCTTTGGGTTGGTCCAGCAATGACGCGCTGCAAAAAGCCAAGTGGCTGTTGCGGGCCGAGAAGGCGGGCCACACCGGCACGCTCGATCCGCTGGCCACGGGTGTGCTGCCGCTGTGCTTTGGTGCTGCCACCAAGTTCAGTCAGCTGCAGCTCGATGCCGACAAGAGCTACGAGGCCCTGGCCCATATGGGCCAGACCACGGCCACGGGCGACGCCGAGGGGCAGGTGCTGTTGCAGCGGGCGGTGCAGATCACGCCGCAGATGCTGGCCCAGGTGGCGCAGCGTTTTAGCGGCCGACAGTTGCAGGTGCCGCCGATGTACAGCGCCTTGAAGCGCGACGGACGCGCCTTGTACGAATACGCCAGACAGGGCGTGGTGCTGGAGCGCGAAGGGCGCACGGTAGAGATCATGGAGTTGGCGCTGGCGCTGGAGCCAGCCATCGAAGAATATGTCGCGCTCAAGTTGCGCGTGAAGTGCAGCAAGGGAACGTATATCCGCACCCTGGCCGAGGACATCGGTGAGGCACTCGGATGCGGGGCGCACCTGACGGCGCTGCGCCGGGTGCGCACCGGAGGTTTCGGCGTGGAGGAATGCGTCACGCTGGCCGCGCTGGAAGCGATGTCGGAGCAGGAACGCCTGGCGTGTCTGCGGCCGGTGGAGGCCATGGTGCCGGATCACACGGTCGTCACATTGGATGCGGAGAATGCAGCACGCTTTTTAAGCGGTCTGCGCCGACGCGGAGATTGGCCAGATGCGCAGCAGGTGGCCGTGTGGGGTGAACAACCCCGCGCCTTGTTGGGAGTGGCCCATATCAAGGCGGGAGAACTGATACCGGAGCGCTTATTGAGCCCGGTCGAGATTGATCAAATTTTGAAGGAAAAATCGTGAGTCACAAGCAAATTCGAAACATCGCCATCATCGCCCACGTGGACCATGGCAAGACCACCATGGTTGACCAGCTGCTGCGCCAGTCGGGCACGTTCGCCCAGCACGAAAAGGTGGTTGACACCGTGATGGACAACAACGCCATCGAAAAGGAACGCGGCATCACGATTCTGGCAAAGAACTGCGCTGTGACCTGGAAAGACACGCACATCAACATCGTTGACACCCCCGGCCACGCCGACTTCGGCGGCGAAGTCGAACGCGCCTTGTCGATGGTGGACGGTGTGGTGCTGCTGATCGATGCGCAGGAAGGCCCCATGCCCCAGACCCGCTTCGTCACGAAGAAGGCGCTGGCCCTGGGCTTGAAGCCGATCCTGGTGGTGAACAAGGTGGACAAGCCCGGTGCGCGTCCGCAGTGGGTGGTGGACGCCGCGTTCGACTTGTTCGACAAGCTTGGCGCGACCGATGACCAAATGGATTTCCCCGTGGTCTATGCCTCCGGCATCAACGGCTGGTCGTCGATGGAAGAGGGCGCGCAGGGCGAGCAGTGGGGCCCCGACATGTCGGCCCTGTTCAACACCGTGCTGGAACACGTGCCGCACCAGCAGGGTGACCCGGACGCGCCATTGCAGTTGCAGATTTCCGCGCTCGACTTCTCGACCTTCGTCGGTCGCATCGGCGTGGGCCGCATCAGCCAGGGAACGATCCGTCCGATGATGGACGTGGTGGTGATGGAAGGTCCGGACGGCAAGGCCGTCAAGGGCCGCGTGAATCAGGTGCTGACGTTCCAGGGTCTGGAGCGGGTTCAGGCCACGGATGCCGGTCCCGGCGAAATCGTGCTGATCAATGGTCTGACCGATATCGGCATTGGCGTGACCATCACCGACCCGCTCACGCCCTTGCCGCTGCCCATGCTCAAGGTCGATGAGCCGACGCTGACGATGAATTTCTGCGTCAACACCAGCCCGCTGGCCGGCCGTGAAGGCAAGTACGTCACCAGCCGCCAGATCTGGGACCGCCTGCAAAAAGAGCTGCAGCACAACGTGGCGCTGCGCGTCAAGGAAACCGACGAAGAAGGCATCTTTGAAGTCATGGGCCGCGGCGAACTGCACCTGACCATCCTGCTGGAAAACATGCGTCGCGAAGGCTTCGAGCTGGCGGTTTCAAAGCCACGTGTGGTGTTCAAGTTCGTCAATGGCGAGAAGTACGAGCCCATCGAAATGGTGACCGCCGACATCGAAGAGCAGCACCAGGGGGGCGTGATGCAGGCCCTGGGCGAGCGCCGCGGCGACCTGTTCAACATGGAATCCGATGGCCGCGGTCGCGTGCGCCTGGAGTACCGCATTCCGGCGCGCGGACTGATCGGTTTCACGAATGAATTCCTGAACCTGACGCGCGGCACGGGCCTGATCTCGAACATCTTCGACAGCTATGAGCCGCACAAGGGCGACATCGGCGGACGCAAGAACGGCGTGCTGATTTCCATGGACGCGGGCGAGATTTTCACCTACGCGCTGGGTAAGCTCGACGACCGTGGTCGCATGTTCGTCAAGGCCAACGACCCGGTGTACGAAGGCATGATCGTGGGCATCCACAGTCGCGAGAACGACCTGGTGGTGAATGCCACCCGCACCAAGCAGCTGACCAACTTTCGCGTTTCCGGCAAGGAAGACGCGATCAAGATCACGCCGCCGATCGAGTGCACGCTGGAATACGGCGTGGAATTCATCGAGGACGACGAGCTGGTTGAAATCACGCCCAAGTCGATCCGTCTGCGCAAGCGCCATCTGAGCGAGAGCGAACGCAAGCGCGCCGGCCGCGGAGGTCAGTAAGGCCTCGGCCAAAGCATGTGCACTTTCCCCCTCACCCCGACCCGCTCCCCCGAGTGCGGGGGCGAGGGAGCCGTGATGCGCACACGCTCGCGCCCGTCTGGGCTGAAGGCGCGCACCAGTTCACTCTCTCGCCCGCTTGCGGGAGAGGGCTGGGGTGAGGGTGTATCCGCTGTATGAAGCTCACGCACAACCGGGCCGTGTTGTTGATGGTGGCGGTGACCATGATGTGGTCCATCGCCGGCGTCGTCACGCGCCATCTGGAGCAGGCGCGCAGCTTTGAGGTCACCTTCTGGCGCAGCTTCTTCACCGTACTGTGCCTGCTCGTGCTGCTGCCGCTGTTTCAAGGGCGCGATGTGTTTCTGCGTATGCGCAGCGGCGGCGCGGCCCTGTGGTATTCGGGCCTGGCCTGGTGCGGCATGTTCACCTTCTTCATGCTGGCCATCACGCTCACGAGCGTGGCCAATGTGCTGGTGACGATGTCCATCGGCCCGCTGTTGACCGCGCTGGCGGCGCGCTGGTTCATCGGTCACCGCATCGCGCCGCGCACCTGGGCCGCGATCGCCGTGGCGGGCTGTGGCATCGCCTACATGTACGGCAGCCAGGTGACGCAGGGCGTGAGCCTGGCGGGCACGCTGGTGGCGCTGTGTGTGCCGATCTCGGGCGCAGCCAACTGGACCGTCACGCAGCACGCCCACGCCCAGGGGCGCGATGTGGACATGATCCCTGCGGTGCTGATCGGCGCCGTGCTTTCCAGTCTGCTGATGCTGCCCATGGCGCTGCCGTTTCAGGCCTCGGCGCACGACTTGATGCTGCTCGCCGGCCTGGGTCTGGTGCAGTTGGCGATTCCCTCGGCGCTGGCCGTCCTGTGCACCCGCGTGCTCAAGGCCCCCGAGGTTTCCTTGCTGGGCCTGCTGGAGGTCATCTTTGGCATCCTGCTGGCCTGGGTCGGCGCGAACGAAGTGCCCACGCCCAATGTGCTGCTGGGCGGCAGCATGGTCATTGGCGCGCTGGCCTTGAATGAATTGCTGGCGTGGAGCAAGCGGGCATGAGCGCGAGTCCATTGGCATCGTCCGCGCCAGAGCCTCAGGTCCTGAGCGAGCTGCGTGGGCGCGTTGGCTTCATCAGCTTGAACCGGCCCCGGGCGCTCAACGCCCTGTCGCTCTCCATGATTCGGGAGCTCACGCAGTGCCTGCTGGCCTGGCGCGACGATGCGCGAGTGCAGGCCGTGGCGTTTCGCGGCATGGGCAAGGCCGGTCCTTTCGGCGCCTTCTGTGCCGGTGGCGATATCCGATTTTTTCATGAGGCCGTGCTGCAAGGCGACGCCGCCCTGGAAGATTTTTTCACCGAGGAATACACCCTCAATCACCTGATCCATCGTTATCCCAAACCGACGCTGGCCTTCATGGACGGCATCGTCATGGGCGGGGGCATGGGGATTTCGCAAGGCGCGCAATGGCGCATCGTGACCGAGCGCAGCCGCATCGCCATGCCGGAAACGGCCATCGGACTGTTTCCCGACGTGGGTGGCGGCTACTTTCTGAGCCGCTGTCCGGGCCACGTGGGCGAGTACCTGGCGCTCACGGGCGAGGTCATCGGCGGCGCAGCGGCGCTGCAGTTCGGTCTGGCTGACCGCTGGCTTGATTCGTCGGGACTGGATGGGCTGTGGCAGTCGCTGGGCGAGCAGTCGTTCGCCGATGCCGCTTCCGTGAGCGCCTGGCTCGCCCTGGAGTTGCCACTTGCTGCACCCGGCGAGGCGCTCGACACCCGGCAGATCGACGAGATATTTGGCCTGGCGGATTTGCCCTGCATGCTGGCGGCGCTGCAAATTCGTGGCGCTGACCCCTGGTCGCAACAGACGCGCAATGCGCTGCGCCAGCCCTCACCGCTGTTGCTGCAAGTCTCTCTTGAGCAGATTCGCCGCGCCCGCCACATGGGGCTGGCGCAGGATCTGCGCATGGAGCGCGACATGATGCGCCACTGCTTTGCGCGAGGCACACAGAGCGAAGCCTTCGAAGGCATTCGCGCCCGGGTGGTGGACAAGGACAACGCGCCGCGCTGGAGCCCACCGGACGCGGCCGGCGTCACCGAGGAGATGGTGCAGGCCTTCTTCGTCAGCCCCTGGCCGGCGCACGCCCATCCGCTGCGATTGCTCGACTGACGCGTCGCGTGACGACGCTTGAGGCGCGCCTCAGCGGTTGCGGCTTTTCATCGCGCGTTCGACCTCGCGCTTGCCTTCACGGTCCTTGATGGTGTCGCGCTTGTCGTGCTCGGCTTTGCCCTTGGCCAGGGCAATTTCGCACTTGATCTTGCCATCTTTCCAGTGCAAATTGAGCGGCACCAGGGTGTAGCCTTTTTGCTCCACCTTGCCGATGACACGCTGGATTTCGGCCCGGTGCATCAGCAGCTTCTTGGTGCGCACCTTGTCCGGGCTGATGTGGCTTGAGGCCGTGTTGAGCGGGTTGATTTGCAGGCCGATGACGAACAGCTCGCCATTGCGCACCACCACGTAGCCATCGGTCAGTTGCACCTTGCCTTCGCGCAGCGACTTCACCTCCCAACCTTCGAGCACCAGGCCCGCCTCAAAGCGCTCCTCAAAGAAGTAGTTGTAGGCGGCCTTCTTGTTGTCGGCGATGCGTCCGGATTTCTGGACTGCGGAGGAGGTTTTCTTGGCCATGTGTTTCGAGTGCGCGGGTGTGAGAGGATAGCGGCAGCCCTACAATTGCCACAAGCGCATCCTTCGATTCTATGTCCACCAAATCCGTTCACAAGTCCGTCTTGATCTGGTACAGCGCCGACGAGATGTTTGCGCTGGTCACCGACATCGCGCGCTATCCGCAATTCCTCCCTTGGTGCGACCACGCCTCGGAGCATGACAACCCCGACCACACGGTGTCGGCCGAAATCGGCATCGCCTTCAGCGGAATCCGCCAGACCTTCAGCACGCTCAACACCCATGTGAGCGGCCGCCAGGTCGGCATGAAGCTGGTCCATGGTCCGTTCTCCGAGCTCTCAGGAAGCTGGGATTTCACGCCGCTGGGCGACGACGCGCAACGCGCCTGCCGGGTCGAGCTGAGTTTGAGCTACGGCTTCACGAACGCGACCCTGGGCAAGCTGGTCGGGCCGGTGTTTGACAAGATCGCCGCCAGCATGGTGGATGCCTTTGTCAAGCGCGCCGAGCAGGTCTATGGATAAGCCGCAAGCGGCGCTGCTGTCGGTGTGCGTGGTGTATTCGCCGCAGCCGCGAACCGTGCTGGAGCAGCAGTTGCTGCTGCCCGCAGGCGCCAGCGTGGCCGACGCGCTGACCCGCAGTGGCATGGCGCAGTTGTGGGAGGCCGTCGGGCGCCAGCCTGAATGTCTGGGCGTCTGGGGCCGACAGGTCCGCCCGGAGCAGGTGTTGAAAGAGGGCGATCGGGTCGAGCTTTACCGGCCCTTGCGCGTGGACCCCAAAGTGGCGCGCCGGGAACGCTTTCAAAAACAGGGGGCGCGTACGGCGGGCTTGTTTGCCACGCGTCGCGACAACGCCAAGTCGGGCTATTAAGCCGGCAGGCTAGTTGCAGTCGCTGCCGACGATCGCCTGAACCCTGGCGATTTCCGTGGCGCGGCTGGCATCGCTGAGATACTCCACATCGCCGCTGGCATTGGGGGCTTTCATGCGGATGCCCGATTTCAGCACCGTCAAACTGTTGCGAGCTCGCTCACAGTTTTGCGCGCGGTCCTGCGCCAGTTTGTTTGTCGCGGTCTTGCGCTTGGCCGTTTCTTCATCGTCAGCCTGCTTCTTCTTGGCTTCCAGCCCCGGGTCCTTGCCCGACGCGCGGGGTGCCGAGGCCGCGCTGGCCGGGTCCTCGGGCCGGGCGCTGGCCACCAGGCGCGCCGCACTGGCGGGCTGCCTGAGAATGTTTTTCTGCGCGATTTCTGCCGGTGGAGCGCGGTCGCTGTACACCTTGTGCCCATCCTGATCGATCCATTGCCACTGTGCAAACCCGGACAAGGGGAAGGCGCAGACGATCAAGCAAGTGAGCCACTGAGTGATTTTCATGGCTGCAGTTTAGCTTGTGCCTAGGGCACTGTCGTGGACAGATTTGTATCTCATTGGTTGCGAGTTTGTTTCCGTTGTCATTGACAGGCAAGGCCAAGGGGGACTTCGAGGCCACGGGTACAATCGACCATTTGGAGCACTGACATGCGCCTGATCGGCAAAGCCCTCACCTTCGACGACGTGTTGCTGGTGCCGGCCTACTCTCAAGTCCTACCCAAGGACACCTCCCTCGCCACCCGTTTTTCCCGCAATATCGCGCTCAATTTGCCGCTGGTTTCGGCGGCCATGGACACCGTGACCGAGGCGCGTCTGGCGATCGCGATCGCCCAGGAGGGCGGCATCGGCATCGTGCACAAGAACCTCACGGCGCAGGAGCAGGCAGCGCAGGTTTCGCGCGTGAAGCGCTATGAGTCCGGCGTGCTGCGCGATCCGGTGGTGATCACGCCCCAGCACACGGTGCGCCAGGTGATGGCGCTGTCCGAGCAACTGGGCGTGTCGGGCTTTCCGGTGTGCGACGGCGCCAAGGTCGTGGGCCTGGTGACGGGGCGCGACCTGCGCTTCGAGTCGCGCCTGGACCTCCCGGTGAGCCAGATCATGACGCAGCGCGATCGGCTCGTGACCGTGCCCGACGGCACCACCATCGAACAGGCCAAGGTGCTGCTGAACCAGTACAAGATCGAACGCCTGCTGGTGGTCAACGACGCCTTTGAACTCAAGGGACTGATCACCGTCAAGGACATCACCAAGCAGACCAGTTTCCCGAACGCCGCACGCGACGCTCTGGGCAAGCTGCGCGTTGGTGCCGCCGTGGGCGTGGGCGAGGGCACAGAGGAGCGTGTCGAGGCGCTGGCCCGAGCCGGCGTGGACGCGATCGTTGTGGACACGGCGCACGGCCACAGCCACGGCGTGATCGAGCGCGTACGCTGGGTCAAGCGCAACTACCCGCACATCGACGTTATCGGCGGCAACATCGCCACCGGTGCGGCGGCGCTGGCGCTGGTGGAAGCCGGTGCGGACGCGGTCAAGGTCGGCATCGGCCCGGGCAGCATTTGCACCACGCGCATCGTCGCAGGCGTGGGCGTGCCCCAGATCATGGCCATCGATTCCGTTGCCACCGCCTTGCGCGGCACCGGCGTGCCCTTGATCGCGGACGGCGGCATCCGCTACAGCGGCGACATCGCCAAGGCGATCGCTGCGGGCGCCGGCACGGTGATGATGGGCGGCATGTTTGCCGGCACCGAAGAGGCGCCGGGCGAAGTGATTCTGTTCCAAGGCCGCAGCTACAAGAGCTACCGCGGCATGGGCTCGATTGGCGCCATGCAGCAGGGCAGCGCGGACCGTTATTTCCAGGAGTCCAGCACCGGCAACCCGAACGCCGACAAGCTCGTCCCCGAGGGCATCGAAGGCCGCGTGCCGTACAAGGGCTCCATGGTCTCGATCGTGTACCAAATGGCCGGCGGGCTGCGCGCCAGCATGGGTTATTGCGGTGCGGCGACGATTGCCGACATGCAGGAGCGGGCTGAGTTCGTGGAAATCACCACCGCCGGCATCCGCGAGAGCCACGTGCACGACGTGCAAATCACCAAGGAAGCACCGAATTACCGCTCGGAATAACGGTATTTGTAGGTCGGGTTAGCGCCGCGTAACCCGACAAACTCAGCAGTCGGGTGACGCCCTTTGAGCGAACCCGACCTACGACGCTTCAACAGATTCAAACCATGCATCAAAAACTCCTCATCCTCGATTTCGGCTCCCAGGTCACGCAACTGATCGCGCGCCGGGTGCGCGACGCCCATGTTTTTTGCGAAGTCCATCCCTGCGACGTGAGCGACGAATGGGTGCGCAATTACGCCAAGGATGGCCTGCTCAAGGGCGTGATCCTTTCGGGCAGCCATGCCAGCGTGTACGAAGACAACACCGACAAGGCGCCGCTGGCGGTGTTCGAATTGGGCGTGCCGGTGCTGGGCATCTGCTACGGCATGCAGACCATGGCGCAACAACTTGGCGGCAAGGTGGAAGCGGGCCACACGCGCGAATTTGGCTCGGCGCAGATCCGCGCACGGGGGCACACCCGTTTGCTGCAGGGCATCGCCGACCACACCAGCGCTGAAGGCCAGGGCCTGCTCGACGTGTGGATGAGCCACGGCGACAAGGTGACCGAGATGCCGCCGGGCTTCAAGCTGATGGCGTCCAACGAATCCTGCCCCATCGCCGGTATGGCCGACGAGGAGCGTCATTTCTACGCCGTGCAGTTTCACCCCGAGGTCACGCACACCAAGCAAGGCCAGGCGCTGCTGGAGCGCTTTGTGCTGGACATCTGCGGCGCGCGCACCGACTGGATCATGGGCGACTACATCGCCGAGGCGGTGGCAAAAATTCGCGCCCAGGTGGGCAGCGAAGAAGTCATCCTGGGCCTGTCGGGCGGCGTCGATTCCAGCGTCGCGGCGGCGCTGATTCACCGCGCCATTGGCGATCAGCTGACCTGCGTCTTTGTCGATCACGGCCTGTTGCGCCTGAACGAGGGCGACATGGTGATGGACATGTTTGTCGGCAAGCTGCACGCCAAGGTGCTGCGGGTCGATGCCGAAGCGCAGTTCCTCGGGCACCTCGCCGGGGTCTCGGACCCCGAGGCCAAACGCAAGATCATCGGACGCGAATTCGTCGAGGTCTTCAAAGCCGCAGCGGCCCAACTCAAGGGCGATCAAAACCGCCATGTGGCCTGGCTGGCACAGGGAACGATTTACCCGGACGTGATCGAATCGGGCGGCGCCAAGAATAAGAAGGCCGTGACCATCAAGAGCCACCACAACGTGGGCGGTCTGCCGCAACAGTTGGGACTCAAGCTGCTCGAGCCGCTGCGTGAACTGTTCAAGGACGAGGTGCGTGAGCTCGGTGTGGCGCTGGGCCTGCCGCACGGCATGGTGTACCGCCATCCGTTCCCGGGGCCGGGCCTGGGCGTGCGCATCCTGGGTGAAGTGAAGAAGGAATACGCCGACCTGCTGCGCCGCGCCGACGCCATCTTCATCGAGGAACTGCACAACTTCAAGGACGCGGCGGGCAAGAGCTGGTACGAGCTGACGAGCCAGGCCTTCACCGTGTTCCTGCCGGTCAAGAGCGTGGGCGTGATGGGCGACGGCCGCACCTACGACTACGTGGTGGCGCTGCGCGCCGTGCAGACCAGCGACTTCATGACGGCAGACTGGGCGGAACTGCCCTATGCACTTCTGAAGAAGGTCTCCAGCCGCATCATCAACGAAGTGCGCGGCATCAACCGCGTCACCTACGACGTCTCGAGCAAGCCCCCGGCGACGATCGAGTGGGAGTAAGACGCGCAGCCAAGGGCGCGGATCGCGCCCAGCGAACAGCTCGACGAAGTGAAGCCGCGTAGCGCGATCAGTGGTGTAGCACCGAAGCGAATGGCGGATTCCGAGTTTGCCCGATAGACCATTTCAGTGGAGACTTTGACCATGTACCTGCCACCCCAGTTTGCCGCCCAACACCGCGCATCGGCCATGGAGTTGATGCGCAGCCACGCGTTTGCCAGCCTCATCAGCGTCGATGATGAAGGCACGCCCTTTGTCTCGCACATCCCCTTGCATCTGGAAGATCGCACGGCGGTGGGGGCGCAGGCCCACAGCGACTGGGTGCTGCTGGGCCATGTGGCCAAGGGCAATGCGCATTGGCGCTACCTGGAGTCGCGGCCGCAGGCGCTGGTCACCTTCATGGGGCCGCACGCCTTCATGTCCACGCGCGTCTATCCCGATCTGGTGCGCGTTCCCACCTGGACTTATCTGGCCGTGCACTGCAAGGTGCAGGCGAGGCTGATCACCGAACAGGACGCGAAAGACCGCTTGCTGAAGAAGCTGATTGCCGACCACGACCCGGCTTACGCCGAGCAGTGGCGCGGCCTGAGCGAAGACTATGCCGGCAAGATGTTGTCGGCGATTGTGGGATTCGAGTTGCAGGTGAGCGATGTGCAGTGCAAGATCAAGCTCAATCAGCACCGTCCCGAATCCCATGCCCGCATGCACGAGCTCTACGCTGCTGGCAGCGACGACGAACGCGCGCTTGCGCAATGGATGCAAAGGCTGGGTTTGACCGGCGCCGAGAAAGGGCAGGGAGGCGCAGCGTGAAGGGATTGTTCGGCATTGTGGGTCTGTTGCTCAGTCTGGCCATCGTCGGGATGCTGGTGAAGAAGCAATGGAGCTCGACCCAGCAGCTCGTGCCGGCGCTGCAGCTGCCGGCCGAGCTGGGCGTGCAGGCTGGCGCGAGCGCCCCCGGCGCCACGGTCAAGGAGCAGTCACAGCAGATCCAGCAGCAGGTCGAACAGGCCGTGCAAGCCGCCATGCAAAAGCCGCACGCCGATCCTGACGAAAAGTAGCCGCCATGCGCGACTCCGAATTCATGCAGGCGGCGCTGGACCAGGCGCGCGCGGCGCAAGCCGCAGGCGAGGTTCCGGTGGGCGCCGTGGTGGTGAAGGACGGCGTGGTGATCGCGACCGGGCGCAACGCCTCGATCAGCGCGCTCGACCCCACAGCCCACGCCGAAATGGTGGCCTTGCGTGCGGCCGCGCAAGCCTTGGGAAACTACCGGCTCGACGGCTGCGAATTGTTCGTCACGTTGGAGCCCTGCGCGATGTGTGCCGGGGCCATGCTGCACAGCCGCTTCAAGCGCGTGGTGTATGGCGCGGCCGACCCCAAGACGGGCGCTGGCGGATCGGTGTTGAACCTGTTTGCTCTAGCGGAACTGAATCATCAGACGCAGTTGCAGTCGGGCCTCCTGGTCGAGGAATGCGCCGCCTTGCTGCAGCATTTCTTTCGCAACAAACGCGAGGCCTTGAAGGCCACAGCGGCGCCGCTGCTCGAACATGCCTTGCGCACGCCCGAGAGCCGCTTTGCCGATTTGCCGGATTACCCATGGCAGCCGCACTATCTGAGCGATCTGCCCAGTCTGGGCGGTCTGCGCCTGCACTACCTGGATGAGGCCGCAGGGCCGGCGGCGCTCACCTATCTGTGCCTGCACGGGCCCACAAGCTGGAGCTACAGCTACCGCAGCGCGATCACCGACTGGCTGCGCCAGGGGCATCGCGTGGTAGCACCCGACCTGATCGGCTTTGGCAAGAGCGACAAGCCCAAGCGGGAGGAGTTCCACAGCTTGGGCTGGCAACGTCAGGTGCTGAGCGAGTTCGTCGAGCGCCTGGACCTGCGCCAGATCGTGCTGCTGACGACGCCGTGGAGCGCGCGCCTGGAGCTGGCGGCCAGCGCGCCGCAGCGCTATGTGGGCGCCCAATGGCTGCCCACTGCACCAGCGGCTGGCTTCGGCGACGACGCGCCCTATCCCGATCGCGGGCACCGCGCCGCGCTGCGCGCCTTCGCGCCGTAGCGACCGGGGACGATGCGATACTCAGCGCCATGAGCCACATCTACATCTATTCCCCCTCCAGTGCAGTGCGCGACAAGGCCGTGTTCAAGCGCGGCATCCGCCAGCTTCAGGCGCAGGGACATGAGGTTGAAATCGATCTCCAGGCCCTGTCCAGCGCCATGCGTTTTGCCGGTGACGATGAGACCCGGTTGGCGGCGATTCACCGCGCCGCCGCCAGTGGCGCCGATGTGGCGATGATCGCCCGCGGCGGCTACGGCCTGACGCGCATCCTGCCCGGCATCCGCTACAAGGAACTCGCCAAGTCGGTCGAACGCGGCACGCAGTGGGTGGGTTTTAGCGACTTCACGGCGCTGCAGTTGGGCCTGTTGGCCAAGACTGGCGCTGTGTCCTGGGCCGGGCCTTCGGTGTGCGATGACTTTGGCGCCCAGGTCGAAGAAGACGGCGCGCCCGATGTGGTGATGCAAGCCTGCTTTGACGATTTTCTGCAGGGCCAGGGGGAGGGCGCAGGCTGGCGTGTGGCGTCTGAACGCGGCGCTCCGGTGGCGGCTGATGTTGAGATCCGCAAGGCGCTGCTGTGGGGCGGCAACCTGGCGGTGCTGAGCTCGCTGCTGGGGACGCCCTATTTTCCCGAAGTCAAGGGCGGAGTCCTGTTTTTGGAGGACGTGGGCGAGCACCCTTACCGGATCGAGCGCATGCTCACGCAGTTGCTGCACAGCGGTGTTCTGGCGCGGCAAAAGGCGTTGCTGCTGGGCCAGTTCACCGCCTACAAGGCGGCGCCGAACGACAAGGGCTTCAAGTTCCAGACCGTGCTGCAGTGGCTGCGAAGTCAACTCAAGATCCCCGTGCTGAGCAACCTGCCCATGGGCCATGTGCCGACCAAGGTGATGCTACCGGTGGGGCGCAAGGTGAGCCTGACGCTGCAGCAGCGCGACGCATTTCTGCTCTGGGCACACGCTCACTAAGTGCTGCGGTGGACGCAGCCGATGCGGGACGTTTGTTCCAGGGCGAGCCCCTTGGCTCTGGCTACTTTACAGCGGGACGCCGCTGAATCCATCGTTGCAAGTCGCGAGCATCAGATGGTCGCGCCATGCTCTTTGGCGTTATCCTCTGCGCGCTCCAACAGAAGAACATTCAACATGCATGGGTTCCGATTTTTCCGCCTCAGCGCTTGGGCCATAGGGCTCGCGCTCGCGCTTGCAGCTTGCAGCACGACCCATGGTCCCGCGCCCAGCGGCAATTTCGAGGCGCCAGCGCGACTCTCGCAAGCGCAGGCCGATGACATCACGATTTACGCCATCGGTCTGGTGGGTACGCCTTATCGCTACGGCGGAAACACGCCGGCCGCCGGGTTTGATTGCAGTGGTCTGATTGGCCACGTCTATCAAACCCGGGCCGGCGTTGCGCCACCGCGCACCGTCGTGATGCTCAAAGATTGGGGGCACCCGGTGTCGGGCGCCAACATTCGCACCGGCGACCTGGTGCTGTTCACCCAGGGAGAGGTGCTCGCGCATGCTGGCATCTATGTTGGCAATGGGCGCTTTGTCCATGCGCCATCGACTGGCGGCGAAGTCAGGCTGGACGATTTGAACTCCAAATATTGGAAGACGCAGAAAGTCGCTTTTCGTCGGCCCTGAGTCGGTGGCGCGCTGGTGCGCAGCCAGGACGGGTGGCTATGGTTCGAGTTCGCTGGCAGCGGTGACGAGGTGTCGGCGCTCGGGTGGCGACCCTGAGCCCTTGACGCTGGTGGTGCGAGCCTGCAAGCTACTTCAACTCGGAATGCATGGCTTCCCAAAACAAGGAGTGCCGAAATCCGTTGCTTTCCGCACCGTGTTCATCCCGCGCAAGCCACTCAAGATCGTTGGCCGGAATGGGCTTGGAAAAGAGGAATCCCTGAAGCTCGTTGCAGCCCATCTCCACCAACAAGTCACGCTGGCCCGTGGTTTCAACGCCCTTGGCGACAACCCGGAGTTTGAGCGCCGCGGCCATGTTGATCATCGATCTTGCAATCAGTCGGGCGTCCTCGCTTTGCTCGAGGTCGCACACGAAGGCCCCGTCAATTTTCAATTCAGCGGCGGGTAAACTGCGCAAGACCGAAGGACTCGAGTAGCCCGTGCCGAAGTCGTCGATGGACACAATCAAACCTGCTGCGCGCATTTTTTCGAAGGTACGCCTTGTCACTCCTGGGTCTTTCATTGCCTCCGACTCTTTGATTTCGCAGGTGAACCGCGCTGCGGGTATTCCATGGCGGCGCAATGCATCCTCGATCCTTTCAACCAAGTCCTGCTCGAGCATCTGTACACCGGAGATGTTCACCGCCACGCGCATGCGCAACCCGCTCTTTAGCCACTGCGCAGCACAACGGGCCGCTTCTTCAATGACCCAATTGCCCATCGCGCCGATCATGCCGTAGCGTTCAGCCAGCGGTATGAAAATCAACGGACTCACAAATCCTCGCTGGGGATGTTTCCAGCGCAGCAAAGCCTCGGCTGCAGTGAACTGCAGGCTGTGCGAATCCACTCTGGGTTGAAAATAGAGCTCAAATTGCCCCATCTCTAAAGCGCGGCGCAGATCGTTGGTCAAGAGGGTTTGATCGCGAATGCGTTCACCCATCTCAAGCTGATACTCGCAGCAATCGCCACCGCCGCGCCGGTTGATGGTTCGCATGGCAAGACCGGCATTTTCAAAAATTTGCTTGCCGGGTCCGTGCTCTGGATAAGTCGCAATTCCAATGCAACAACTCAAGAGGGTCGGGGTTGAATCAAAATCAAAATTTCTGCTAAAAGCTTCATTCACTCGCTTTGCTGCAGCCCGGCCGACGGTCTTGCCACCATTCACGATGATCGCAAATTCGGCAGCGGCGATTCGGCAGGCCTGGGCCTTGGGTCCAGCGCACTCCGCGAGTCGCTGTGAGACCTCTTTGATGACCTTATCGGCAACGTCGTGTCCAAAGGCCTCGTTGAGCAAACGTAGGTTATTCAAGGCGATGTACAGAATGCAAAAGTGTCCGCCACCACGGTCAACCTTTTGGATTTTCTCTCGTAGCGCCAGATCCAGAGCATGCCTGGTCAAAAGGCCGGTCAACAAGTCGCAGGCTGGCGCGCTGGACTGGCGCAGCCGATGTTGGCGCTCCCGAAAATACAGCGCCGACATCAGGGTTGCTAGCCCAAAAGTAATGGCGCAGAGCACGTAAAGAGTGGTCATGCAAGAGTTAACGGTTGAAGACGATTTCGTTTCCAGAGGTCTCTGGAGTCTGCTCTGACTCGAAATCAACGCTTAAGCTGATGCGTCAGACTGGTGTTCGGTGTCTCTGATGCGGCGATGGCGAAGATTTGCGGTTCGGCATTTGCCGAGCACGGATCCATTTCTGGTGCCGCTGCGTCAGCATGATGTACTGAGACCCGCCCCAAAGCTACCTGTTAACCGGTAGTGCGGCTGCTGATTATTTGCAATCACGTTGGCTCCGTTCTTAGGCGCGTGGGTGGTCCAACGGGGACTTGGATGTTCACGGACCAGATGGGGTGTGCAGTCTGGGCTTTGCTCCGCAGTGACTCAGACTGCGCTGACAAGAGGGGTCGGGTGTTTCAGCAGTGGGCCGCTGACGCAAGATAATAGTTAACATAATATACATCGTATAAAGTACGATGCCATGATCTGCCCACGGCTAGCACGCGCCCACGCCCAAAGTCCCACAGGCTGCTAGATCCGGCTGAAATACTCACGCCGGCAAAAGTCGGTCTTGTCCTGCGCCAGGTCGTAGCGGTCAGCTTCGGCTCGTTTCACGTGCACCAGGTAGTTCACAAAGTCGCGCCCAAAGGCGGCCACCAGCACCGGGCTGCCGAGCAAGGCGTCCAAGGCCTCGTTCAACGAAGTCGGCAGCTTCTCTTCGTGCGCGCCGTAAGGCGAATCCGTGGCTTGCGGTGCCTTGAGTTGCCGCTCCATGCCGTCGAGTCCGGCATAGATCTGCGAGGCCAGGTACAGATACGGATTGGCGGCGGGCTCGCCTAGACGATTCTCGATGCGCGTTGCACGGTCGCCACTTTCGCCCACCACGCGCAGCATCGCGCCTCGGTTGTCGCGTCCCCAAAGCACGGACTGCGGCGCCAACGCATTCGGTTGAAAGCGGCCGTAGCCGTTGGCTGTTGGCGTGCAGAACACGGCGCTGGCGCGGGCATGGGCGAGCAAGCCGGCCAGGTAATGCTCGCCCACTTCGGACAGCGTGTATTGCGCATCGCGCGGCTGCGAGCCGGCCGCCGAGGTGTCACGCATGAAGGCATTGCGCGCGGGCTTGCCCGCAAGCGCAGCGTCCAAAGAACACAGCGACTGGTGCAAATGCCAGCCGCTGGACATGATGTTGGGAAACGGCGGGCGGCACATGAAGGTGGCATGAAAGCCGGCGCGACGCAGCGCCTGTTTGACCGCACTGCGAAACAGCACCATGTTGTCGGCCGCGCTGAGCGCGTCGGTCACGTCAAACACCGCCTCCAGCTGACTCGGACCAAACTCGATCTCCAGCGAGCGCAGCGGCAAGCCCAGTGCCTGGGCGGTGTGCTGAATGATGCGCAGCGGCTCCTCGGCCATGTCGCTGAAACACTCACCCAGCAGGTGGTAGCCGGGATGAATCATCGACACCTTGGGCGGCAGGCCTGGCCAGGCGGCCAGTTCCGGGTCGAGTGCGCCGTCGTGCGCGCTGTCGTCGATGCGATAGACGTGCAACTCGATTTCCAGGCCGCAGTTCAGCCCATAGCCGGCCTGCGCCAGCCGTTGCAGCGCCTGCTGCAGCACCCGGCGCGAGTCCAGTTCCACGGGACGGCCATCGGAAAACCACAGTTGGCCCTGCAGCCAGCCGGTCTTTGGGGCCCAGGGCAGCGCCGTGAAGCTCGCCGGATCGGCCAGCAGCAGCAGGTTGCTGGCACCTTCAAAACCTGGCAGTTCGCTCGCCCCACCCTGCTCAAACACCTTGTAGGCGGTGCGGTCCGAGGTGTCCTTGAGCATCAAGGTGCTCACCATGCCCACACCGTCGCGCAGCGAATCCGCCACGGCGGAAGCGACCAAGGTCTTCGAGCGCAACATGCCGTGCAGGTCGCACCAGGCAAAGCGCACCAGGTCGATGCCGCTGGCTTCGATCCGGTCCAGGGTTTGCGCCACGGCCGCTTGGCGCGCTGCATCGTTGGCACCGCAGCGCTGCGCAAAGTCGCTCATGCCGTGGTTGCGGGCTTGAGCCAGGGCGCGCCTGCGCGTTTGGCGGCGGCCGTGGCACGCCAGAAGGCCTCGCAGTCATGCGCGGGAGCGATGCCGTCCACGGTGTCTGGGCCGGTCATGGACGGGGCCTTTTGCCCGTCTGCCACACCGGGCGGCAGGCCGCCGGCCTGCACGGTTTCAATCGCCTTGAGCAGGTTGCGCCGATTCGCCATGATGACCTTGTCGCTGCTGCCCAGGTGTTCGCGCGTGCGATCCTGGATCGCTCCCATGCTTTCGCAGGCCCATTGGTCGTGCACGTTGATGTCGTCTTCGCCCATGCCCAGATAGGTCTTCGTGCGCTGTTCCTCGGCGCTGTAGCCCCAGTTATTGTGTCGGCCCGACTTGGGCACATAGTTCGGCAGATCGACGGCTTGCAGGCGTTGCTCGCGCATCGCCTCCTTGTCCAGCGGCTCGGTGAAACTGGTGAAGATCGCGTACCAGTAGTTGTGCGTGTCGTCCACGGGCACATGAAACTGGGTGATGGTGATGTGCTCGGACAAGGGGATGACGAAGGTGCTGGGGAAGATGGCGTTCGTCACCCGCACGTGGGTCTGCTGGGCATTGATGGGGCGCAGCGTGGTGAGTTGCAAGCCGTAATCCGTGGCGGCGAAACTGATCTGTGGCTGGTCAAATTCGCGCAGCACCCGGGTCATGGGCAGACGCTCACCGTCCAGCGTGCCAACGCTGGCGCCGCGGAATTGGCGGCCATAGGAGCCCTCGAGCGACTGGTCCTCAAAGAATCGGTGCAGAAACGAGGCATGCGCCGGGTCGATTCCGACCTCAAAGGCCTGCAGCCAATTGCAAGCCCACAGTCCTTTGAACGCGAAGGTGTGGCTGCTCGGGGCCGTCAAACAATCAAAGGACGCCAGCGCAGGCGGCGTCGAGCCTTGCGGTCCCATCCAGGCAAACAGCACGCCGCTGCGTTCCTGCACCGGGTAACTGCGCTGCTGCACATGCTCGCACAGGTGGCTGCCGGGCGGCTCTGCGGGGGTTTCCAGGCACTTCCCTGTGGCGTCAAACTGCCAGCCATGAAAGGGGCAGCGCAGG
>CAIMSP010000002.1 GCA_903844215.1 uncultured beta proteobacterium | reverse complement strand
GGCTTGCGCGTGAAGTACCAGATCGTGGGCGAAGACGAGGCCGACTTGAAGCTGGGCCTGATCAACATCGGCTCACCCATCGCCCGCGCCCTGATCGGCAAGCACGAAGGCGATACCGCCGAGGTGCTGGCCCCGGGTGGTGTCAGGCATTACGAAATCGTGGCCGTGAGCTACATTTGAATTTTCACGAGACACGCCCCATGGTCAAACTGAGCTTCACAAACCGGCGCCGCCTGCGAATTCTGCTGGCCGCGCTGTGGTGGGGCAGCCTGACGCTGTTGGGCGCCGTGGTGGTGCCGGCGCTGTTCGCGCATCTCGCGCCCGCTGCGCTGGCCGGTGGCATGGCGGCCAAATTGTTCAGCGCCCAAACCTGGGTCAGCAGCGGTTGCGGCTTGGCTCTGCTGCTGCTCAGTAGCGGCCCGGCAGTCGGCGCAACGCGCGTCAGCACGGCCTGGGTGCTGGCCGGCACGCTGGCGGCCTTGCTGCTTGAATTCGCCGTCGCGCCGCGCATTCTGGCGCGCGAGAACATGGCGCTGTGGCATGGTCTGGGCGTGCTCTTCTTTGCCCTGCAGTGGCTGTGCGCGCAAGTGGCGCTGTGGCAAGCGAGTGATTCTTAATCAGTTGAGGACCGAAAGTTATTCGGGTCAGACACCAATTTGGCAAAAACCCCAAGGCCACGCTGCGGCGCAAAGCGCCGCACCCCGAGGGGGAACCGCTGGCTCTGCGAATTTGGGCTCTGACCCCAAAGACTTTGGTCCGTCCCGCAAAGTATCAAGTTTGACTGCGTTTCTTGGCTGATATTAGCCGTGGTTTCTTCGCGCGTTTGACTTGGCCACCCGGAGACAGGCGCTGATTGCCCAGCACGCGCAAGGTTTTGACTTCGGGGCGCTGGCCGCCGCGCTTCGAGTATTTCAGCACCTTGACGTCGCGCGGGCCGGCCTTGCGGTCCTCGTCTTCGCTGCGCTCCTTGGTGAGTTCAGGCTTGGGGCGCCAGAGCACCAGCAGCTTGCCGATGTGCTGGATCGGCGCGGCGCTGAGGGTGTCGGCCAGGGTCTGGAACATGGCTTCACGCGCGACTCGGTCGTCGTTGAAGACACGAATTTTGATCAGGCCGTGGGCATTCAGGCTGGCTTCGGCCTCCTTCATGACGGCGGGTGTGAGACCATCTCCACCGACCATGACGACGGGGTCAAGGTGATGGGCTTCGGCGCGATGGACTTTGCGTTGGGCGGGGGAAAGTTGTATTTGAGACATGGTCGTATTATCGAGGTTGTATGAGCGTAAAAAGAAAAAGTACCAAAGTCAATCGAGCTTGGCTGAATGATCACATCAATGATCCCTATGTCAAGCAGGCCAAAAAGGACGGCTACCGTGCGCGTGCGGCCTACAAACTCAAGGAGATTGACGAGACCTTGGGTCTCATCAAGCCCGGCCAGTTGATCGTTGACCTGGGCTCGACGCCGGGCGCCTGGAGCCAGTATGTGCGGCGCAAGCTGTCGCCTGCGGGCGCCGCAGCCGGCGAACTCAACGGCAGCATCATCGCGCTCGATATCCTGCCGATGGAGGCGATCGAGGGCGTCGTCTTCTTGCAGGGCGATTTTCGCGAACCCGAGATGCTGGAGCGCGTGGCGCTGGAGATGAAGGGCCGGCTTGCCGACCACGTGGTGTCGGACATGGCGCCCAACTTGTCGGGCATCGAGTCGTCCGACGCGGCACGCATCGCGCACCTGGTGGAACTGGCGCTGGAGTTTTGCCAGACCCACATGAAGCCCGAAGGTGCGCTGGTGGTGAAGGTGTTCCATGGCAGCGGCTACAGCCAGCTGGCCAAGCTGTTCAAGGACACTTTCAAGGTCGTCAAACCGATCAAGCCCAAGGCCTCACGCTCGAATTCGTCCGAGACCTTTCTGGTGGGTATTGGACTCAAGTCGCTGGCCAAGGACACTCAAACCCCCGCAAAACCCTGATGCCCTCGTGTCGATGGCATGAACGCGAATCTTTCATGCCCTTGAAACGCCTAAAATGAGGCGCAGTTAATGCATGTTATCTAAAGCCCTTTTCAACTGGAGTCTCGCTTGAACAATCAGTGGTTCTCAAAAATCGCCGTCTGGCTGGTTATCGCCATGGTGCTGTTCACTGTTTTCAAACAGTTTGAACCGCGCTCGGCCGCTGGCAACAGCAGCATCGGCTATTCCGAATTTCTGGATGAGGTCGTGGCCAAGCACGTCAAGTCCGTGACGATCCAGGAAGGTCCTGGCGGAACGGAGATTCAGGCGGTGACGAATGACGACCGCAAGCTGCGCACCACGGCCACTTAT
Source organism: uncultured beta proteobacterium (assembly GCA_903844215.1). Classification (GTDB taxonomy): domain Bacteria; phylum Pseudomonadota; class Gammaproteobacteria; order Burkholderiales; family Burkholderiaceae_C; genus CAIKVZ01. The sequence goes on along the minus strand of CAIMSP010000002.1, from coordinate 22,904 downwards.
CTGGACCGGGGTCTGGTGGGCGACTTGCGCGCCAACGGTGTCAAGTTCGATGTCAAGCAGCGCGAAGAGGGTTCGCTGCTGATGACCTTGCTGGTCAGCTGGGGCCCGATGCTGCTGCTGATTGGCGTGTGGGTCTATTTCATGCGCCAGATGCAAGGCGGCGGCAAGGGCGGCGCGTTCAGCTTTGGCAAGAGCAAGGCACGCCTGCTCGACGAGTCGGCCAACACCGTGACCTTTGCCGACGTGGCGGGTTGCGACGAGGCCAAGGAAGAGGTCAAGGAAGTCGTGGACTTCCTGCGCGATCCGCAAAAATTTCAAAAGCTCGGCGGTCGCATTCCCCGTGGTTTGCTGCTGGTCGGCCCGCCCGGCACCGGCAAGACGCTGCTGGCCAAATCGATCGCCGGCGAGGCCAAGGTGCCTTTCTTTGCGATCTCGGGCTCGGACTTTGTCGAGATGTTCGTCGGCGTGGGCGCGTCCCGCGTGCGCGACATGTTCGACAACGCCAAGAAGAACGCGCCGTGCATCATCTTCATCGATGAAATCGACGCGGTCGGGCGCCAACGCGGCGCCGGACTGGGCGGCGGCAACGATGAGCGCGAACAGACTCTGAATCAGATGCTGGTGGAGATGGATGGCTTCGAGACGAATGTGGGCGTGATCGTGGTCGCCGCCACGAACCGTCCCGACATCCTTGACGTGGCGCTGTTGCGCCCCGGACGCTTTGACCGCCAGGTCTATGTGACGCTGCCCGATATCCGCGGCCGCGAGCAGATCCTCAACGTGCATATGCGCAAGATTCCCGCCGGTCAGGACGTGAATCCGAATGTGATTGCGCGCGGCACGCCGGGCATGAGCGGCGCCGATCTGGCCAACCTGTGCAACGAAGCCGCACTGATGGCCGCACGGCGCAACGCGCGCGTGGTCGAGATGCAGGATTTCGAGAAAGCCAAGGACAAGATCCTGATGGGCCCGGAACGCAAGAGCATGGTCATGCCCGAAGAAGAGCGGCGCAACACGGCCTACCACGAGTCGGGTCACGCGCTCTTGGGCAAGCTGTTGCCCAAATGCGATCCGGTGCACAAGGTCACGGTGATTCCGCGTGGACGTGCCCTGGGCGTGACCATGAGCATGCCCGAGAAGGACCGCTACAGCTACGACAGCGAATACATGCTGAGCCAGATCAGCATGCTGTTTGGCGGCCGCATCGCCGAAGAGGTCTTCATGAAGCAGATGACCACGGGCGCGAGCAACGATTTCGAGCGCGCCACGCACATCGCGCGCGACATGGTGATGCGTTACGGCATGACCGACGCCCTGGGTCCGATGGTGTATGCGGACAATGAAGGCGAGGTGTTCCTCGGACGTTCGGTCACCAAGACCACCAACATGAGCGAGCAGACCATGCAGAAGGTCGACGCCGAGGTGCGCCGCATCATCGACCAGCAGTACGCACTGGCGCGCAAGCTGATCGAAGAGAACGAGGACAAGATGCACGCCATGGCCAAGGCGCTGCTCGAGTGGGAAACCATCGACGCGGAGCAGATCGACGACATCATGGCAGGCAAGGCGCCGCGCCCGCCCAAGGACTGGACCCCACGCACGCCACCGCCTGCGGGTGGACCCGGCAGTGGCGGCGCACCGGCGGTGACGGCAGAGCCCGCGCACACGGCGGTTTAGCCGCCTGTCGGACCCTCGCTCCCGCGAACATGGCGCCCTTGGGCGCCATTTCTTTTTGTGGTGTTGCGCCAGCAGACTGCGTCGGATCGGGTCGAATCAGGCGGCGTGGTCCGCCGGCGTTTCGCTGTTGAGCAGCACCAGCTTGCCCATGACCGAACGCGATCCCATGATGGCAAAGGCCTTCTTCAGCTCACTCATGGGCAGGGTTTGGTCGATCACCGGCTTGATCTTTCCCTGCGCATACCATTGCGCGAGTTCGCGCATCATGGCGGCGTTGGCCTGGGGCTCGCGTTTGGCAAACTCGCCCCAGAACACGCCCACCAGCGATGCGCCCTTGAGCAGCAGCAGGTTCCAGGGCAGGGCGGGGATGGGCCCTGCAGCAAAGCCCACCACCAGGTAGCGCCCGCGCCAGGCCATGGCGCGCACCGCAGGCTCGGCCCATTCGCCGCCGACCGGGTCATAGACCACGTCCAGACCCTTGCCGCCGGTCAATGCCTTGAGCGCCTCGCGCAGGTTCTGGCTTTGGTAGTTGATGGTTGCGTCCGCCCCCAGCGACTGGCACAGCGCGCACTTCTCGTCGCTGGACGCGGCGGCGATGACCCGGGCGCCCAAGGCCTTGGCGATCTGAATCGCGGCCGTGCCCACGCCCCCGGCCGCGCCCAGCACCAGCACCGTCTCACCGGCCTTGAGTTGTGCCCGATCGACCAGCGCATGGTGCGAGGTGGCGTAGGTCATGATGAAGGCCGCCGCGTCGGTGTGACTGAAGCCCTCGGGCAGCGGCAGGCACAGGGCGGCGGGGGCCACCACGTGCGTGGCAAAGCCGCCCGTGCCCGACAGGCAGGCCACGTTCTGACCCACGCGCAATTGCGTCACGCCTTCGCCCACGGCCTGCACCACGCCGGCGTACTCGGCGCCAGGCACATAGGGCAGCGGCGGCTTGATCTGGTACTTGTTTTGCACCATCAGCAGGTCGGGGAAATTCAGACTGGCCGCCTTGATCGCGATCAGCACCTCGCCCGGTTTGGGTTCGGGCTGCGGCAGTTCCGCCCAGCTCAGGGCGTCAACGCCGACGGGGTCTTTGCAAATCCAGGCATGCATGGAAAATCCTTTGAATGGTTGATGTCGATGGGTGCGCAGCGGTGGCGATCGTCCACCCTACAATGGCCTGAACTCTAACGTGAAAATCTCAAGTTCGTGATCGCTGCACTTTGCGGCCCTTGCCTGAACCTGGGCCGCCTATGAAAATTCTTCTCTCCAATGACGATGGTTTCCGCGCCCAGGGTCTGGTCGCCTTGTACGAGGCTTTGAAGACGCTGGGTGAGGTCGAGGTGGTGGCGCCCGAGCACAACAACAGCGCCAAGTCCAACGCGCTCACGCTCAGCGCGCCGCTGTACGTGCACCGCGCCAGCAATGGCTTTCGCTTCGTGAATGGCACGCCTGCAGACTGCGTGCACATTGCGCTCACCGGCTTGCTCGGTTACCGCCCGGATCTGGTGGTGTCGGGCATCAACAATGGCGCCAACATGGGCGACGACACCATCTACTCGGGCACGGTCGGTGCGGCCATGGAAGGCTATCTGTTTGGCATACCGTCGATCGCCATTTCCCAAGTCGAGCGGGGTTGGGGCCATCTCGATGCCGCAGCCCTGGCCGCACGCGATCTGGTGGCGCACATGGCAGCGCAACACGCGCTGCATGACTCGCCCCAGAGCGCGCCCTGGCTGTTGAACGTGAATATTCCCAACCTGCCGCGCGCGCAGCTCAAGCCGATGAAGATCTGCCGACTGGGGCGGCGCCACTCGGCCGAGCAGGTGATCACGCAGCTCGATCCGCGCGGTGAAACCATGTACTGGATCGGCAGCGCCGGCGCGGCCAAGGACGAGGCCGAAGGCACGGACTTTTTTGCCACGGCCCAGGGCCATGTTTCGGTGACACCGCTGCAGGTCGATTTGACCGACCATGACAGCCTGCGCTACTGGGCGCAGACGGCGGCCAAACTGGCGTGATGCAGCGCCCGCGCTTTCCCGCCCAACTGCCCGAGGCGAAGAACCGGGCCAGCGTCGCCAAGCCACAGCAAAGCACCGGACCGGCCCCGGCGAAGCCCCGCTCCAGCCTTGCGGCAAGTGGCTCGCTGCCGGCCGGCCTGGGGCTGGATTCGCCCGCGCTGCGCTCGCGCATGCTGCAAAAACTGGTGGCCCAGGGCGTGTCCGATCCGCAGGTGATGGCGGCCATGGCGGCGGTGGAGCGTCATCGCTTTGTTGACACGGCGCTGGTGAACCAGGCCTACGAGGACACGAGCCTGCCCATCGGCTGGGGGCAAACCATCTCCAAGCCCAATGTGGTGGCGCGCATGTTGGAGTTGCTGCGCCAGGCGGCAGCGGGAAAGATGGGGCGCGTGCTGGAGATCGGCACGGGCTGCGGCTACCAGGCCGCCGTGCTGAGTCACTTGGCGAGCGAGGTCTACAGCATCGAGCGCATCCGCGGCCTGCACAAGCGCGCCCGCGACAACCTGCGCGCGCTGCGCCTGCCCAATGTGCATCTGCTGTTTGGCGATGGCATGCTGGGCTTTGCCCCGGGCGCGCCCTACGCGGCGATCATCGCTGCGGCCGGTGGGGATGCGATCCCGCAGGCCTGGATCGATCAATTGGCGATTGGCGGGCGCATCGTGGCGCCGATGTCGGCCGGGGGTGCGAAGCAGGCCTTGGTGGTCATCGACAAGAGCGCGCAGGGAATCCGGCAAAGCGTGCTTGAGCCGGTGCAGTTTGTCCCTCTAAAATCAGGTCTGGCTTGAAGGAATGAATATGACCGTTGTACGCAGATCGATGACTATGTGGGCGGCCTTGCTGCTGGCGGCGGTGCTGGCGGGCTGTGCCTCGAAATACCCGCTGAACCAGGCGCCCGTGGAAGACCGCGCCAAGGTCGCCAACAAACCCGCACCCGCAGCCCCAGCGGCGGCGGTCGAGGCCCCGGCGCCTGTCAAACTCGCACCAGGCGCCGAGAACGCTGGCAAGCCCGGCTACTACACGGTCAAACCCGGCGACACGCTGATTCGCATCGGCCTGGACAGTGGGCAGAACTGGCGCGACATCGCGCGCTGGAACAAGCTGGAAAATCCGAATCAACTCGACGTCGGTCAGGTGCTCCAGGTGGTGCTTGCGCCGCCGCTCGCTTCGACTTCCGAGTCCGGTGTGGTGACGCGCCCCGTGGCCAGCACCAGCGTCGCACCGGTGCAGGCCGGCTCGGCGCCGACGCACTCCGTTCCCCCGCCGGTGGCGGCTTCTGCTGCGCTCGCGTCAAGCAGCACGCACGGGGGCGACGAAGAACTGGTTTGGCTTTGGCCCGGCAACGGCGCACTGCTGCGTGGCTTTGACGAGGTCAGCAACAAGGGCCTGGACCTGGGCGGCAAGCTTGGCGACCCGGTGTTCGCGGCCATGGACGGGCGCGTGGTCTACGCGGGTGCCGGCTTGCGCGGCTACGGCAATCTGATCATTCTCAAGCACAACAACACCTACCTCAGCGCCTACGCGCACAACCAGACCCTGCTGGTGAAGGAAGACCAGAGCGTGCACAAGGGGCAGAAGATTGCCGAAATGGGCAGCAGCGACTCGGACCGGGTCAAGCTGCATTTCGAGATCCGTCGGCTGGGCAAGCCGGTGGACCCCGCCAAGTACTTGCCGGCGCACTAGGCGGTTGCCATGAGCTGGCCGGTCCTGGTCTTTGACATCGAGTCCATTCCCGACATCGCCGGTCTGCGCGCGCTGCGCGGCGCCGCGCCCGGCGACAGCGACGCCCAGGTGTACGACGCCTGGGTCCAGGAACGCAAGGCCGATGGCAAGAGCGATTTCATGCCCTTGCACCTGCAGCGCGTGCTGGTCATCAGCGCCGTGTTTCGCAACGCCGAAGGGCTGCGCATCCACTCCTTTGTGGACAAGGACGGCGCCTCCGAGGGCAAGATCATCCAGACCTTCTTCAACACGCTGGAGAAGCACGTGCCGCAACTGGTGAGCTGGAACGGCGGCGGCTTCGATCTGCCGGTGCTGCACTACCGCGGCCTCAAGCACGGTGTGGTCGCGGACAAGTACTGGGACATGGGCGAGGACGATCGCGAGTTCAAGTGGAACAACTACATCAGCCGCTACCACATGCGCCATCTGGACCTGATGGATTTGCTCGCGATGTTCCAGCCCAAGAACAACGCGCCGCTGGACGCCATGGCCAAACTGTGCGGCTTCCCCGGCAAGCTCGGCATGGACGGCTCGGCCGTCTATCCCGCCTACCTCGAAGGCAAGATCGACGACATCCGGCGCTACTGCGAAACCGACGTCATGAACACCTATCTGATGTACTGCCGTTTCCAAAAGATGCGCGGCGGTCTGACCGAAGCCGAGTACGAGCAGGAGATCGGACTGGTCAAGGACACGCTGGCGCAACTGGCGCCGCAGCAAAGCCACTGGCAAGAATATTTGCAGGCGTGGACCTGAGACAATCGCTGCATGACTGAAGTAGCAAAAGAGAGCATCGAGCACCTTCCCCCGGGACAACTGCGCATTGAATCGCTGGACATCGAGGCCCAGGGCATCGCCCACCTGCCCGATGGCAAGGTGGTGTTCGTCGAGGGAGCGCTGCCGTTCGAACTGGTGAGCGCGAATATCCACCGCAAGAAAAACAGCTTTGAAAAAGGCGTGGTGACGGCCATTCACCGCGAGTCTTCGCAGCGCGTGCAGCCGGGCTGCCCGCACTTTGGCTTGCACACCGGCGCCTGCGGCGGCTGCAAGATGCAGCACCTGCATGTGGCCGCGCAGGTGGCCGTCAAGCAGCGCGTGCTGGAAGACAACCTATGGCATCTGGGCAAGGTCAAGCCGCAAACCCTGCTGCGGCCGATCGAAGGGCCGGCCTGGGGCTACCGCTATCGGGCCCGGCTCTCGGTGCGCTTCGTGCGCAAGAAGGGCGAAGTGCTGGTCGGTTTTCACGAGCGCAAGAGCGCCTATGTGGCCGACATGCGCGAGTGCAAGGTGTTGCCGGCGCACGTGAGCGCGCTGCTGCTGCCCCTGCGTGCGCTGATCGGCGCCATGGATGCGCGTGAGACCTGCCCGCAGATCGAACTGGCCTGTGGCGACTCGGTGACGGCCTTGTTACTGCGCCATCTCGAGCCCTTGAGCGTGGGCGACACGGACAAGCTGCGGGCCTTTGCCGCAGAACACAGCGGCGTGCAATGGTGGCTGCAATCCAAGGGCCCGCAGACCGTGTGCCTGCTGGACCCGGCGACAGAATCAGCACCGGCGCCGGCGCAACTGTGCTACGCGCTGCCTGAATTTGGCATCAGCATGCCGTTCAAACCCACCGACTTCACCCAGGTCAATCCGCACATCAACCGCGTGCTGGTCGGGCGCGCCTTGCGCCTGCTCGACGCCCGGGCGCAGGAGCGCGTCATCGACTGGTTCTGCGGCCTGGGCAATTTCACGCTGCCCTTGGCGACGCAGGCCGGCGAAGTCTTGGGTATTGAAGGCAGCGCGGCGCTGGTGCAGCGCTCGCAGGACAACTTCGAGACGAATCAATCGGCACGCCAAGGCCTGGCGCCGCTGTGCCCGACCCGCTTTGTCGCCCGCGACCTGTTCGAGATGACGCCCGAGATGCTCAAGCAGGATGGCTGCGCGCAAAAGTGGCTGGTCGATCCGCCGCGCGAAGGTGCCTTCGCACTGTTCCAGGCACTGGCCGATCTGTGCGCCCAGCCGCCCGGTGCGTGGACGCCGCCGCAGCGCATCGTCTATGTCAGTTGCAATCCGGCGACGCTGGCGCGCGATGCGGGCTTGCTGGTGCATGCGGCGGCTTACCGTTGCAGCTTCGCGGGCGTGGTGAACATGTTCCCGCACACCGCCCACGTCGAGAGCATCGCCGTCTTCGACCGGGCCTGACTCAATGCGCGGCGGGCTTGGCGTCGGCCTTCGGTTTGGCCTCGGCTTTGGGCGCTGAGGCCTTGTCGGCCGGCGCGGCCGCAGCGGCTTCTTCCGGTGCCGAAACCTCGGAGGCAGCGCCTTCGATCTTGTTTTCCCGCATGTACTGATCCATCTCCTTCCAGCCGGTGAAGACGTGCGATTTGGTGGCCTTGGGGTTGAGCGTGTAGCAGTCCTCAATGCTGCGCAAGCCGTAGCGACAGGCGCCCCCAATGGCCTTGCTGTCGGCCTCCTTGGCCACGACGCGCGGATCCGTCCCCAGTCCGGGAATCAAGCCGCTGTCGCAAGCTGTGAGCAGCAGGGTCAGGGCAAATAGACAAAAGCGAGGCGGCATGGATGAGTTCTTCCGACGTTGGTTAACTCATTATCGGCCGAACAGGGCGGATATTGAGGGCCCGTCCAATGCGACAATGCAGCCCACCCGATGACTGCCCACCGCCTGCTTGAGCAGACCCTCTCTTTGGCCTATCGCCTGTCCAGCTACCTGGCGCTGAACGTGCTGGAAGACGCTGCGATTCTGGCCGTCATTTTCAGCTGAAACAACGGCCTGGATCGGTTGGCGCGCGGCACCGTCAGCGCGCGACGCAGTCTTGCAGCGCCTGGCGCAGTTGCGGGAATTCAAAGCGGTAGCCCGTCTGCAGCAAACGCGTGGGCACCACCCTTTGCCCTTGCAGCAGCAGGCTGGCCTGCTCGCCCAACAGCGTTTGCAGGATCCACGAGGGCGCGGCCAACGGCAGGGTCCAGCGCCGATCCAGCGCCTGCGCGGCCAGCCGCATGAATTCCCGCTGGCTGCAGGATTCGGGCGCAGTGAGGTTGAACGCGCCTTGAGCCTGCGCGTCGGGCAGGCGCATCAGATGCGCGATCGCGCCCAGCACATCGGCCAGGTGCACCCAGCTCACGGTTTGCTGCCCCTGGCCCAGGACCCCATTCATGCCCAGACGCAGCGGCAGCAGCATCTTGGGCAAGGCGCCTTGACCCGTGCTGCACGGCCCCAGCACGATGCCCAGACGCAGCAGCGCCAGGGTCACGCCGAGTTCGCCTACGGCTTGCGCGCTGGCCTCCCAAGCCTGGCAAATCTCCGACATGAAGAGCTCTTGCGTCGGCGCGTCTTCCGCCAAGGCGCTGGCATCGGAGCTGGCTTGCACGCCGTAGTAGCCGATGGCAGAGCCGGAAATCATCAGCCGGGGTTTGCTGTGCGCGCCGGCGATCCACGCCACCAGGGAGGCGGTCAGATCGCGCCGACTGGCGTGCAACACGGCCTTGCGCGCCGCCGTCCAGCGCGGCCCGACGATGGGTTCGCCCGCCAGATTGATCACCACATCCAACGGCGTTGCCGCATCCAGCGCGCGCAAGTTTGGAATGCTGCGCACGTTGGGCCCCAGCAGTTCCGACACCTTGTGCGGCTGGCGCGCCAGCAGCGTCAAGTCGTGGCCTTGGGCGAGCAGGGCGCGGCACAACGCGGTCCCGATAAAGCCGGTGCCGCCGGTGATCAGCAAGCGCAGGGGCGCATCGGCGAAGCGAGGCTCGGTGGGATTCTTCATCGCCATGGATGGCACCTTCATTCAGTCAACCGAAAAAAATGGAACGCCGAGACCGACAAAGATGCCGAACCCGACGTGGGCTCATCCTATCCCATGGCCTGAAAACCATCTCGCTCATTGGGCAACGACAGCTCAGCACCAAGGGTCGAAGGCGCCCGCGTTGCGGCTTTCTATAATCGAAACACCCGCTTGCATGCTTTGACGACGAACCGCACCCAGCTCTGAGCCTGGGCCCCTTCACTTTAGCCCGCTGATGACCAAGATTCAAACGCCGAACGACGCCCCCGCGTCAGCCATGTCACACTCCGACCAGGGCACGGCCTTGGGCCAGTTGCTGGACCTGTTCGAGTTGGAATGCCTCAAGCCGGATCACTATCTCGGGCAGACGCTGGATCTGGGCTTTCGCAATCTGTTTGGTGGGCACATTCTGGGGCAGGCACTGGTGGCGGCCGGAAATACCTGTGAACAGCGCCAGGCACATTCGCTGCATGCCTACTTCATCCGCGGCGGTGATGCCCGCGCCCCGGTGCAGTACAGCGTGGACCGCATTCGCGACGGCAACAGTTTCAGCGTGCGCCGCGTGACGGCGTCCCAGGACGACAAGGCCATCCTCATTTTGTCAACCTCGTTTCAGGCTGCGGAAGAGGGATTCGAGCATCAGATCGAGATGCCTCAGGTGCCGCCTCCGGAGTCTCTGGCCAGCGATCGCTACGGCGTGTCCCTGGTCCCAACGCTGCTGAGCTGCGGCGTTGACGAACCGGGCAGGACCGATCGCGCCATCGAAATCCGAAGCGTCGATGCGGTGGACCCGACCCATCCCGAGAAGAAGGCGCCGATCCAATACGCCTGGTTTCGCGCCCTTGGCCGGGTTCCGGACGCGCCCGCGCTGCACAAATGCCTGCTGGCCTACGCGTCTGACTTTGGCCTGCTGGGCACCTGCATGCGACCGCACGGCGTGAGCTACTACCAACCCGGCATGGTGATCGCCAGCTTGGACCACGCCATGTGGTTCTATCGTGATTTCCGCATCGATGATTGGCTGTTGTATGCCTGCGAAAGCCCCACGGCGGGCCGGGCCCGGGGACTCAATCACGGCAACATCTTTCGCCGCGACGGGACCTTGGTGGCTTGCGTGGCCCAGGAAGGGCTGATTCGCCAGGTTGGCGCGCGCTGAGTGGGCGGCGCACCCCTTGATATGGATTCCAGTCAAGTCATTGACGGGGCAAAAAATCGGGAGCAAAATTTCCCTGCGACCGAGATCCAACCCCGGTAAAGGAGCCCTGTAGATGACCAAGGACCACACTGACGCTCACCATTGAATGACGGCTTGCCGTCTTGGTGCTGCCCATATTTGAGGAAGCACATCCAAAAGGGCCCGGGTTCGCAATGAACCCGGGCCCTTTCAATTAGGCGACGGGCCTTGGATGCGCTGGCGCCAGTCGATTTAAAAAATATTGAATTTGCCCGTGCCTCAATCGAATAGACTGGTTGCCACCAGTTCACAGGAACCCGCTCTCGTTGAGCACCGCAGCATGCGTTACATCCTTGTCGTTGACGACAATTCCGACATCCGCCGTTTGCTCAGCATCAGCTTGGTCAATCAGTACGAAGTCATCGAAGCCGACAACGGCGTGGCGGCGCTTTACGCAGCGCGAAAATTTCATCCGGCGGCGGTGCTGCTCGACGTGATGATGCCCGGCGAGATGGATGGCCTGCAAGTGCTCGACGCCCTCAAGTCCGACCCCAAAACGCGCGACATTCCCGTCGCCATGGTCACGGCGCGCGGCCAGCAGGTCGATGAGGAAGACGCCATGCGACGCGGTGCCGACGCCTATTTCGTCAAACCCTTCAGCCCCAAGTCGGTGTGCGCCTGGATACAAGGCCTTGTTCACTGAAGTTCGTCGCGCCAGCGCGTGGCCGTATATCCCATGATTGCTCCGCCCTATGCCAAGCTGACCATGCCCGAGTTGATCCAGTTGGCACGTGGCAGCGCAGCAAACAAACCCGATGCCCAGGCGCGCTTCGAACTGGGGCAGCGCTTCGCCGCAGGCACTGCGGTCGGCTTGGACCAGCGCGAGGCCGCGCGCTGGTTTGCCATGGCGGCGGACATCGGTCACCTGGCGGCGCAACGCAATCTGGCATTTGCCTATTTGAACGGCCGAGGGGTGGAGAAGGACACCACCGAGGGCATCCGGCGCCTGCGTGATGCCGCCGAGCACGGCGACGCGCCGGCGCGCCGGCAACTCGGTTACCACTACGCCACCGGCAACGGCGTTGACAAGGACGAAAACGAAGCCGTGCGCTGGTTCCGCATGGCGGCCGAGCAGGCCGATGTCTTTGCCCAATACAACCTGGCATTTGCCTACGACAACGGACGCGGGATTCCGATTGATCCGGAGTTGGCGATTTACTGGTACGAGCGCGCCGCAGGGCAGGGCATGGCCGATGCCCAATGCGCGCTGGGGATGATTTATGAGCACGGCTGGGGCGTGCCGGTGGACTACGAAAAATGTGTGCAATGGAATCGGCTGGCGGCGCAGCAGAACCATGCCGAGGCCTGCAGCAACATGGGCTGGCTGTACGAAAACGGTCTGGGCGTGGCCCAGGACCTGGAACAGGCTGACCACTGGTACGAGTTGGCCGCACGCCAGGAGTTTGCGCAGGCCAAGGAGCGGCTGGCCCGACTGCGCGAGCGCCCGCACGGCCCGCCCGTGGCCAGCGTCTTGTCTGAAATCCCCAGCATCCGCAGCGCCGCGCCGAACGATTCTGTGGTCCAGCAGGCGTCGATCCAGGGCTACCTGGAGCAGGCGTTCTCCGGCCTGATCGGGCTGGAGGTGGTGCGCGACGAAGTGCTGCGCCAGGCGAGCTACATCCACGTGCAAAAACTGCGCGCGCAACAGGGTCTGATGGTGCCCAAATGGCCGTCGCGGCACCTGGTATTCATGGGCAATCCGGGGACCGGAAAGACCACCGTGGCACGCATCATCGTCGCCCTGTATCAGCGTTTGGGCATTCTCAAGAGCGACAAGCTCATCGAGACCGATCGCGCCGGCTTGGTGGCGCCCTACATCGGCCAGTCGGCGCTGAAGACGCGCGGCGTGGTCGAGTCGGCCCTGGGCGGGGTCTTGTTCATCGATGAAGCCTATGCGCTGGCCCGCTCTGGCGCGCAAGACTTTGGCCACGAAGCCATCGAAACCCTGCTCAAGATGATGGAGGACCACCGTGACGACCTGGTGGTGATCGTCGCCGGCTACAGCGCCGAGATGGAAAGCTTTCTTGAATCCAATCCAGGCCTGGCCTCGCGCTTCAACCGCTTCTTGCACTTCCCCGACTACACGCCGGCGGAACTGCTGCAGATCCTGCTGAATTTCTGCAGCACCCAGTCTTACGTCCTGGACCCGGGCGTGCATGCCGGTTTGCAAGCGCTGTTCGGGCGCGAGATCAAGGCGCAGCGGGCGCACTTTGGCAATGCCCGCTATGTGCGCAACCTGTTTGAAAAAATGATCGAAGCCCAGGCGCTGCGGATCTGCAAGCTGCCAGCGGCCTCCACGCTGGATCTGCAACATATTGAGCTCGTGGATGTCGAAAGCGCCGTGGGCCACGCTTTGCCAGCGGCGGACGGCAGCGCGGGCAGCTATGAGCGCGTGCTGGCCCGGCTCGACGGCTTGGTCGGGCTGCGCCAGGTCAAGCAACAGGTGCACCGCTTGCTGGCCTTTGTGCGCACCCAGCACGCGCGGGCCCAGGCCGGGCGCGTGGTGGCGCGCGGTTTTTCGCAGCATCTGGTCTTCACCGGCAATCCCGGCACCGGCAAAACGGTGGTGGCGCGCCTCCTGGCCGACCTCTATTTCAGCCTGGGCATCATCCCTTCCAATCGCCTGGTGGAAGTCGATCGTTCCGGCCTGGTCGCGGGCTATGTCGGCCAGTCCGCCCTCAAGACCCAGGCGGTGCTGCAGTCGGCCCTGGGCGGTGTGCTGTTCATCGACGAGGCCTATGCGCTGAGCGACAGCGACGGCACGGCCGGCTTTGGTGCGGAAGTGGTGGACACCCTGCTCAAGGCCATGGAAGACCAGCGCTCGCAACTGGTGGTGATTGTGGCCGGCTACACCGCGCCGATGCAGGCCTTTATCCAGAGCAACCCGGGACTGCGCTCGCGCTTCAACCACCACATTGTCTTCGAGGACTATTCCCCGAAAGAACTGTTCGAGATCTTCACCGTCTTCTGCCTGGAGTCCGACTACGCGCTCGATGGCGCTGCGCACGCGCCCTTGCTGCAGGCCTTGGAGCAACTCTTCAGCAGCGGCGCGACGGTGTCCAACGGGCGCTTTGTGCGCAACCTGTTCGAGCGCGCGATCGAGGTGCAGTCGGGTCGTCTGTCCGCGCTGGGTGGCGCGGCGGGAACGGACATGAATCTGCTGCTCGGCGCCGACATCTTTCAGGCCTTGCACGAGGTGCAGGCCGAGCGCCTGTAGTGAATCTGGCGGCAGCCAACGCCTGAAGAAGCCCCAGGCTTTCCAGGGTCCCGCGCGCAAAGTCCGACAGGCTGCTAGGGAGCGAGCGTGTGCGCGCAATCATCCCAGGGCAGGACATCACAGCCACAGTGGGGCACCTCGACGAGAGGCTTGGCGCGCACGCCTTGGGGCTTTGCTGCAGGAAGCTTGGCGCTGCTGCTCAGTGGCAGTGCAGCGCCCGCGCTCGGGTCTTGCGTTGCTGCGGCCAGATCGGGGATCCAGCGCGCAAACGGCGTGAGATCGACGACGTCGGTGATGTACCAGAGCTTCCGGGTGGCGTCCCAGCGGGCGCCCAAGGCCTTCACGGCGTCTTTCTCGGCGAAGGGGGTGAGCAAGTTGATTCTCATGCGGGGCATTATCGGCGCTAAGGCGCTCGCGCCGCCCACGGCTTGGCGCCAGGCCAACCCCAACCATTCCAGGCAGCCCCCGTCGCCCCGAAGCGATTATTTTTTTATTGCACCGTCAACAAATCGACCGTGAACACCAGGGCTGCATTGGCTGGAATCGCCCCTGCGACGCCGCTGCTCCCATAGGCCAGGGACGCCGGAATGATCAGCGTGCGGGTGCCGCCAACCTTCATGCCGGCAACGCCTTGATCCCAACCCGCGATCACCTGGCCGGCCGCGCCGTCCGCTCGTAAGGTCATGCGTCGATCCGGGGTCCTGGCGGCTCGAGCTGGGCTATAACCAGAAAACGTTTCTTGCCTGAGGCTCTTTGAGAGCGAGCCTGGCAAGCCATGCCCAAGCCCCTCAAAGGACAGCCATGAACCCATTCAAAGCCATCGCCGGCGTATTGATCGCGATGACGGCCACAGCGCAGGCCATCGAACAGCCCAAGTTCACCGTGTTGCGCAGCACCGAGGTCTATGAGATCCGCCGCTACGCCTCGCATGTGGTGGCTGAAGTCGTTGTGCCCGGGCCCGCGACGCAGGCCGGCAATCAGGCGTTCCCGATACTCGCGGGCTACATCTTTGGCAAGAACAAAGGGGAGCGACGCTTTGCAATGACCGCGCCAGTGACGCAGACCGCAGCCACCGCAGCGGTCAAAATTGAAATGACCGCACCCGTGATGCAGACCCTGGCGTCGGACGGGTTCATCGTGCAGTTCATGATGCCCGGCGCCTACACGCTGGCGACCCTGCCCGAGCCACTGGACCCAAGGGTCACGCTGCGCGAAGTCCCAGAACAGACGGTTGCCGCCATCAAATATTCCGGCACCTGGTCGCAGAGCAATTACGACGAGCACCTGGAACGGCTGGCGAAAGCACTGGCGCAAGCCGGTGTCGAAACACTAGGCGAGCCGGTTTACTCACGCTACGACCCACCGTTCACGCCCTGGTTCATGCGGACCAACGAGATCTGGTTCAGGGTGAAATGAGCTCAGAGAGGCCGGCCGGCATCGCCGATTGGCAGGACTATCTCAACTTGCCCGCCGTGGGTAAGCCTATGACGTCAAGCGCCACGGAAATGAAGCAGCGTGCTGAGCCAGAACAAGAAGCCATCCGACGAAAAATCTTCTTGCCTAGTGTTAATTCATGCATTACGATGTAATCCAACGCATTACACGCAATGATAAAAACTCTGAAGCACAAAGGGCTTGATCGGTTTTTCCGAACTGGTGACTATCGCAGCGTCCCAACTCGCAGCATGGCGCGCATCGAACGCATGCTTGACCGATTGGATGCCTGCCGGGCGCCCTCGGACATGGATTTGCCGGGCTACGGCTTTCACGCACTGAAAGGTGATCGGGCGGGCCAATATTCCGTCACCGTCACGGGGAACTGGCGCATAACGTTTGGATTTGATGGCGAAGACGCTGTCAATGTGAATTTGGAAGACTACCACTGAGGAATGAATATGAAGTCGCTACGAAACCCGAAGCGCCGGCCAACGCATCCGGGCGCGGTCCTGCGCGAAGATGTTCTGCCGGGATTGGACGTATCCCAAAGCAAGCTGGCAGAGTTGATGGGCGTGAGTCGCCTCAGCGTTTCCCAACTGATCCATGAGCACCGCAGCCTGACACCTGACATGGCCATGCGCCTGGAGAGGCTGCTGGGCACTTCTGCCGAGAGCTGGCTGCGCATGCAGGAAGCCGTGGATCTGTGGGAGGCGCGCCAGCAGCCTGAGAAATTTGCAACGATCAAACGCCTGCAACCATTGGCGGCTGCAACGGCATAGCGATACCGCGAAGCCCTGGCGCAGTACAGGCGTAAAAAAAGCCCTCTACGATTTCTCGTAAGGGCTTCATTCACTTGCGTATGTTGGCTCCTCGACCTGGGCTCGAACCAGGGACCTACGGATTAACAGTCCGGCGCTCTACCAACTGAGCTATCGAGGAACAAGCCTCAAATTATAGCGTTAATTTTTCGCTTTTCAGAGGCTAGCCTGCACAGAAATTCGCAACTGCCTTGGCGCCGCCGGGAACAGGTAGGCGTGGCCGTACTGGTTGGGGGATTCTTTGAAGAATCTGCGGTCCAGCAGGTTGTCCATGCCCAGGGTCCAGCTCGTGGCGGTGCCGGCCATCACGGCGTCGTAGCGCAGCAGCGCGTCCAGTTGATTCCAGGCGGGCAGCGCCGCTGAACCATCGGGGCGGATGGCCCTCGTGCCTTCGTGCGACCAATGGCCTTGAAGCGTGAGGCCGGGGAGGGCGGCGACGCGGTAGCTGGCCTGCGCGCGCAGGATGTTCTCCGGCACGTTGGTGGGCAGTTGGCCGTTCACGCTGGGGTCCACCACGCTGCCTTCGCGGCGTGCGCGCAGCAGCGTGGCGCTGGCCAGCAGGCTCCAAGGGCCGTCGTGCCATTGGGTTGAGGCTTCCAGTCCACGGTGGTCGTCGCTTCCGTCGTAGGCGCCAGTGCACGGTGAGATGCCCAGGTTGGCGCAACTGTCCAGATTGGTGCTGGGGCGCTGGATGCTGAAGTAGCTCACCTGCCAGCGCAGCTCGTGGCTTTGCGCCTTGATGCCGAGTTCTGACTGGCGCGAGGTGATGGCGCTCAGGGCCTGGCCTGGATTCGTGTACTGATCGGGGCGGTTCGGCACGACCTGCGATTCCACGCCCTTGCCCCAACTGGCGTAGAGCATGTGCTGGGGCGTCAGTTGGTAGGTGATGGCGGCCCAGGGCGTGGTGAGGCTCTGGCTGTAAGGCTTTGGCGCTGTTCCAGCCGGGTACTCGCTTGAGCGTTGCAGCTGCGTGTGGCGCAGGCCCAGCCAGGTGCTCAGGCGCGGCGTCCAGGCGATGTCGTCATAGGCTGATAGTTCGTTGCTGTGCTCGGTGCGGTTCGCCCCCTGGGGGCTGGGTGTCAGGTCGGGCGCCAGTGGCTGCAGCTGGTACAAGTTCTCGCTGCCAAGCCAGTTGTAGGCGCCAAGGTTAAAGCGGTCGCGCGTGCGGCTGCTGAGCCAGGCCGCGCCAACATGGTGTTGCACCGTGCCGGTGCTCAGCCGGCCCTTGATCTGCAGTTGCGCGGCGTTGGTGCTGCGCTGTTCGCCGTTGCTGCTGAAGTCGTACAAGTCAAAGTCGCCGTTCGCGCAGTAACGGTCATACACCGGCGCGGCGCCGCTGGAACAGCCAAAGGGAAAGGCGGCGCGGTCGTCGGAGGTGAGCCTTTGTGTGCCGAGTTGCGCGATCCAGCGCCAGTCGGCGTTGATCGCCTGCTCCAGTTTGACCGTGCCCGTGAGTCCCTGCAGCAGCACGGGCTGCGACCAGGGCTGGCTGTTGATGTTGAGCTTCGGATCGGGCGCAGGTAGGCTGGTGCCCAGCAGGCTCAGGCCCGGAACGCTGGGTTGGGCGCGGCGCGAGTATTCGCCTTCCACCTGGAGCAGTGTGTCGGGGCTGATGCGCCAGTCCAGCGCCAGTGCCAGCAGTTGGCGCGAGCCGTGGCTGTTGTTCGCCGCGCTGTTGAGGCTTTCACCCGCGACGTTCAGCCGGTAGCCAAACTGCTTGTCCGCGCCAAAGCGGTCGCCCAAGTCGGCGCCCAGCAGCGTGTCACCGGTGCTGTTGCTCTCGACCCGCACGCTGCGCAGCGGCGCGTCGGTCGGGCGCTTGACGCTGTAGTTGATGAGCCCACCGGGCGCGCTGGTGCCGGCCTGCATGCCGCTGGTGCCCTTGAGGATTTCGACCTGCTCCTTGTTGTCCAGCGCGATGAAGGTCTGGGCGTTGATGGGCAGGCCTTCGCGCCGGTAGTTGTACTGGTTGTCCAGCACGTAGCCGCGCACGGTGGCGTAGTCCCAATAGCCGATGGCGTTGTAGGCGTCGCTCACCGAGGCGTCAAACTTCAGCAGATCGGCCAGGCGGCGGGCGCCGCGGGCCTCGATCTGCTGGGCGCCGATCACGGCCACGCTGACCGGCGTGCGCGCCAAGGGCGCGTCTCCCAGCCCCAGCACGTCGGCCACAGGCCGGGCACTGGGTTCGGTGATGACCACCAGCGGCAGCGTGGCGGCCGTCTCAGTTTGTTGGGCGAGGGCGCCGCCGGCCAGCAGGAACGTGGCGCTCAGGGCCTGGCAAAGGATTGATAAACGAAGATTTTTTTCGGAATGTGCCATAACGTTTTTTCCTTGTACGTCATAGCAGGTCGGCTTGATCCGGGTCGGTTTGGTCGCTCGAGAAACTGCCTGAATAGCTCAAACAGCGCGGCCAGATCTGGACATGCTTCCCTGCGCGAGGATTACCTCAATCAGGTTCAAAGGGACTTTCTCAGTCGCGCACTTGCATGCGAAACACCCCTAGCGAATGTGCTCTTGCGAACACCGAGGTATTTTAGCCGAGCCTTTTGGGTTTGGCGTTAAAGTCCCCGCCATGCAAGGCCTTCACCTCACCGCCGATCTGTACCGCTGCCGCTGCGACGCGGCCTGGCTGGTGGATGCGGATCGTCTGGGCGCCTGGTGTGTTCAGACGGTGATGAACTGCGGTTTGCAGCCCGTCGGCCAGTTGTTCCACCGCTTCCCGGACTCCGCCCATGGGCCTGGTGGCGTCACCGCCACGGTGCTGCTGGCCGAGTCGCACCTGTGCGTGCACACCTGGCCCGAGCAGGGCGCCGTGACGCTGGACGTGTATGTCTGCAATTTCGGTGGCGACCACTGCGCCAAGGCGCAGGCGCTGATGGACGCGCTGCTGGCCTTGTTCGCACCCGAGCAGGTGCAGCACGACCGCCTGCTGCGCGGTGGCGAAGCCGTCGGCGCTTGATCAGACGCAGCGCGCGCCGTCAACTTCGATGCACACGCCGCTGATGAAGGCGGCCTCGTCGCTGGCCAGATAGAGCGCGGCGTTGGCCACGTCGAGTGCCGTGGAAAAGCGCCCCAGCGGGATGCTGGCGCAAAACTTGGCGCGACGCTCATCGTCCAGCGGGCCACCGGCAAACTCGGCGCTCAGACCGGTGTCCGGGTTGAACACGGGGTTGATGCAATTCACGCGGATGTTGTCGGGCCCGAGTTCGGCCGCGAGTGACTTCGACGTGGTGATGACGGCGCCTTTGGAGCCGTTGTACCAGGTGAGTCCCGGGCGCGGGCGCACACCGGCCGTGGAGGCGATATTGATAAAACTGCCGCCCCCTTGGGCGCGAAACACCGGCGTGGCGTGAATGGTGGCGAGATAAATGCTCTTGACGTTGACGGCGTAGCACTTGTCGAACTCGTCCTCGCTCACTTCCAGCGCCGGGCGGTTGCGGTGCGTCCAGCCGGCGTTGTTCACCATCACGTCCAGGCGCCCGTAGCGCTGCACGGCGGCCTGCACCAGCGCCTTCACGTCGTCGGACTTCGTCACGTCGGCGGCGAAGAACGAGGCCTTGCCGCCTGCGGCGACGATCTCGGCCACGACCTTCTCGCCGGCTGCGGCATTGATGTCGTTGACGATGACGCTGGCGCCCTGGGCGGCCAGACGCTTGGCGATGCCTTCGCCGATGCCGCCGCCGGAGCCGGTGACGATGATGGATTTGTTTGCAACGCGCATGCTGTGTTCCTGTTGATTGAAGGGTTCAGCCGTGGCGCAGGGCCACGGTCTTGAGTGTGGTGAAGCCATACAGGGCTTCGAAGCCTTTTTCGCGCCCGTAGCCCGAGGACTTGACGCCGCCAAAGGGCAGCTCCACGCCGCCACCGGCGCCGTAGTTGTTGATGAACACCTGACCGCTGCGGACGCGTTTGGCCATGCGGAACTGGCGACCACCGTCGCGCGTCCACACGCCGGCAACCAGGCCGAAGCGGGTGGCGTTGGCCAGTTCCACGGCGTGGTCCTCATCGCGAAAACTCATGGCCGCCAGCACCGGCCCGAACACTTCTTCCTGCGCCAGTCGGTGCTCCACGGGCACGTCGCGCAGCAGTGTGGGCGCCTGGTAAAAACCGGTTTCGGGGGCTTCATCCACGATGCGGCCCTGGGCCACCATGGGAATGCCCGCGACCTGCGCGTCGCTCAAGAAATCCCACACGCGCTGCTGCTGGCTTTGCCGTATCAGCGGCCCCAGATCGAGGTCCATCGCCGCCGGCCCGACGCGCAGCTTTTCAAAGGCCTGGCCCAGGCGCTGCAGCAGCGGCTCGTAGATCAACTCGTCCACCAGCAGGCGCGAACCGGCAGAGCAGGTCTGGCCGGCGTTTTGCACGATGGCGTTGATGATGACGGGAATGGCTTCGTCCAGATTGGCGTCGGCAAAGACGATCTGCGGGCTCTTGCCGCCCAGCTCCAGCGTCACCGGGCAATGGCGAACGGCGGCCACCTGCTGGATCAGCGTGCCCACGCTGGGGCTGCCGGTGAAGCTGATGTGTTCGATGCCGGGATGGCGCGCCAGCGCGTCGCCCACTTCGTGTCCATAACCGGTGACGATGTTGATGGCGCCTGCCGGAAAACCCACTTCAGCGGCGAGCTGGGCCACGCGCAGCAGCGACAGGCAGGCATCTTCGGCCGGTTTGACCACGCACACGTTGCCGGCGGCCAGGGCGCCACCCACGCTGCGCCCGAAGATCTGCATCGGATAGTTCCAGGGGATGATGTGCCCGGTGACGCCGTGCGGCTCGCGCCAGGTCAGCACGCTGTAGCCGTCCAGGTAGGGCAGCGTTTCTCCGTGCAGTTTGTCGCAGGCGCCGGCGTAGAACTCGAAGTAGCGCGCCAGCGCGACCGCGTCGGCCTTGGCTTGTTTTGTCGGTTTGCCGCAATCGCGTTGCTCGATCAGTGCCAGTTCGTCGGCGTGCTCCAGCAATTTTTGCGAAAGCCGCATCAGCAGCCGGCCGCGCTCCACCGGATTGAGCTTGCACCAGGTGCTGTCCATGCAATGGCGCGCGGCCTGCACCGCGTCGTCGATGTCGCGTGCATTGCTGCGCTGGATTTGGTCAAACACCTCGCCCGTCGAAGGGTCGAGCACGGGCAAGAGGGCGGCGCTTGCGCTGACGCAAGACTCGTTGGCGATGAAGTTGAATTGCATTGCGTCATTGTGCCCGCAATGCCACGCCAGCGGCGCAGGATGTCAGCGCCGAAGCACTGACATCATCAAGGGATTACTTGACCGACTTGCTCAGCGTCGCGCCCATCTTGTCAAAAAACGAGATCGTCTTTTGCGTGGGTACCAACAGCTTGATGCGAAGATTGCCCGGGCTGGACTTGTCTTCGATCAGGCCCATGGCCTTCAGGCGGGAAATGCGGCGATGCAGGGTGGAGGGAGAACCCAGGGTGTCGAGCGTCATGGCTTCGCGCACGGCCAATGGCTTTCCGGCTCTCCAATGCAAGGACAGTGCGTTAAGCAAAGCGCCTTCGTTGGCATCCACGGTGGGCGCGGATGGGTGGGACTCGATCGCTTTGGATAACTGCAAGAAACGCAGATAGGATTCAGACAAAGAGTTCTTCTTGGGCTGCTGGGTCATGGCGGCTCCTGGTTGGTTGATGACGGTGTCAGTATAACAAATAAAGCCAAATTAAGTACAACAAAAATGGATATTTGACAACAAAGTCACATTTTCTTACTTGACTGATGGGAAAAAGAAGTGTTCTAAACAAGAACTTAGCGCCTCGGCGTGGCCAGGTCCAGACGTAAAAACAGGCCCGAAGGCCTGTGTTCACTAACTGACTGGCGGAGAAGGCGGGATTCGAACCCGCGGAGGGTTTGACCCCTCGCACGCTTTCCAGGCGTGTGACTTAAACCACTCATCCACCTCTCCGGAGTCGCGTATTTTAGCAGTGACTGCGCCGGTTTCCGGGCGTCGCCCTGCCAATCTTCAGTTAACTGGACTTTTGGCTCTGAACCATCTTCATGGCAGACGTGATCAGCGTGGCAACTTCGGTCATATTGCTGGGCACGATGAGCGTCGTGCTGGCGCCGGCCGCAACCCGGCTGTAGGCGTCCACGGCGCGCTCGGCCACCTTCAACTGCACTGCGTCCGCGCCGCCGGGCTGGCGGATGGCCGCAGCGATGCGTTCAATGGCGTGCGCCGTTGCCTCGGCCACCGCGAGGATCGACTGCGCCTCGCCCTGAGCCTTGTTGATGACGGCCTGCTTCTCGCCTTCGGAGCGGGCGATGAAGGCCTCGCGCTCGCCGGTGGCGATGTTGATTTGCTCCTGCCTGCGCCCCTCAGAGGCGGCGATCAGGGCGCGCTTGCCGCGCTCGGCCGTGATCTGGGCCTGCATCGCATGCAGGATTTCCTTCGGAGGCGTCAGGTCCTTGATTTCGTAGCGCAGCACCTTGACGCCCCAGTTCAACGCCGCTTCGTCGATGGCGGCCACCACCTGGGCGTTGATGATGTCGCGCTCCTCAAAGGTCTTGTCGAGTTCGAGCTTGCCGATGACCGAGCGCAGCGAGGTCTGCGCCAGTTGAGAAATGGCGACGATGTAGTTGGACGAGCCGTAGCTTGCGCGCATCGCATCCGTCACCTGGAAATACAGGATGCCGTCCACCTGCAACTGCGTGTTGTCGCGCGTGATGCAGACCTGGCTGGCGATGTCCAGCGGGATTTCCTTGAGCAGGTGTTTGTAGGCCACGCGGTCAAGAAACGGCATCAGCACGCTCAGCCCCGGCGTCAGCGTTGCATGGTATTTACCGAGGCGCTCGACCACCCAGGCGTTTTGCTGGGGCACGACCTTGATCGACTGGACGATGAAGATGACGGCGATGATGAAGATGACGAGTGCAATTTCCATGGAGATGTTCCTTAGGGTTGAAGCTGCAGCACGGCGTGCCGCGAAAAATGATTAGCTCTTCTCGACCACCAGGCGGCTGCCAATGATTTCGACGATGGTGTGCGCCCCGGTCGAAGGCGCCTGGC
>CAIMSP010000001.1 GCA_903844215.1 uncultured beta proteobacterium | reverse complement strand
GGCGCCTGCCTGTGGCAGCGCCAAGTTTGAGGACCGCGGCTCCAAGCCTGCCTGCGCAGGCTTGGACGGTCCGAAGAGGCGCCTGCCTGTGGCAGCGCCAAGTTTGAGGACCGCGGCTCCAAGCCTGCCTGCGCAGGCTTGGACGGTCCGAAGAGGCGCCTGCCTGTGGCAGCGCCAAGTTAGGCAAGGCCCCGATGGGGCTGGGCTTATGGCATCATGCGCCTCAGACTCAACTTCATTTCGATGCACCTCCCGCCATGAACCTGCGAGGCCCTGCAATCTGTCGAAGCCGCTGCGCCTCCCTGTGCCTGGGGCTGAGCGCCTTGCTGTGCAGCCTTGGCGCTGCGGCGGCAGTTCCCGCCACGCCCCAACCAGGTTTCCTCACGGCGCAGGAACTCGAATGGCTTCAGACCCACGCGGCCGAGGTCCGGATTGCCCCCGAAGCCAACTATCCGCCCTTTAGTTTTGTCGAGTCGGGCGTCTGGCAGGGCCTCTCGGCGGACATGATGGAATTGCTGCAGCAGCGGCTTGGCAGCAGGTTCCAGGTGCTGCCGGCGCAAAACCTCGATGCCATCCTGACCCATGTGCGCAGCGCCAACGCCGAGATCGTCACCTCCCTCAAGGAAACGCCGGAACGGGCGCAGTACCTGGCCTTTACCCCGCCCTACTTCAGCGTTCCTACGGCGATCATTGTCAAGTCCGGTTTTGCCGCCGGACGCTGGCCCGATGCCTTTGTCGGCATGCGCATCGCCGTAGGCCGGGGTTATGGCGTGCAAAGTTTCCTGAAACAGCGCTTCCCGACGATCCAGTTGACGCTGGTCCCGGATGATCTGGACGGCCTGCGCAAGCTCGCGTTCGGCGAAGTCGATGCGGTCATCATGGATGTGGCCAGCGCCTCCTTCTTTATCGATCGCGAGAAGTTCAGCACCCTGCAGATCTTCTCCGCCTTCGACTACCACTACGACCTGAGTTTTGGCGTGCGCCGTGACCTGCCGCTGCTGCGCGACATCCTTTCCAAGACGCTCGCCTCACTGTCCGAGCAGGAGCGCCAAGCGGTCTCGGACAAGTGGATCCATCTGCATCAGGATTCCCTGGCTTTGATCCGCGAGGGCTTGGCTCCCGGGCTGCCCTGGGCCAGCGGCGCGCTGGTCGCGCTGCTGCTGCTAGGTGGCGTGGCGCTCAGAGTGCGGCAACAGCGCCGCCGAATCGAGCAGACCGCGTCCCAGTATGCGCGCAGCCTGATCGAAGCCAGCCTGGACCCGCTGGTGACGATCAGCTCCCAGGGCAAGGTCACCGACGTGAACCGCGCCACCGAGCAGGTCACGGGCGTGGGCCGCTCGGAGCTGATCGGCAGCGACTTCGCCGACTACTTCACCGACCCGGTGCGGGCGCGCGACGGCTACCGGCAGGTGTTTGCCAGAGGCTTCGTCACCGACTACCCGCTGGCCATCCGCCACGTCAGCGGCCGCATCACCGACGTGCTCTACAACGCCAGCGTTTACCGCGACGACGCCGGCCAGGTGCTGGGCGTTTTTGCGGCCGCGCGCGACGTGACCGCGCGCAAGAAGGCCGAGGAGTCGATCCAAGCGGCCAGCGTCTTCACGCACGCCCGCGAGGGCATCCTGATCACCCGCGCCAACGGCAATATCCTGAACGTCAACGAAGCCTTCACGCGCATCACCGGCTATTCGCGCGAAGAAGTCCTGGGCAAGAACCCCAGCCTGCTGAGCTCGGGGCGCCAGGACAAGGAGTTCTACGCCGCCATGTGGGCCGACCTGCAGCAAAAGGGCCACTGGTACGGGGAGGTCTGGAATCGGCGCAAGAGCGGCGAGTTGTTTGTCGAGTCGCTGACCATCACCGCCGTGCGCGGCTCCGACGGCAACACCGAGCACTATGTGGCCTTGTTCACCGACATCACCGCCATCCGGGAGCATCAAAGCGAGCTGGAACACATGGCGCACTTCGATGCCTTGACCAATCTGCCCAACCGTCTGCTGCTGTCGGATCGACTGCGCCAGGGTCTGGCGCAAGCCGAACGGCGCGCCAAGACGCTGGCCGTCATCTACCTGGACCTGGACGGTTTCAAGTCAGTGAACGACCAGTGTGGTCATGAAACCGGCGACCAGTTGTTGATCAGCCTGGCGGAACGCCTGCGGCTGACCCTGCGCGAGGGCGACACGCTGGCGCGCCTGGGTGGCGACGAGTTTGTCGCCGTCATGGGCGACCTCGAAGACAGTGACGCCTGTGTGCCCATGATCAACCGCCTGCTGACCACGGCGGCGCAGCCGGTGCAGGTGGGCCAGCTCAAGCTGCAGGTTTCGGCCAGCATCGGTGTGAGCTTTTTCCCGCAGGCGCAGGCCATCGACGCCGACCAGTTGTTGCGCCAGGCCGATCAGGCCATGTACCAGGCCAAGCTCGCAGGCAAGGGACGTTTCCACATCTTTGACGCCAAGCAGGACAGCAGCATCCGGGTCCACCACGAGAGCCTGGAGCGCATCCGCCTGGGCATGAGCGCGCACGAATTCGTCCTGTATTACCAGCCCAAGGTGAACATGCGAACCGGTCAGGTCATCGGCGCCGAGGCCTTGATCCGCTGGCAGCATCCGCAGCGCGGGCTGCTCGCACCCGCCCTGTTCCTGCCGGTGATTGAAGATCACCCGCTGGCGGTGGCGCTGGGCGAGTGGGTCATCGCCACGGCGCTGACGCAGATCGAGGCCTGGCGCACGCTCGGGCTGGACCTGCCGGTCAGCGTCAACATCGGCACGCGTCAGTTGCAGCAGCCCGACTTTGTGGCTCGGCTGCGCGCCACTCTGGAGACGCACCCGCAGGTCCATCCTTCCTGCCTCGAGCTGGAAATCCTGGAAACGACGGCGTTGGAAGACATCGCGCAAATTTCGCGCTTGATCGAGTCCTGTGCCGAGTTCGGTGTGAGCTTTGCGCTGGACGACTTTGGCACCGGCTATTCCTCGCTCACCTACCTGAAGCGGCTTCGGGTCAAGATGCTCAAGATCGATCAGAGCTTTGTGCGCGACATGCTCGACGACCCGGACGACCTGGCGATTCTCCAAGGCGTGATCGGCCTGGCCGCCGCCTTCAAACGACAGGTCATCGCCGAAGGCGTGGAGACCGTGGAACACGGCAGCCTGCTGCTGCAATTGGGCTGCGATCTGGCGCAGGGCTACGGCATCGCGCGCCCCATGCCGGCCAGCGAGATGCCGGCCTGGGCCGCCGCCTGGCAGCCCGAACCCGAGTGGTACCGGCTGCCCTGGGTCAGCAGCGACGACTGAGGTGAGCCGCCGTGTGCGCCCGCATCCCAGCACTGTCGTGCACACACATCCATCCCATCCCCTGAATCAGCCCAGCAGCGTCATGGGTTCGACAAAGGCGTAGCCCAGATCCCGCGCCACGGCTTCGTAGGTCACCTGGCCCTGGCACACATTCAGACCGTGGCGCAGATGGGCGTTGTCCTTCAATGCCTGCTTCCAGCCCTTGTCGGCCAGCGCCAAGGCATGGCCAATGGTGGCGTTGTTCAACGCGAAGGTCGAGGTGCGGGCCACGGCGCCAGGCATGTTGGCCACGCAGTAGTGCACCACGCCGTCCACCATGTACACCGGCTCGGCATGCGTCGTGGCATGCGAGGTCTCGAAGCAGCCGCCCTGGTCGATCGCCACGTCCACCACCACCGCGCCTTTTTTCATGCGCGAGATGTGCGAGCGCGTCACCAGCTTGGGCGCTGCCGCACCGGGCACGAGCACGCCACCGATCACCAGATCCGCGTCAAGCACGGCCTCCTCGATGCTCGATGCGGTTGAATACACGGTGCTGATGCGATTGCCAAACACCAGATCGAGTTGGCGCAGGCGGTCCACGCTCTTGTCCAGCACCGTCACGCGAGCGCCCAGGCCCACGGCCATCTGCAAGGCATTCGTGCCGACGACGCCAGCGCCGATGATGACCACATGGCCGGGCGCCACGCCGGGCACGCCGCCGAGCAGCAAGCCGCGTCCGCCGTGCGCCTTTTCCAGATAGGTGGCGCCGGCCTGCACGGCCATGCGCCCGGCCACTTCGCTCATGGGCGCGAGCAGCGGCAAGCCGCCGCCGGGTCCGGTGATGGTCTCATAGGCGATGCAGATGGCACCCGAGGCCATCAGCGCCTGGGTCTGCTCGGGATCGGGCGCGAGGTGCAAATAGGTGTACAGGATCTGGCCGGGGCGCAGCATCGCGCATTCCACGGCTTGCGGCTCCTTGACCTTGACGATCATCTCGGCCTGCGCAAAGATTTCGCTGGCGGCGGCCACCATCTTGGCGCCAGCGGCGACGTACTGCTCGTCGGTGCAGCCGATCGCCGTGCCGGCGTCGTTCTGCACCAGAACCTGGTGCCCGTGTCCCACCAGCTCGCGCACGCTCGCAGGCGTGAGTCCGACACGGTATTCGTGGTTCTTGATTTCCTTGGGTACGCCGATGAGCATGCTGGTCTCCTGGTTGTTGATCTGGCGCATTGTGCTGAAGATCGCGCAAACAAAGTAGCTTTGTTACTTGGTTTATATAGTCATTAGTTTTACTAATACACATGTCGAACTCGCCAGGCACCCGGCCAATGGCGCTGGACGGAGCCGGCGATGTGGGCAATACTTGGTGCAGCATTCATCCACCCATCTCACGGACGACGAGCATGAACCACACACCGCGCTACCCGGCCCCCGATATCAACGACCTCCCGCAGGACATCAAGGCCAAGGTGCTGGAAATTCAGGCCAAGGCCGGTTTCGTGCCGAACGTGTTTCTGTCCTTGGCCCGGCGGCCAGCGGAGTGGCGCGCCTTCTTTGCCTACCACGACGCGCTGATGCTGAAGGAGGATTCGGGCTTGACCAAGGGCGAGCGCGAAATGATCGTCACCACCACCAGCGCCGCCAACGCCTGCCTGTATTGCGTGGTGGCGCACGGCGCGATCCTGCGCATCTACGAGAAGAAACCGATGCTGGCGGATCAACTGGCGGTGAACTACCGCAAGGCCGACATCACGCCGCGTCAGCGCGCCATGCTCGACTTCGCGATGAAGGTGTGCCTGCAGTCGCACGAGATCAACGACGCGGATTTTGCACTGCTGCAGGCTCAGGGTTTCAGCGCTGAAGACGCCTGGGACATTGCCGCCATCACCGCCTTCTTCGGCCTGTCGAATCGCATGGCCTCGTTCAGCAACATGGCACCGAACGCCGAGTTCTACCTGATGGGGCGCGTGCCCAAGACCCGCTGACTTTCGTTCGGCTGGCGCTACTCGACCCGCTGGTAACTCTGGCGGATGCGCTCCTTGTCGCCAAAGTCGAAGTGCCACCATTCACTGTGGATGGCGTGAAATCCGCTGTCGCACAGGGCGCTGCGCAGCAGCCTTCGGTTGACGATCTGCTGCGCGCTCAGGCGCTGCTGCGCCAGGTGCAGCTCTTCCAAATCGGGATGCGACAACTCGGACAAGTCGTCAAAGCCGGTGCCCATGTCCAACTCCTGCCCGCCAGCGTCCAGCAGCGTCACGTCCACGGCCATGCCGAAGGAGTGGATCGAGCCGCGTGCCGGGTCGGCGAGGTATTGGCGCAGCTGCGTGCCCTCCAGGTGCTGCCATAACTGCTCCTGCACCCGATGCGGGCGCAGCGCGTCCAGCACCAGCAGTTGGAGTTGCGGTTGGCGTTGCTGCAACCAGGCGACGGCCTGTTCCAGTCCGGCGGCGGCTTCACGCTGCAGCCAGGCGCAGTCCAGATCGCCGTACAGATTGCGCCCGACGAAGTTGTCGGCGCTGGCGTAGCGCAGGTCCACGCCGATGCCCTGGATCGAGTCCAGCGCACGAAAGTCGGCGTGCCCAGCAACCGCTTCGCACGCCAGCTTGACGTGCGCCATCAACCGACCCACTTGCGCGCGTTGTGCCAGAGCTGCATCCAAGGGCTCAAGGCGTCGGCGTGGCCCGCGCTCCAGCTCATCTGAATGTTGCGAAACACGCGCTCCGGGTGCGGCATCATGGCCGTGAAGCGGCCGTCCGCCGTGGTCACTGCGGTCAGGCCGCCCGGGCTGCCGTTGGGGTTGAAGGGATAGGCCTGCGTCGCCTGGCCGAAGTTGTCCACGAAGCGCATGGCGGCGATCGCCTGCGCCGCGTCGCCGCGGTGCGCGAAGTTGGCGAAGCCCTCGCCGTGCGCCACCGCAATCGGCAGCCGGCTGCCGGCCATGCCTTGCAGGAACAGGCTCGGTGAATCGAGGATCTCCACCATGGAAAAGCGCGCTTCGAAGCGCTCGCTCTGGTTCGTGGTGAAGCGCGGCCAGCTCTGCGCGCCGGGGATGATGTCGGCCAGTTCGGCGAACATCTGGCAGCCGTTGCACACGCCCAGGCCGAAGGTGTCGCTGCGCGCGAAGAAGGCGCGAAACTGCTGCGCCAGCACGGGATTGAAGGTGATGGAGCGCGCCCAGCCAATGCCCGCTCCCAGCGTGTCGCCGTAGCTGAAGCCGCCGCAGGCCACAACGCCGGCGAAATCCTGCAGCTTGGCGCGGCCGATCTGCAGATCGGTCATGTGCACGTCCACGGCGTCAAAGCCTGCCGCATGAAAGGCATAGGCCATCTCGATCTGGGAGTTGACCCCCTGCTCGCGCAGGATGGCCACCCGAGGGCGCGCCAACAGCAGCGCTGGCGCCTGGGGAGTAAACGACAGCTGCTGATGCAGCCCCGGATCCAGCGGCGCGCCGGTACCAGCGTGTTCCGCGTCCGCACCAACCGGGTTGTCGCGCTGCTGGCAGATGCGCCAGCTGAATGCGTCCCAGGCCTGATGCAGGTCGGCCAGTTTGGCGCTGAAGATGCATTTGGCGTCGCGCCAGACCTGCACTTCGCCCTTGCCGGAATCGATTGCGGAGGACGCCGGGCGGGTCTTGCCGACGAAGTGGCTGTGCGCGCTCAGACCATGCTCGCGCAGCGTCTGCATGACGGCGTTGCGCTCCTGCGTGCGCACCTGCAGGACGACGCCCAGTTCCTCGTTGAACAGGGCCTTGAGCGTGGCCTCTTCGCGCCTGGCACCCACCTGCCCCGCCCAATTCTTGCTGTCGCCCACATCCATGCGGCTGTCGGCGACGCCATCGCCCTCGGTCACAAGCAGGTCCACGTTGAGCGACACGCCCACATGGCCGGCGAAGGCCATCTCGCACACCGTGGCAAACAAGCCGCCGTCGCTGCGGTCGTGGTAGGCCAGGATGCGGCCTTGTGCGCGCAATTGATTCACGGCATTCACCAGGCTGATCAGGTCTTGCGGCTGGTGCAGATCGGGCACCTCACCCCCGGCCTGGTTGAGCACCTGGGCCAGCATGCTGGCGCCCATGCGCTTGGCGCCCTTGCCCAGGTCGATCAGCACCAGCGTCGTGTCGGCAAGGGTCGCGTCGAGTTGCGGGGTGAGCGTGCCGCGCACGTCGGCCAGCGTGGCAAAGGCGGTGACGATGAGCGACACCGGCGACGTCACCTTCTTGGCCTGCGCGCTGGCCGGGTCGGTCCACTGTGTGCGCATGGAGAGCGAATCCTTGCCCACGGGAATGGAGATGCCCAGGGCCGGGCACAGCTCCATGCCAACGGCCTTGACGGTGGCGTACAGATCGGCGTCCTCGCCGGGCTCACCGCAGGCCGCCATCCAGTTGGCCGAGAGCTTGACGCGCGCCAGCTCAATCGGGGCCGCCAGCAGATTCGTGATCGCCTCGGCCACCGCCATGCGCCCCGACGCGGCGGCGTGCAGGCTGGCCAGCGGCGTGCGCTCGCCCATGGCCATGACCTCACCGGCAAAGCCCTGATAGTCGGCCAGCGTGACCGCACAGTCCGCCACCGGCACCTGCCAGGGACCCACCATCTGATCGCGGTGCGTGAGTCCGCCCACCGTGCGGTCGCCGATGGTGATGAGAAATCGCTTGCTCGCCACCGTCGGGCTCGACAGCACCTGAATCGCGGCCTGCTGCAGGTCCACGCCGGTGAGATCAATCGGCGCGAACTGGCGCGGCACGCTCTTCACGTCGCGGTGCATCTTGGGTGGCTTGCCCAGAAGCACATTCATAGGCATGTCCACCGGCGTACTGCCGACTGCGCGAACGGGGGGCGTCGTTGCGCGGTGCTCGGAATCCTCATGGACCCGTAAGTCCATTCCGGTTCCTGCGCTGCGGGCGCCTAGCCCGCCGTCCGCGCGCGACGGCAGAGGTTCATCAGCCACAAAAAGCTGCCGCTCCTCGGTCGCGACACCGACCACCGCAAACGGGCAGCGCTCGCGCTCGCAGAAGGACTGGAACAGCGCCAGCGACTCCGGCGCGATCGCCAGCACATAGCGTTCCTGGCTTTCATTGCACCAGATTTCCTTGGGCGCCAGGCCCGACTCTTCCAGCGGCACGGCGCGCAGATCAAAGCGCGCACCGCGTCCCGCGTCGTTCGTCAACTCGGGGAAGGCGTTGCTCAAGCCCCCCGCGCCCACGTCGTGG
Source organism: uncultured beta proteobacterium (assembly GCA_903844215.1). GTDB lineage: Bacteria > Pseudomonadota > Gammaproteobacteria > Burkholderiales > Burkholderiaceae_C > CAIKVZ01. The sequence goes on along the minus strand of CAIMSP010000001.1, from coordinate 8,786 downwards.
ATCGCCAGAATGGGGTTGGAGTCCAACAGGTTCCAGCAATGGTTGATGACCTCCTGCGCACGGCGCTCCATCTCGGGGTTGCCGCGCTGCACCGAATCAAAGTCCAGATTCGCCGCATTCGCGCCGGTGGCCAGCGAACTCGCGGCGCTGCCGCCCATGCCGATGCGCATGCCCGGTCCGCCCAACTGGATCAGCAGGCTGCCCGCAGGGAATTCGATCTTGTGCGTCTGCCCGGCGTCGATGGTGCCCAGGCCGCCCGCGATCATGATGGGCTTGTGGTAGCCGCGTCGGATACTGTCCACGTCGGAGTCAATGAGCTGCTCGTACTCGCGAAAGTAACCCAGTAAATTCGGCCGCCCAAACTCATTGTTGAAGGCCGCGCCGCCCAAGGGCCCGTCGATCATGATCTGCAGGGCACTGGCAATGTGCTCGGGCTTGTCATTAATTGGGGTCAGATTCCAATTCTTTTCATCTTTCTCGTTTTGAGAATTAATTGGAATCTGACCCCAATTAATTTTGGAGACGGTGAAACCGGTCAGGCCGGCCTTGGGCTTGGAGCCGCGACCGGTCGCGCCTTCGTCGCGGATTTCGCCGCCAGCGCCGGTGGAGGCGCCGGGGAAGGGAGAGATCGCCGTGGGGTGGTTGTGCGTTTCCACCTTCATCAGCACATGGCTCAGGGCACTCTCTTTTTGATAGCTTGGGGCGCTATCGGCACCGGCCGACTTGGCAACGAAGCGCTGGACCTGCGTGCCTTCCATCACCGAGGCGTTGTCCGAATAGGCCACGATCATGTGCTGCGGGCTGGTCTGGTGGGTGTGGCGAATCATGCCGAACAGGCTCTTGTCCTGCGCCACACCGTCGAGCGTGAACTGCGCGTTGAAGATCTTGTGCCGGCAGTGCTCACTGTTGGCCTGGGCAAACATCATCAGTTCCACATCGCTGGGGTTGCGCCCCAGGGCCTGGAACGCGCTCACCAGGTAGTCGATCTCGTCGCCGGCCAGCGCCAGACCGAACTCGATATTCGCCTGCTCCAGCGCAGCCCGCCCACCCTGCAACACGTCGATCTGCTCCATGGCCGCAGCCGGCAGTGCGGCAAACAGGCCCGAGGCCTGGGCCCTGTCGGCCACCACGCTCTCGGTCATGCGGTCGTGCAGCAGCGCGGCGATCTGCTCGCGCTGCTCCGGGCTGAGCTTGGCCTTGCCCAGCAGCCCCGACTGCAGGCTGACCCGGTATTCCGTGACGCGCTCGATGCGGCGCACGCTCAGGCCGCAGTTGTGCGCGATGTCGGTGGCCTTGGAAGCCCAGGGCGAGACCGTGCCAAAGCGCGGCGTCACCAGCAGCAGTTCACCGTCCAAGGGCCCGGCACAAGGCTCGCCATAGAGCAACAGCGCCTCCAGTTGCCCCCGTTGCTCGGCGCTCAAGGGCTGATCGCTGGCCACCAGATGCACAAAGCGGGCGCTGACGCCGCTGACCTTGGGGTAGCTGCCTTGCAGGCGCGGCAGCAGTTGTTGCACGCGGAAATCGCTCAGGGCGTTGATGCCACGCAGGGCGCCGTCGAAAGTGGAAATATGCAGTGTCACGGTGGTGAGCTCAATGAAGGGGGAGAAGGCCAGGCGCAGGGTTCTCGCGCGGCGCGCGTCAGGCAAGGATTTTAGCTGTGGGGGTGGATTGCACCGGCCCGGCGCGCCAACCCCGCCTCGGGGATAATCCGCACCCATGACCATCACCATCAAAGACGAGGCCGGAATCAACGGCATGCGCATCGCAGGGCAATTGACGGCCCAGGTGCTGGATTACCTGGCACCCTTCGTGAAACCCGGCGTCACCACCAACGAACTGGACCAACTGGCCGAGGACTACACGACGAAGGTGTTGCACGCGATCTCGGCGCCACTGAACTACGACCCCTCCGGCCACAACCCCTATCCGAAGTCGATCTGCACCTCCATCAACCACCAGGTCTGCCACGGCATCCCGAACGACAAGCCGCTGAAAAAGGGCGACATCCTGAACGTGGATGTCACCGTCATCAAGGACGGCTGGCACGGCGACTCCAGCCGCATGTACATCGTGGGCGAGGCCTCCATCGCCGCCAAGCGCCTGTGCGCCCTGACCTACGAGGCGCTGTGGCACGGCATCCTGCAGGTCAAGCCCGGAGCCCACCTGGGCGACATCGGGCACGCGATCCAGAAGTTTGCCGAAGGCCACGGCCTGAGCGTGGTGCGCGAGTTCTGCGGCCACGGCATTGGCCAGAAGTTTCACGAGGAGCCGCAGGTGCTGCACTACGGCCGCCCGGGTACGCTGGACGAACTCAAGGAAGGCATGACGCTCACCATCGAGCCCATGCTCAACGCCGGGCGCAAGGAGATCAAGGAACTGGGCGACCGCTGGACCATCGTCACCAAGGACCATTCCCTGTCGGCGCAGTGGGAGCACACGATCCTGGTCACGCCCACCGGCTACGAGGTGCTGACGCTGTCGGAGGGCTGCCCCAAGCCTCCGGCTTTCGTCAAGCCCTGAGTTTCACGCCAGCCAGGAGAACCGGCCCACGATGACCCAAGCCCTGTCCCTGCGCGAACAGTACCGCGCGCAAAAAGCCGTCGTGATGCAGGCGGTGCAGGGCAGCGGCGCTTCGACGCGCGGCGTGCGCTCCAGCCTGCGGCAACTGGTGCAACTCACCGACGCCACCCTCGCCACCCTGTGGCGCCAGTCCGGCCTGGATCAGGCCTGTGACGCGCGCCTGGCCCTGCTGGCCGTCGGCGGTTACGGGCGTGGCGAGTTGTTTGCGTTTTCCGATGTGGACGTGCTGGTGCTGTTGCCCGCGGGCGTGTCGCCCGACATGGACGCGGAGTTGAAGTCGCGCATTGAAGGGCTGATCGGCAGTTGCTGGGACGCCGGCCTGGAGATCGGCTCCAGCGTGCGCGACCTGGACCAGTGCCTGAGCGAGAGCGAAAACGACGTCACGGTGCAGACCTCGCTGCTGGAGTCGCGCCTGATCACCGGCAGCGCCGCCCTGTACGAGCAGTTCCAAAAGCAGTTTTCTGCGGCGCTTGATCCTCAGGCCTTCTTCGTCGCGAAGACGCTGGAGATGCGCCAGCGCCATCACCGCCAGGAGAACACCCCGTACGCGCTCGAGCCCAACTGCAAGGAGTCGCCTGGCGGGCTGCGCGACCTGCAGGTCATCCTGTGGGTGGCCAAGGCCGCGGGCCTGGGCCAGACCTGGGACGCGCTGGCACGCAACGGACTGGCCACCGCCTTTGAAGTGCGCCAGATCAAACGCAATGAAGCGCTGCTCAACCTGATCCGTGCCCGGCTGCACCTGCTGGCGCAGCGGCGCGAAGACCGGCTGGTGTTTGACCTGCAAACCGCCGTGGCCAACAGCTTTGGCTACGTCACGCAGACCAGCGACGGCGCGCGCACCGTGTCCGAGCGCTACCGCGCACCGCTGCGGGCCAGCGAACTGCTGATGCGCCGCTACTACTGGGCAGCCAAGGCGGTGACGCAACTGAACCAGATCCTGTTGCTCAACATCGAGGAGCGGCTGAACCCGAGCGGCCATGCGCTGCGCCCGATCAACGAGCGCTTTTCCGACAAGGCCGGCATGATCGAGGTCGCCAGCGACGACCTGTACCTGCGCCAACCGCACGCGATCCTGGAAACCTTCTTGCTTTACCAGACCACGGTCGGGGTCAAGGGTCTGTCGGCCCGCACGCTGCGCGCGCTGTTCAACGCCCGCAGCGTCATGACCGCAGCCTACCGGCGCGACCCGGTGAACCGCGCCACCTTCCTGGCCATCCTGCAACAGCACGACGGCATCACCCACGCCATGCGCCTCATGAACCAGACTTCGGTGCTGGGGCGCTATCTGTGGGTGTTTCGCAAGATCGTGGGGCAGATGCAGCACGACCTGTTCCATGTGTACACCGTGGACCAGCACATCCTGATGGTGCTGCGCAATGTGCGGCGCTTCTTCATGGCCGAGCACGCCCACGAATACCCGTTTTGTTCGCAGCTCGCCGCCGGCTGGGACAAGCCCTGGTTGCTCTACACCGCCGCGCTGTTTCACGACATTGCCAAGGGGCGCGGGGGCGACCATTCGGAGCTGGGCGTGATCGAGGTGCGGCGCTTTTGCCGCGCGCACGGCGTGGCCGGGGACGACGCGAAGCTGATCGAACTGCTGGTGCGCGAACACCTCCGGATGAGCCGCATTGCGCAAAAGGAAGACCTGAGCGACCCGGACGTGATCGCGGCCTTCGCGCAGCGCGTGGGCAACGAGCGCAACCTCACGGCGCTGTACCTGCTGACGGTGGCCGACATTCGCGGCACCTCGCCCAAGGTCTGGAACGCCTGGAAGGGCAAGCTGCTGGAAGACCTGTACCGCTTGACGCTGCGCAGCCTGGGCGGACGCGCGCCCGATCCGCACGCCGAGATCGAAGCCTGCAAGCGCGAAGCCCTGAGCATCCTGGCGCTGCACGCCCTGCCGTTCGAGGCGCACAAGCCGCTGTGGGACACGCTGGACGTGGGCTACTTCATGCGCCACGACGCCAGCGATATTGCCTGGCACACGCGCCAACTGACGCGGCGCTCGAATCGCGGCCACGACACCAACCGCACACCCGGCACACCCCTGGCCGATGCACGCACCCAGCAGCGCCCCAGCGCAACCGTGCGCGCGCGCCAGTCGCCCGTGGGTGAAGGCCTGCAAGTGCTGGTGTACACGCCGGATCAGCCGGATCTGTTTGCCCGCATCTGCGGCTACTTCGACCAGGCCGGCTTCAGCATCCTGGACGCGAAAATTTACACCGCCAGAAACGGCTATGCGCTGGACACCTTTCAAGTCGTCACGGCGGACGAGCCCGAGAGCTACCGCGACCTCATCAATCTGATGGAGACGGGCCTGACGAAAACCATCCAGGACCAGGGCGCCCTGCCCGCGCCGCGTCGCGGTCGGGTGTCGCGCCGCGTGAAGAGTTTTCCGATCGCGCCGCGCGTCGATTTGCGCCCCGACGAGAAGGCCCAGCGCTGGCTGCTCAACATCTCGGCCAGCGACCGCATGGGCCTGCTCTACAGCGTGGCGCGGGTGCTCGCCGCGCACCACATCAACCTGCAACTGGCCAAGATCAGTACGCTGGGCGAGCGCGTGGAAGACAGCTTCCTGATCGACGGCGCCGCGCTGCAGCACAACCGTGAGCAAATCGAGATCGAGACCGAACTGCTCGAAGCGCTACAGGCCTAGGCCTGTAGCGCCGACGCGCCCAGGGGGCAGGCCAGGCAATCGGCGAGGCGCCACCTGCCCTTGCACCGTCTCCAAACGAATTGCCGTTCGCGGCTTCTTGGGGCCGCTGCGACTGGATGGGTTGGCCGTTGCACAAATCCAAGGGCCTCGTGCCATACTGATCGCATGAAACTTCGCGCCATTCTTCTGCGCACTTTGCTTGCTTCATACAGCGTCTTAGCGCAGGCCGAACCCAATGAAGCCGCGCTTTGCAAAGCGCAGGAGTACCCCGTGGGAACGGCCCGAACCTGGTTTATGGATGCCTGCGTGCGGGTGGGCTCCTTTAGCCACCATGCTGAAATTTCGGGCATCTTCGGCGGCGTCGCCAACGTGATGCTGCCTGCCATCGAACCCCTTGCATTGACCAAGCTGGCGAAAGAGCCGGCCTACCGGTGGAGCGTGGACGGTCAAAGCGGTCTGACGGTCGATGATTACCTCCAGCGCCAACCGGCGATGGCCTTGTTGGTGATCAAGGACGGTGTGATTCAGGTCGAGCGCTACCAATACGGGCGCAGCGCAGAGCACCGCTTTTTATCGAATTCAATGGCCAAAACAATCACGGCCATGGCCATCGGCCTGGCTTTGCGTGAAGGAAGTCTCAAATCACTGGATGATCGAGCGCAGGCCTATGCGCCCACGCTGGCCGGAACGATTTACGGCGAATCCACCATTCGCAATTTGCTGCGCATGTCATCGGGCGCCAAGTTTGAAGAGCTGTACAACGGCGCTGATGATCTCGCGCGCTATGGTGCTGCCGCGTACAAGGGCGGCGCCGCTGCAGGTGCAAAAGTCATCACGACCCGACTCAATCCCCAAGGGCTGGTGTTCAATTACGCCAGTGCCGAGACCGATATGTTGGCCTTGGTGATACGCGGAGCCACCGGGCAAACCTTGAGCGCGTACCTGCAGACCCGGCTTTGGCAGCCGATGGGCGCACAAACTTCAGGCTTGTGGCGCGCAGGCGCTGACGGCTTGGAGCGCGCCAGTGGCAACTTCAACGCCACCGCGCAAGACTACGCCCGTTTCGGGATTCTTCTTGGCAACGACGGTGTGCGTACGGATCGACCGGATTTAGGTGAAATCTTGCCCAAGGATTTCTTGCTCGAAGCCACCGACTGGCGACGCCATCCGCAAGCCTTTGCCCCCAGACAAGCGACACCTTATTACGGCTATGGCTACCAAGTTTGGACCTTCCCTGGGGCACAGCGTCGCTTTGCCTTGTTGGGCGTTTATGGGCAGGCCATTTTTGTTGACCCAGCGCAGAAGTTGGTGATGGTGCACTTAGCGGCCAACGCCACGGCGAAAGCCGGACAGACCCGCATGGGCCGTGAAGTGGGAGCCCTTTGGTATGGTTTGGTGACGCACTACGGCGCTTGGTAAGTACCCGTGAATGCGCCAGGCCAAGCTGGCGCTGGGGCAGCGACGACGGGGCAAGAAAACTGGCGCACGAGGCGAACTTTTAAACTGCAGCAACGCAGCGATAGCCGACATTGAGGCACAAAGTCCACTGAGCTATATTCAGACAAAATAAAACGTCGAGAGAACAAAACTTGACGTCAACCGAATTTAGCAATTCCATAGAGAGACGATGAACCTAACATGGTGATCGGCCTCGCTCCCTTCGGTCGCTGGTCGCTGGTCATCTCCACGTCAAAACCGCGTCTTGAGCGACCGTTCTGGAACGCCTCATTTGGCCGCTTGCAGCCCTCAAGCGACACACGTGAGACACCCGCATCCAGCGTTGATGTGAATCCGCCCGTCCTGAAGCGACCACGGGCCTTGCCAGGACAAAGACTCAGCGGGCCAGACCTTCGAACCACTGCAATTTTTCGCGCAGCGCCACAACCTCGCCCACGATGATCAGGCTGGGCGATTTGAAGCCTTGCGCGCTGACCTTGGCGGCGATGTCGGCCAGGGTGCCGACGAGGACGCGCTGGCCCTCGGTGCAGCCGTTCTCGATCACGGCCACGGGCATGGTTGGGAGTTGTCCATGTTCGATCAACTGGCGGCTGATTTGTGGCAGCGCGCCCAGTCCCATGTAGATCACCACGGTCTGGTTCGGCTGCACCAGATGGGCCCAATCGAGTTGCACGCTGCCGTCCTTCAGGTGGCCGGTGGTGAACTTGCACGATTGCGCGTAATCGCGGTGCGTCAGCGGAATCCCGGCGTAGGCGCTGACGCCCGAAGCCGCCGTGACGCCGGGCACGACTTCAAAGCGCACGCCCGCAGCCACCAGTTCCTCGGCCTCTTCGCCGCCACGGCCGAAGATGAACGGGTCACCGCCCTTGAGCCGCACCACGTTCTTGCCCTCGCGCGCCAAACGCACCAGCAAGCCGTTGATGTCTGGCTGCGGCAGACTGTGCAGGCTTTCTTGCTTGCCGACGTAAATCCTTTGCGCGTGCGCAGCCACCTTGTCGAGTACGCCCGCACTCACCAGATGGTCGTACACCACCACATCGGCCTGACGCAGCAAGCGGTCCGCGCGCAGCGTCAGCAACTCCGGGTCACCCGGCCCGGCGCCCACCAGGTACACGGTGCCGCAATCGCCCGAGGGGCGCGGCTCGGGGCTTGTCGCAGCGGTAGAAAGTGGACTCATCGTGTGCTCTGGTGTTGTGTTTCCATGGCCACGAATCTACCGCAAAGCGGCTGAATAAAACTTAAAGTAGGTCAAGGACGCAGACAGTGAACTGAACTACGCTTGTGCCCAAGCCTCGCGTCAGAAATGAAACCATGCCCCACGCCATGAACCGCTCTTCCACCACGCCCTTGGCGCGCCGCTGCCTGGCGTGGCTGCTGTGCGGCACCGGTCTGGTAGGCCAACTGGCAGCAGCGGCCGCGCCGCAAACGCCAGCCCCCAGCGCGGCCCGACGCGCGGCGCTGATCACCCTGGTGCGCCAGGATTGCGGCTCCTGTCACGGCATGAGCTTAAAGGGTGGACTGGGCCCGGCGCTGCTGCCACAAAACCTCAGCGACAAGCCTGCGGACAGTCTCAAGTGGACGATTTTGCAGGGCCGGCCCGGCACGCCCATGCCGCCCTGGCAGCGCTTCCTGAGCGAGGCCGAGGCGGACTGGATGGTGGATCAATTGCAGAAGGGGTTTCCGAGTGAACATTGAGCTGAAAAACGACCTGATCGCCAGAACGCTGCGCGCCTTCTTGGCCGCTTCGACGCTGGCCTTGTTGTTCGCTTGCGCGGCACCGGCACCGCGCGGCACCGGTGATTTGGGCGTGGTGATCGAACGCGCCAGCGGCAGCGTGCAAATCGTTGACACGACACGCATGACGGCGCTGGCCTCGATCGCCGGCCTGGGCGATCTGTCCCACGCCTCGGTCGTGTTTGCGCGCGACGGGCGTTACGCCTATGTGTTCGGGCGCGACGGCGGCCTGACCAAAATCGATCTACTGCTGGGCGTAATCGAGCGCCGCGTGCTGCAGGCCGGCAACAGCATTGGCGGCGCGATCTCGCAGGACGGCAGCCTGATCGCGGCGCAGAACTACAGCCCCGGCGGCGTG